>PLOU01000107.1:23989-56082 GCA_003142235.1 Granulicella sp.
CTTCCACGCGGAGTACTGCGCCGCGCCGAACTCGGACTTCTCGCTGGGGTGCCAGCCGATCGCGGTGGGGATGAAGATCGACTGCGCGCCCTCCAGTGCGGTCAGGCGCGCGGCTTCCGGGAACCACTGGTCCCAGCAGATCAGCGCTCCGACAGGGCCATGCGAGGTGGGAATCGCGCGGAAGCCCAGGTCGCCGGGCGCGAAGTAGAACTTCTCGTAGAACAGCGGGTCGTCGGGGATGTGCATCTTGCGGTAGATGCCGGCGATGTGGTCTGGCCCTGCCGATTCGTGGTCCAGAACGGCGACGGTGTTGTGGTAGAGGCCGGGGGCGCGCCGCTCGAACAGCGACGCAATCAGCGTGATCTTGGCTTCTCGTACGACTGCGGAAAGACGTGCAGTCGAAGGGCCGGGGATGGGTTCGGCCAGGGCGAAGAGGCGGTGGTCCTCGCGCTGGCAGAAGTACTGCGCGCCGAAGAGTTCGGGCAGGCAGACCAGCTCTGCGCCGGCGCGTGCGGCCTGGCGGACGAGGTCCACAGCGTGGTCGAGGTTCTCCTCGGTGGAGGGCGCGCAGGCCATCTGGATCAGTGCGACGCGGACGGGATCAGAAGGCATGCGTTCTCCTGTCTAGTTGCGAAGCTGCTTCATCAGTTGCTCGAGGGCGGCGCGCTGCTCGCCCGTGGGCGGAAGCTGTGGCAGGCGCGGCCGGCCGCCGAAGTAGCCGTTCAGGTCGCAGGCGAACTTCAGATTGCCGGCGCTGTCTTCGGCGAGTCGCGCGGCTGCGCACAGGCGGGCCTGTTTTTCCTCGGCGAGGGGCTGGTCCTCGTCCTTCCACGCGGCGAAGACCTCGTAGCAGACCTGGGGAGCGCAGGCGGCGAATGCGGGAGCGGCCCCGACGGCCCCGGCACGCAGGGATTCGAGGATTGTCTGCGTGTTGCCTGCGAGGATTTGGAAGCCGACGGTTTTGGTGCGCGTGCGCAGGGCAGGTGTGGCGGGCGGTTCGGCGATTGCGGTTGCGGAGTGGGCGGAGAGAGCGGAGGCGGAGATGAGGCTGGAGGGCGCGCCGCTGTGCGCGGCCATTTTCATGCGCGCGGTGACGGCACGGAAGACAGTCGTGACGGTGACTTCGCGCTTGATCGTCGCGGTGCGGCGAATAAGCGATTCGATCTCGGAGGGGCTGGCCGCGCCGTCCAGCAGGCCGAGGATGTTGGGATGGGCGGCGAGCTCGACTGTGGCTTCCAGGGGGATGCGGTGGTCGCGGTTGCTGAATAGAACGACGGGGAGCGGGGAGCGGTCGGCAATGGTCTGGAAGTAAAGCAGGAGTTCGCGGCGCTGCGTGGATATGGATTGTTCGCTTGCGGCTGCGGCTGCGGTCGGACGATCGGAGGCGAAGATCGAGGGGACGCCGATAAGGATTGCGTCGTAGAGCAGCTCTGCGGCGAGATCAGCCAGCTCGAGCGTGGCGCGGACGCTGTCGCGGGAGATGCCTGCGAGGAGCACATTTTCCGGCGCTGCGGCCTGCGCTGCGGCGCGCAGGACCTCGCTGGTCTCATCGTCCGCGAGCAGGGTTGGCTCGCCGCTGGGGCCGAGGACGATCAGCCCGGCGGCGGGTGACTTCGAACTGCGCGCGATGTTGGCGGCCAGCTTGGGCAGGTTGAGGCGGCCATCCGGGTGGAAGGGTGTGGTCAGCGGGATGTGCAGGCCTTCGAGCAGCATTGGATCGTCGACCGGTGTGCGTTATTCGTTGTTCGTTGAACAATACCGAGATTCTGGCTGCGCCAGAATGACGAGCGTCGTTTTTATGCGGGTGCGACGGAGGCGGGGAAGTACACGGGCCACTTTTCCTGAGCGCAGCGCGCTAGCAGGGCGGGGCTGGGGTCGATGGGGAAGGCGCGGCGGGCGATGGCCAGCATGGCAGCGTCGTGGATGGAGTTGCCGAAGGCGGCGTCGGGCCGCGGGATGCCCACGCGCGCCAGGGACGCGACCTTGGCCTCATCGGTGGGAACGTCGATCAGGGTGGGGGTAACGAAGCCCTCAACCACGGCGACGCGCGCAGCCAGGATGCGGCCAGGGGGAATGTCGAAGCGGCTCATGCCCTCCTCGACGACCCAGTTGCAGGTGGAGCTGACGGCCCATATCTCGCCGCCGCGCGCCTGTAGTTGGCGGATGAGGGCGAGCATCTCCGGGAAGATGTTTTTCTCGATGCGTGCGGCGAAGAACTCCGTGGCGGCGGAGCGCATCTCGCTCTCGCGCAGGCCCTGGTAGATCTGCACCATCTCGCCGCAGATGGCAACCTCCGAGACCTCGCCGCGCAGGTAGGCGCGGTAGCGGTCGTCGAGCCAGCCGATGGCCTCGCGAGAGAGCAGGCCGCCATCGACGGTCCAGCGCATGAAGCCGACGCCCGCGTCGCCGGACCAGAGGGTTCCGTCGCAGTCGAAGACAGCAACCGTGGGCGCCAGCGCGTGGACGGCGGCATGAAATTCGGCGGTGGTAAGTGTTTGGGGCTTTGCGACGGTGCTCACTGGGGGCTGCTCTTCTGCACGGCTTGATGCGCGCGAAAACTGGGTTCTAGTCTCCAATTTTACATCGGAACCGCTCGCTCTAGATGGGAGGCTGCGCTTCGACGATGGGGATTCCGGGGGGCGGGATGAAGGTGAACTCGGCGGGCGGCAGCGCAATGTCTTCTTCGATCCTGCTGAAGGTGAACTCGGTGGTGGCCCCGTCCGTCTCTTCCAGCCTCATGCGCTCGATGGCCCCGCTGGGGGTGACGATGAGCGTAAGCAGATGGACGCGCTGGGCCATGCCTTTGGGCACGCCGGTAATTTTGAAGTTCGCGCTGCCTGAATCCGGATCGGGCACGGTGGCAATCTGGTCCAGTTCCTTGGCGAGCTGGGTGTGGCCCAGCAGAACGCGCAACGGCGATCGCAGGTCGTCCAACTGCTTGGCCGGGGCGCGCGAGACCTGCGCGTCGCCGGGCGTGTAGAACCAGGCGTACTTCCCGTCCAGGACGAAGAGCTTGCCGCTGGGCGCGTCGTAGCTCCAGCGCATCAGGCCGGGCTTCTTCAGAGTAAGGGTTCCGGATTCAGTGCGGTCCAGGCCCACGCCGGTGTAGCGCTCGGTGTAGCGCGCGCGCAGGGTGTGCAGGTGGTTGTAGTGGTCGTCCACGCGGCGGATGAGGACGGAATCCTGCGCGGCTTGTGCGGCGAGATTCGGCGCGCAGTGCAGCGCGAGCAGCAGTGGGAGTACGAACGAAATGCGGGGAGTCTTCACTGCGTTCAGGATGTCAGGCTCAGCAGCTACTGGAGCGACTGCGTGCAATTGGTGGCGCCGGTGGGGTCGATCTTGACGATGTTGTTCTCGTCGGAGCAGTAGCCGTTGTCGCCTGTCTTGCCCACCGACTGCGGCACGCCGGTCACCTCGTAGGAGTTGTACACGTCCTGGTTGTTGATGGTGACCTTGGTGCCGCAGGTGATGGTGAAGGTGTAGCCGGACTTCTGTCCCGTGGCGGCAAGCACCGGGTCGAGGACCTGCGCGGAGGTGGCCGAGGGCGCGCCGGATTTTGGATCGCCGCCCAGAGCGGCCAGCGGGCAGGCGTATCCGTTGTACGAGGAGTTGTACATCGTCTCGGCCTGGCCGATGGTGCGGATGGTCTGCGCCGCCGAGGTCTCGTCGGCGTGCTTCTTCAGCTTGAGCATCTGCGGCACGGCCAGAGCCATCAGGATCAGCATGATGGACATGACGATGAGCAGTTCGATGAGGGTAAAGCCGGATTCGAGGTTCAAGGTGCGAGGTGCTTGGTTCGTGGCGCGTTCAGTGGTCATCATGGTTCCTCTGCAACGAGATGTGCGTTTCGATCTCGTTTGAAACTGTATCAGGGCGCGGCTCAACATGCGAGAGCTTCGCGCGTGACGTCGAGCGGGCCGAGGTTGCCAAGCACGGTCAGCGCGATGGCCTCGGGGCGGAAGAGCTGGCGGGCCAGCGTCTGGATCTCCGCGGCCGTGACGGCCTCCACCTCGGAGACGATCTCGTCGACCGAGAAGAAGCGCTGGAAGTACATCTCCTGCCGCGCCAGATTCGACATGCGGCTGGCTGAGCTTTCCAGACCGAGCACGATGTTGCTCTTGAGCTGGTCCTTGGCGCGCCTTAACTCGGCCTCCGCGACAGGGTCTTCTTTCAGACGGCGCAGCTCTTCGATGGTGAGCCGAATCACCTCCGGGGTCTTCCCGGCCGAGGTGCCGGCGTAGATGCTCAGCGCTCCGGTGTCGCGGAAGGGGCTGGTCTCGGAGTAGATGGAGTAGGCCAGTCCGCGGTCCTCGCGGATGGTCTGAAAAAGCCGCGAGCTCATGCCGCCGCCCAGAATCGAGTTCAACAGATAGACGGCGAAGCGCGTGGGCGAATCCACCGGCGGCGCCGGAACGCCCAGGCAGAGCTGCACCTGCTCCAGCGACTTCTTGCGCTTCAGCGTGATGGTGGCGAATGTCGCCGGCGCGGCTGGCCTGGCCGACGGAGCGCCGCTGCTGGCTGCGAGTCCGCTGAAGCGCTCGGCCACCTGCGCCACAAAACGGTCGTGGTCCAGGTTCCCGGCGGCGGAGAAGACCATGTTGCGCGGCGTGAAGAAGGCGTTGTAGAAGTCGAAGACGATGGGCTGGGTGAAGCTGGGAACGCTCTTCACCGTGCCCAGCGTGGGCCGCCCCAGCGCGTTGCCCTTCCAGAAGTTCTGCGTAAACGTCTCGTGGACCAGGTAGTCGGGGCTGTCCTCGTCCATCTTGATCTCCTCCAGAATCACGCCCTGCTCGCGGCGGATGTCCTCGGGTGTGAAGGTGGGGTGGAGGACCAGGTCGCTGAGAAGTTCAAGCGCCGGTGCAATATTATCGTCCAACACTTTGATATTGAAGCAGATGTTTTCCTTGCCAGTGAATGCGTCCAGGTTCCCGCCGATGGAGTCCACCTCGCGCGCAAACTGCCGTGCGTCGCGCGTGGTCGTGCCCTTGAAGACCATGTGCTCGACGAAGTGGGAGATGCCGTTCAGCTCCAGCGGCTCGTCGCGCGATCCGGTGCGAATCCACACGCCCATGGAGACGGACCGGACGTGAGGGATGCTCTCGGTCAGCACCAGCAGGCCATTGGGCAGTACTGTCCGGCGGATATTGCGGGCAGGCGATTCGCTTGGGAGGGTCGCGGGTGTGGCGACTGGGACGGAGATTATCATCGGTTCCATTGTTTCACGGCTGCGGCGGCACAACATCGTCTTCGTTGGCGGAGACGAGCGTGCCTTGGTGATAGACGACCAGCCAGTCCTGACGTGAGTGCTGCCAAATGGTGGCGCGGCGGCTGAGACGAGGGCCCTGTTGCAGATTGTAAGTGAGGAGATATGTGTCTGGGCCAAGCCGCCGGAGGGCGTGACCGGAGGCCTGCCAGCCCGCTGCGCGAGCGTCGACAGGAGGGGTTTGCTCGAAGTTGTGCAGGATAAACTCGCGGCTGTAGCGTCGACCGGAGGCGCCCACCTCCCAGTAGCCGGGGGACATTCTTCGTTGCAAGTCCGCGGGCATGGTGCCGAACTCCGTTGTGTGAAAGATGGGCTCAAGACGGCGAAGTTCATCGAGCACGGGAAGCAGATCGGGTTCGGTGTGTGTGAATACCGCGTGGGGGGCCATGGGCCGATTATAGGAGCGGTAAACTGCAAAGATGGAGACGCGCGCGCTATTCGGAGCGGGCCTGCCGGAGCTGACTGAGCTGATGGCCGGCCTGGGGCAGTCGAAGTATCGCGCCGTGCAGTTGGGCGATGCGCTATACAAGCAGCGCGTACCGTCGCTGGACGAGATCACCACGCTGCCCGCTGAGCTGCGCGAGCGGCTCGCGTCCGAGGGCTACGCGGTCGGCTTGCCGCAGATCGCCCAGGCAACGCGCTCCGTGGATGGCACCGAGCGCTACCTGATGCGCATGGCCGACGGCGAGACCGTCGAGACCGTGTGGATGCCCGATGGAGATGGCGGCGAGCGAGGCGATGGAAGCCAGGCCGCGGCCGAGGAGGAGGCCAGCGAACAGGGAACAGGGAACAGGGAACAGCAGTACAAGCGCGCCACCATCTGCATCTCCAGCCAGGTGGGCTGCGCGGTCAACTGCCGGTTCTGCCTGACGGCGAAGCTGGGAATGCGACGGAATCTGACGGCGGGCGAGATCGCCGGGCAGGTGGCCGTGGTGCTCAACCGCCAGCGCGTGCGCATCGGCAGCGGGCGCGGCGTCCAGACACCCTCGCGCATCAACCTGGTCTTCATGGGCATGGGCGAGCCGTTCCTGAACTACGACGCCTTCATGCAGAGCGTCCACGTCCTGCGCGCCATGGGCATTCCCGAATCGCGCATGACGGTGTCTACCAGCGGCATCGAGCCCGCGATTCGCCGCTTCGCCGAAGAACCCATCCGGCCCAAACTGGCGCTCAGCCTCAACGCCTCCAATGACGCCGTGCGCAGGCAGATCATGCCGGTGACGCGCAAGTGGAAGATCGCCGCGCTGCTGGATGCGCTGCGTTCCATCCCGTTCGGCAAGCGCGAGTACGTGACGTTTGAGTACGTCCTGCTGGGCGGCGTCAACGACCAGCCGCAGCACGCGCGCGAGGTCCTTGCGTTGCTCGCCGGAATGAAGGCCAAGGTGAACCTCATCGTCTGGAATCCCGGCCCCGGCATCGACTTCCGTGAGCCTGCGCAGGCCGATGTCGCCGTCTTCCATCGGATGCTGATCGACGGTGGAATCCCTACCTTCACCCGCAAGCCCCGCGGCCGCGACATCTACGCCGCCTGCGGCCAGCTAAAGCGCACCGTCGACGAGCCCGCTGCGCTGGTGGAGATCGCATCGCGTTAGCTCAGATTCTCTGAATCCGACGGTGGCGTGGATGGGTTTTCCTGCGGCAGAAGCGTCGTATTATGGAGAGAAATGCCGTTTCCAATCAAAATCTGCGTGGTGTGCGAAGAGGAGTTCGAGCTGAGGCCGGACAAACCGGGCTTCGCCAACCGCTGCCCAAAATGCAGCACGCCGGAGGTGGATGAGCAGGCGAGCAGCAAAGCGCGCATGGATGCCGACGAGCTGAAGAGTGTGCGCGAGGCGAATGCAGCCCGGCGGCAGGCGATCAAGGACCTGCTCTATAGCAGGAAGTAGCGGCGCAGGTCCGCATCTCAGAATCAAGATGCGTGGCCCTCGGCAAATGCGAAATACGGAGATTCTGGCCTTCGACTTTGCTCAGGCCAGAATGACGAACGATAAGTTGATTGACAACTCCTTGAGTAGGATGACGGCAGAGTGGAGAGTGTGATTGTGAACGGAACGGGACGGGTTGAGAGGATCGATGCGCACCACCACCTTTGGCGCTACTCGGCCGAGGAGTATGGCTGGATCGACGAAGAGATGGCCGCGCTGCGCCGCGATTTTCTGCCCTCCGACCTGAAGGCCGCAATGGCCCCGGCTGGAATCGACGGCACGATTGCGGTGCAGGCGCGCCAGTCGCTGGACGAGACGCGCTGGCTGCTCGACCTGGCCGACGCGACCGACGCGATTCGCGGCGTGGTGGGCTGGGCACCCATCGCCGGTGAGGACTTCCCCGGCGTGATGGAGGAGTTTGACGGGCGCGCCAAGCTGAAGGGCCTGCGCCACGTCATCCAGGACGAGCGCGACCCGCACTACATCCTGCGCGAGGACTTCAACTCCGGCATCCGCGCCATGGTCGATAGTGGGCTGGTCTACGAGATTCTGATCTTCGAGCGCCACCTGGAGGACGCGATCCACTTTGTCGACGAGCATCCGCGGCAGCCGTTTGTGCTGGACCACATCGCCAAGCCGCTGATCGCCGCGGGACAGCTCGAGCCGTGGGCCACGCGGATGCGTGAGCTGGGCCGCCGCGAGAATGTGTGCTGCAAGCTCTCCGGAATGGTGACCGAGGCGGACTGGCGTGCGGACCCGGCCGGCACTCGCTCGCTTGCGACGCTGAAGCCGTATCTCGATGTGGCCGTCGAGGCGTTTGGCGCGACGCGGCTGATGGCCGGCTCGGACTGGCCGGTCTGCCTGCTTGCCACCACCTACGCGCAGTGGTTCGAGCTGCTGCGCATTTACTTCGCCGACTTCAGCGAGCCGGAGCGCGCCGCCATCTTCGGCGGAACTGCGATCGAGGTGTATCAGTTGTGAACTACAGGTTGTCAGCCGATGCAGCAGTGATTCTAGAATGATGCTATGGCGAAGAAGCTGAAGACGCTACGCTGTCCCACCTGCCGCACGATTGTTCTGGCGGGGACGGAGGACTTTCCCTTCTGCTCCGACCGCTGCCGGCTGATCGACCTCGGCAAGTGGGCCAGCGGCGGGTATGTCATCAGCTCTCCGGCCTTCACCCGAGAGACAGGCGATCCCGATCTGCTCGATGAACTTGATGGGCTGCGTGATCGCGGGCGCTCCGATTCCTCCGGCGGCAGCGGGGAAGTGAACTGATGGCGCGCGCGAATGGTGCGGACGGCGCGCGCAAGACACGCTGGGCGTGGACGCTGGCGACCTTCTTCGGCGCGGGGCGAATGAAACCCGGTCCAGGGACGTATGGCTCGCTGGCTGCGCTGCTGTTGTGGTTCGGCGCGGCGCATCTCTTCCATCCGGGACGGCTCGCGCTGGCCCTCGCAACGGCCCTGGCTGCGCTGCTCATTACGCTGATCGGCATTCGCGCCTCCACCATTGTGGAGCGCGAGTCGGGGCGCGAGGACCCGGGCTTTGTGGTGATCGACGAGGTCGCCGGCCAGTGGATCGCGCTGATCGCGGTTCGTCCGGACTGGCAGCACGCGGCGCTGGCCCTCGTCCTCTTCCGCCTCTTCGACATCTGGAAGCCGTGGCCCATACGGCGGCTGGAGGCTCTGCCCGCAGGCACGGGAATCATGTTGGACGATGTGGCGGCTGGGTTGCTCGCGCTGGCCGTGGGCTTGCTGTTCTCCCGCTGGGTGTAGTTTGCGCTGCGGCGCAGGGCGGGCTAGGCTGAGGGTGGTATGAGTCCTTTGCTGCATGGAACCAAGTCAGATGCGCCGCATCTGGTCTCGCTTGCCCCTCCGGCGGCGATGCCGGGCGGCGAGGTGGAGCTGCGCGGCTCGGGGCTGCTAGGCGTGGCATTGCCGCAGGTTCGCGTGGGAACGACTGCGGCGGTGCTCTCGTTGAGCAGATCGGACCGTGCTGTGCTGCAGGTCCCCGAGGGGACAACCTCCGGCGTGGTTGTGCTCGAGCGCGACGGCGTCGCCAGCAATGCGCTGGAGCTGAGGGTCGCCGTGCCCATGGCGGAGGATCTGCATCCGGTGGCCAACCCGGCGGTGGACGCGGACGGCAATGTCTATGCCACCTTCTCCGGCGCGCGCGGCCAGAGCGTTCCGGTGTCGATCTTCTCCATTGCGCCCGACTTCGAGGTGCGGCCGTTTGTGCGCGGCATTCTGAACGCCACAGGGCTGGCCTTCGACGCCGACGGCACTCTCTATGTCAGCTCGCGCGCCGAGGGGACGGTCTATCGCATCTCGCCCGCCGGCGCGGTCACCACCTACGCCGAGGGCATGGGCATTGCCACCGGCATCGCCTTCGACCGCGACGGAAACCTCTTTGTCGGCGACCGCTCGGGGACCATCTTCAAGGTCGGCCCCAGCGGAGGCGGCGCCGGCGGGGCGCTCACCGCCGGCGAGCTGGGCGACCGCGAGATCTTTGTCTACGCCACGCTGGAGCCCAGCATGGCAGCCTACCACCTGGCCTTCAACGACGAGGGAACGCTCTTTGTCACCGGGCCGACTACATCCAGCAATCAGGCCATCTACGCCATCGACCGCGACGGCCGCACATCGGTCTTCTATCAGGGCCTGGGCCGCGCGCAGGGCATGGCCTTCGACGTGGATGGCAACCTGTATGTCGCCGCATCATTGCGCGGGCAGCGCGGCATTGTCCGGATCACGCCGCAGCGCGAGGCAACGCTCGCCGTCTCGGGGAACAATCTCGTCGGGCTGGCGTTTCTGGACGATGGATGCGCCGCGCTCGCCACCCGCGACGCGCTCTACCATGTTGCCTTGGACATCGAAGGCCGCAAGCTGGTGTAGTTTGGCATGAGTCGCCGAAGACCCACATCGTAGAATCGAAATGCGGGGTACCAGATAAGGATCAGGGAAGACGTATGAGTACAAATCTTGCATGGCTGATGTACTTGCTCGTGGGCATTACCTACACCATTCTTGTCTTCTGGTATTCGCTTACCAAGGATGAAACCCGAATTCTGTCCAAGCAGAATGTCACACCGCGTTCAACGATTGTAATGGTGCACCTGCTTTACTTGGCGTTGATCTTCTCATTTATGCCATTCATTCCGCGGATTGAAGGAGTTTTGCCGGATTGGATGACGGTGCGTCATGGTCGGATGGGTTCGATATTTGGGGTTATGCTCCTACTCGCTGCATTGATTTTGCGTATTATCGAGCGACATTTTATTTACGCTGAGGCCGAGACTGAGTCCTCATGATTGCTGAGATTATTGCCGCCGGGTCGGAGATGTTGACGCCCTTCCGGCAGGACACCAACTCGCTCTACCTCACGGCGCAGCTAAACGAGCTGGGCGTCTCCGTCGCGTTCAAGACCATCGTCGGCGACAACCTGGAAGACCTGACCGGCGCGGCGCGGGTGGCGCTGGAGCGCGCGGACATCGTGATCTTTTCCGGTGGCCTCGGCCCCACCGAGGACGACCTCACGCGTGAGGCGGCTGCGGCGGCGCTGGGCGTGGGACTGCGTAGGAACCCGGAGATTTTGACCGCAATGTACAAGCGCTTTGCCGCGCGGCGCATGGCCATGCCGGAGAACAACGCGCGCCAGGCCGACGTGATCGAGGGCGCGGAGGTGATGCAGAACGCCAACGGCAGCGCGCCGGGCCAGTACATCGACACGGTGGTGGGCCGCCACCGCAAGATCGTCGTCCTGCTGCCCGGCCCGCCCAAGGAGCTGGAGCCGATGTTCGAGGCCGAGTGCCGTCCTCGCCTGGCGGCGACGCTTCCCGTGCGCCACATGGCGCGGCGCATGTTGCGCATGGCGCTGCTGCCGGAGTCCAAGGTGGATGCGCGCACCGCGCCCATCTACAAAAAATTCAAGGACGTTGACACAACGATTCTGGCCGGTTCGGCGGAGATCCAGTTGCATTTCGTCTGCTCCAAGTCCACCGAGGCCGAGGCGCAGGCCCGCGTCGACGAGCTTGCCGAGAAGATCGAGCAGCAGATGGGCGAGGACATCTTCTCGTCGCACGGCGAGTCGCTGGAAGAGGTCGTCCTGCTGATGCTCGGCCTGCGCCACATGACCCTGGCGGCGGCCGAGAGCTGCACCGGAGGATTGCTGGCCCAGCGGCTCACCGCGGTGCCCGGCAGCTCGCGCTACTTTCTGGGCGGCGCGGTGGTCTACGCGGACCGCCTGAAGACCACCTTCGCCGATGTCCCCGAAAAGTTGGTGCGCGACGAGGGGCCGGTCAGCGAGCCGGTGGCGCGCGCCTTGGCCGAGGGGATTCGCCGGCGTACGGGCGCGTCAGTGGGAATCGGCATCACCGGCATCGCCGGGCCGGGGCCGGGCGCGCCGGGGCCGGACGCCGCGAAGCCGATCGGCCTGGTCTATATCGCAATCTCTTTCGCCGGTCTCAGCGGAGGCACCTCGGTGGCGGAGCTGCATATTACCGGCGACCGCGAGCGGGTTCGCTGGTGGGCCGGCCAGCACGCGCTGGAGCTGCTGCGCCGCAGTCTGCTGGAGCGGACGTGAGCGCGCGCGGACGCCCGCCGTACATCATCCTTCCCTGGCTTGATAGACTCTTGAAGGAGAAAGATGAGATCGCGCGTTGACGATGAATCCCTGGGTTGAGTCCATCTCGATTGCTTATCTGCTGGGGTCCATCCCCTTCGGCTATCTGCTGGTGCGCCTCTTCCGCCGTGAGGACGTGCGCCAGCAGGGAAGCGGCAACATTGGCGCCACCAATGTGGCGCGCTCGGGCGGCACGAAGCTGGGCGTGGTCACGCTACTGCTCGATATTGGCAAGGCGCTGGCGGCGGTGCTGATTGCGAAGCATCTGGCGCCGGGAGTGTATGACGTGCAGGTGGCTGCGGCGGTTGCCGCCGTTGTGGGCCATGTCTTTCCGGTGTGGCTTGGCTTTCGCGGAGGCAAGGGCGTGGCCAGCGCGCTGGGCGTCTTTCTGGTGCTGACCTGGCCGGCGACGGTGGCGATATTGCTGGTGTTTGCGGCGGTCTTTGCACTGACGCGGTATGTCTCGCTGGCGTCGATTGTGGGATTGGTGACGTTTCCGCTCTTCGGCTTCTACTTTGTGGCCCAGCACACGCCGATCACGCCCATGGTGAAGCTCGGATTTCTCTTTATTCCGCTGTTGATTATTGTGAAGCATCATGGAAACATCCGGCGTCTGATGAATGGCACGGAGAGCCGCTTCAGAGTTGGCTCCGGATCGGGAACCGGTACGGGAGAGGCGGAGGCATGAGCCGGATTGCGGTTTTGGGAGCGGGCGCGTGGGGAACGGCGCTGGCCATCTCGCTGGCGCGTCGCGGCGGGCACTCGGTTGTACTCTGGTCGTTCCTTCCGGAGCTGGCTTCGGAGATGAAGGATACGGGAGTCAACTCGCTCTTTCTGCCCGGTTGCACGCTGCCAGCCGGCGTACTGGTGACGGCGGACCTTGCGGTGGCGGTGAAGGAGGCGGAGATCGTCCTCTGCGTCACTCCGTCGGAGCATCTGCGCGGCGTGATGAAGCAGATTGCGCCGCTGCTCTCTCGCGACCAGATTGTGGTGAGCGCCACCAAGGGGCTGGAGGAGAAGAGCCTGCTGCGCATGTCGCAGGTGATTGCGTCGCTGACCGACAACCCATGCGGAGTGCTGAGCGGGCCGTCGTTTGCCGCCGAGGTCGCCGCCGGGATTCCGACGGCGATTGTGGCGGCGGGGACGCCGGCGGTCGCGCAGGCCATCCAGCGCGAGTTCAGTTCGCCCACGCTGCGCATCTATACCAACGAGGATGTGACCGGGGTGGAGCTGGGCGGAGCGCTGAAGAACGTGATCGCGCTGGCCGCGGGCGTGGTGCATGGACTGAATCAGGGGAATAACGCGGCGGCGGCTCTCATCACCCGCGGCATCGCGGAGATCACGCGCCTGGCCGTGGCCTGCGGCGGGCACAGGCAGACCCTGGCCGGGCTCTCCGGGCTTGGAGACCTGGTGCTCACCTGCACTGGCTCGCTCTCACGCAACCGCATGGTGGGCATCGAACTGGGCAAGGGGCGGAAGCTCGCGGCAATTTTGGAAGAGATGAACGGCAAGGTTGCGGAAGGGGTTGTCAGCACGGCGGCGGCGCTGGGGCTGGCCGCGCGCTACGGCGTGGAGATGCCCATCACCGAGCAGATGGACGCCATCCTGCATCGCGGAAAGAACCCCAAAGAGGCGATCCACGAGCTGATGACGCGTCCCGGCAAGGACGAGTAGCGGCGGAACCGCTCTAGCTCTTGGCTTCCATCTCGTCCAGTTCCGCGAAGATGTCGGGCACTGGGATGCGTATCTCGGTTCCGGCGACGGTGAGTTCGCGGGGCACGGGTTGCATCGCTCCGTTGGGCAGTGTCTCGTAGGCGCGGCGGCGTTGCGGATCGACCACCCAGACGACCTGCACACCCATGGCGAGGTAGTCTTCGACGCGTTCCTGGATCTCGCTCATGCGGTCTTCGCGGGAGAGTATCTCGATGCAGAGCAGGGGCGGAGTGACGACAATGGGTTCCATCGGCGTGGCGCGGCGAACGACGCAGACGTCCGGGATGCGGTAGTTGGTGGAGGAGGTCTGGACGCGTTGCTCCGGGAAGACGCGGATATCTAGCTCGACTGCTCGGTTCTTGAACCACTGGATGAAGAAGCCTTGTACGCTGGCGTGGGGCTGCTCGCCCATGGTGTGCTCCTTGGTCTCGCCGTTGATCCAGTCGCGGTCGGGGCGGTAGGTGGTGTTGAGATACTCTTCGCGCGGAACGTAGACGGGCGCTGACGTTGCCATAAGTACACCTCCTCAAAACCATGCTAATCCAACGGCATCGGCTAAACTAGACTTCCCATGGCTTTTTCTCTCTTTGGCAAGCACGCGTCCGGCCCCGATCCCACGGACAAAGGTAACGACGCGCAGGCGCGCGGCCTCTTCGACCGCATGAAGCAGGCGGTGACGCGCACGCGCGACTCCTTCTCCGAGTCGATCGGCTCGGTGCTGGCGCTCGCGCGCGAGGTGGATGAAACCTCGCTGGCCGAGTTGGAGACGGTGCTGCTGGCCGCCGACATCGGCAGCGCGACCGCGCGCAAGATCATCGAGCGCCTGCGCCAGCGCGGCCTGCGCCAGGGAGGGCTGGATCGGGTTGGGGGCGGCGACGAGCTGAAGCGCCTGCTCAAGCTCGAACTGAAGTCCGTGCTCGACGCGGTCGCAACCCAGGACTCGCCTCCCGCGACCGCGCCCGAAGTCATCATGATGGTCGGCGTCAACGGCACCGGCAAGACCACCTCCGCCGGCAAGCTCGCGGCGTACTACTGCGCGCAGGGCCGCTCGGTTCTGCTCTGCGCGGCAGACACCTTTCGCGCGGCAGCCATCGAGCAGCTTGAGGTCTGGGCCGCGCGCTGCGAAGTTCCCATGATTAAGACCAAAACCGGCGGCGATCCTTCGGCCGCGCTCTATGATGCGTGTACCGCGGCCAAGGCGCGCGGCAGCGATGTGCTCATCGTCGATACGGCGGGCCGCCTGCACACCAAATCCGACCTGATGAAGGAGCTGGACAAGATGCGCCGCGCCGCCGGGCGGCTGGTCCCCGGCGCGCCGCATCAGACGTTGCTTGTGATGGACGCGACCACCGGCCAGAACGGTCTGCAGCAGGCGCGCCTCTTCACCGAAGCGGCGCGCGTCACCGGCATCGTGCTCACCAAACTTGATGGAACCGCCAAGGGCGGAATCGTGCTGGCCATCGCCACCGAGCTTGGCCTGCCGGTAAAGTTCGTCGGCGTCGGCGAGAAGATGGAAGACATTCTCCCCTTCGACAGCGCCGCATTCGTCGACTCGATGGTGAAGTAGAAGCAGGGAACAGCGTGGAAGATTCTGTGCAATCGCGCGAACAGATCGACGAAGCGTTCATGCACCGCGCATTGAAGTTGGCGCGCGCGTCGTTGGGTCTTGCCTCGCCCAATCCGCAGGTTGGCTGCGTTCTCGTGCGCGACGGCGAGATCGTCGGTGAGGGTGCGCACGTCTATGACCAGCGAGACCACGCGGAGATCGTCGCGCTGCGGCACGCGCGCGAACGCGGCACCGATCTCTCCGGCGCGACCGCCTACGTTACGTTGGAGCCGTGCAGCCATCACGGCCGCACCGGCCCATGCGCCGACGCGCTGATTGCGGCTGGCGTGCGTCGCGTAGTCGCCGCGACCCTCGATCCCAATCCGCAGGTTAGCGGGAAGGGAATTGCGCGTCTGCGCGCCGCGAGAATTGACGTTGCAGTCGAAGTGTTGCAGCCGGAGGCGCGCGCCATCAACGACGCCTTCGCGCGCTTCATCCGCGCGGGCCGTCCGCTGGTTACGCTGAAGGCCGCGCTCTCGGCGGATGGAATGCTTGCGCCGCCTGCCTCCGCGCGAATCGAGAAGCAGCCGCACTGGCTCACCGGCGCGGAGTCGCGCGCCGAGGTGCAGTGCATGCGTCATGCGTCGGATGCAGTCCTTACCGGGATTGGCACGGTGCTGGCCGACGATCCGCTGCTCACCGACCGCAGCGGTCTGCCCCGGCGACGTTCACTGCTGCGCGTGGTCCTGGATTCGCGCCTGCGCACGCCGCTGGATTCGCAGCTTGTGCGCTCGGCGCGGGGCGATCTGTTGATCTTCGGTGACACGCACGCAGACCCGGACCGCGCTGCTGCGCTCCAGTACGTGGGCGTCGAGGTCGTTCAGCTCAAACCGCAGGGAGATCGTCTCGATCTCGACGCCGTGCTCGCGGCCCTCGCATCGCGCCAAATAATCTCCGTCCTGCTGGAGTGCGGCTCCGAGCTGAACGGCGCCTTCCTCGCGCAAGATCTGGTGGACAAAGTTGTGCTCTTCCATGCGCCGGCTGCGCTGGGCGAAGGCGCACTTCCGTTTGCCGCCGGATTTGGCCCACCGTCTCTGCTGGAGCAATCGCTGAAGGGAACTGCGCGGACAAACTTCGGCGCGGACACATGCGTAGCGGGAACGCTGCGCGATCCCTGGGCCGCAGTTCTCGACTGACGGGACTGTGACGGGTGAGTGAGATTTGTGGCAGCATGTAAAACCTACATCTCAATATCGAGAGATGGGGCACTCACTATCAACTATCCACTACTCACTACCCACTGCCGTTAGGGAATGTCTGCACAAGTCTTCAACATTCCCTCAGGGGCTAAAGCCCCGTGATTTTGCGGCACTTACGGACGGGCTGAAGCCCGTCCCTTTCAAAACGTGGACTTGTGCAGAGATTTCTTAGACCTTGGCGAGTTGCATTAGGTGGTCCTGCGCGCTGAACGCGGGGCCAATCCGCGGAGCGCGCACGTAGCTTCCGTCGGGCTGCTGTAGTCGCGCCTTGGTGTTGTCGGCCAGATACGCCGCCAGAATCTCGTTGCGCAGCCGCGCCGACAGCGCGGGGTCGTCCACCGGGAATACTGCCTCGGAGCGCTCCACCAGGTTGCGCGGCATCCAGTCCGCGCTGCCGCAGAAGACCTCCGGCTGCCCACCGTTGCTGAACCAGAAGATGCGGCTGTGCTCCAGAAATCTTCCCACAATCGAGCGCACGCGGATGCGCTCGCTATGGCCCTTCACGCCGGGGCGCAGGCTGCACATGCCGCGCACAATCAGGTCGATCTCCACGCCCGCGTTCGATGCCTCATACAGCGCCTCGATCGTCGCGCGGTCCAGCAGCGCGTTCATCTTGGCCACAATCGCGGCGGGCCTTCCCGCTTTGGCGTGCGCGGTCTCGCGCGCAATCAGCCGCAGAATTGCCGGCGCCAGCGTCAGCGGCGCCACCAGCAGCGGCGCGTAGCTCTTCACGTCGGACTCGGCCGTCAGGTAACGGAAGACGGACTGGATGGCGGAGGTGATCTCCGGCCGCGCCGTCAGCAGGCTGATGTCGGTGTAAATCCGCGCGGTCACCGAGTTGTAGTTTCCCGTACCCAGGTGCGCGTAGCGCCGGATCACGCCGTCCGGGTCGCGGCGCACCATCAGCGCCAGCTTGCAGTGCGTCTTCAGCCCCAGGATGCCCAGGAATACACCCACGCCGGCGTCCTCCATCTCGCGCGCCCAGCGAATGTTGGAGGCCTCGTCGAAGCGCGCCATCAATTCCACGATGACGGTCACCTCCTTGGACTGCGCGGCCTCGGTCAGCGCGTTGAACAGTGGCGAGTCGGCGCTGGTGCGGTAGAGCGTCTGCTTCATGCTGACGACGGCGGGGTCCTCGGCCGCCGACTCAATGAACTCCTCCACCGTGGCGTACGAGTCGAAGGGGTGGTGCAGCAGGATGTCGCGGCTGCGCAGCTCGTCGAACAGGTTCGCTGACTTGGGCGCGAGCTGCGTTTGGCGGCCATGGAACTCGCGGTACTTCAAATCGGCCCGGCGCACCAGGCCGGGAAGAGTCATCAGCCGCGACAGGTTCACCGGCGCTTCGGAGCGGAAGACCTGCCAGCGGTCGAGCTCGAAGTTGGTGCGCAGCCGTTCCACAATCTCCGGCGTCGCGGCAGCCTCGATCTCCATGCGCACGGCGTCGCCCTTGCGCCGGTTATATAGCTCTGCCCGGACGCTCTCCAGCATACTGCGCGACTCTTCATCCTGTAGGTAGAGGTTGCTGTTGCGCGTCACGCGGAAGGCCGCCCGCGCCAGCACCCGGTAGCCGCGGAACATGCGTTCCACCTGCGACTCGATCAGCTTGTGCAGCAGGATGAAGTCGAAGCAGCCCTCGTCGCTGGGAAGCGCGACCATGCGCGGTAGAGCGCGCGGCACCGTCACCACGCCCAGCGCGGCGCCGGGCCGGGGCACGGCCCTCACCCGGCGCTTGGAGCGCAGCAGAAGCGCGATGCACAGGGCCTTGTTCAGAACGCGCGGAAAGGGATGCGACGGGTCGATGGTCACCGGCGTCAGCAGCGGATCGACCTCGGTCTCGTAAAAGTTGAGCGCATAGGCGCGCGCGCGTTCGTCCAACTGTTTCCAGTCCAGGATGCGGACCTTTTCGGCGGCCAGCGCGGGGCGCAGCTTCCGGCTCCAGCACTCGTACTGCGCGTCCACGAACTCGTGCAGCACCACGCTCAGCCGGTCGAGCCGCTGGCTGAGCGTCAGGCCGCCCTCGTCGGGGCGCTGCGGCTGGTCGTATCCGTCCTCAATCCGCTGCAGCAGGCTGGCCACGCGGATCTCCACAAACTCGTCCAGATTGCTCGCCGTAATGGCCAGAAACTTCACCCGCTCCAGCAGCGGATTGCTCGCGTCCTCGGCCTCCTCCAGCACGCGCTGGTTGAAGCGCATCCAGCTCTCGTCGCGGTCGAAGAAGAGGCTCTCCGGCGCGGACGCGGCGTCCCTCTTCGCGGAGGATTTGGTCGCCCTCTTCGCGGCCACTTTCTTTGCGCCAGACTTCTTTGCGGCGGATTCGCGAGTGGTGGGTCCCTGCTCGGCTGGCTTGCCAGGACCCGGAGGCTTGCCGGCTCGGCTGGACTTCGCGGCGGATGGTTTCTTCTCAGGCATATACAGCACTATGAGACTACCGCAAGCACGACGGAAATGAAATGAAGGGGCTGTCAATTCTGTTCGCGCAAGAGACCTGTCTGGACGCGAGGATGAGGCAGGATGCGCAGCGCGGGGGCGCACAGATGAGCTACGCTAGAGCTATGTTTACCGGACTGGTGGAGAAGACGGGCGAGGTGATCGCCTTTACCCCGACCGAGGGTGCGGCGCGGTTGACGATTGCCGCGCCGGGGATCGTCGATCGGCTGCATCTGGGCGACAGCGTTGCCGTCTGCGGCGTCTGCCTCACGGCGCTCACTATCGAGCACGGCGCGTTTCCTCCGCGCTTCTCGGCCGACCTGGCCGCGGAGACCATCGCGCGCACCACACTCTCGCGCCTGGTTCCCGGTTCGCTGGTGAACTTGGAGTTGCCCACCGCGGCCGGCTCGCCGCTGGGCGGCCATGTAGTCCAGGGGCATGTCGATGGGACAGGAACGCTGCTCGCCGTCGAGCCGGTCGCCGCCGGAAGTCAAGTCGACTTCTCGCAGAGCGACTGGGCCAAGCCGGACGCAATGCAGACCGATTCATCGCAGGCGGCCGCCGGGCTGACGGACTGGGTGATTCGGGTGCGCCTGCCGCAGGAGCTGATGCGCTATGTGGTCCTGAAGGGGTCGATCGCCGTGGAGGGGATCAGCCTCACGGTCGCGGGCATCGAGGGCGCAGAGATTTGGATTGCCATCCTCCCCCACACCTACTCGGCCACCAACCTGCACACGCTGGCGCCGGGGATGGAGGTGAACATCGAGGTGGATGTGATGGCGAAGTACGCCGAGAGTCGCGCGCAGGCCGACGCATCGAAGCGCGAGCTGACGGTGGAGTCTCTGCTGGCCAACGGCTATTGACTGCGTCTGGGCGTGAGTCTTCGGTTCGACGCGGCTATTCTTGTTTTGTTGACGATGAGGTGTACATGGCTGCAAAACAATTCATCCAGCTCGGCACAGTGCAGGAGACACTGCTGGTTCCGCTCTACGCCCGCGCCGTCGACACGCGCAAAAAGCGTCCCATCCTGAACGATCGCAAGGCCATCGAGATGGTCGAATCCATCGATTGGGACTTCCAGAGGTTCAACCAGAGCTGGCGGATCGCGGCGGCCACCCTGCGGACCGCCATGTTCGACGTGCGGGCCAGGGATTTTCTCAGCCGCCATCCCGAAGGCTCCGTGATCGAGATCGGCGCCGGGCTCAACACCCGCTTCGAGCGGCTCGACAACGGCGCCGTGCACTGGTTCGACCTCGATCTTCCCGACAGCATCGAACTGCGGAAGAAGTTCTTCACCGACACCCCCCGGCGCACCACTCTGACCGCATCGGTCCTCGATCCCGGCTGGATGGCCGCAGTACGCCAGAGCCCCGGCCCCTACTTCTTCGTCGCGGAGGCTGTCTTCATCTACCTCACAGAGCAGCAGGTGAAGCTGGCGCTGGCGCAGATCGCAGCCAACTTCCCGAATGCAACCATCGCCTTCGACAGCATGCCGCTCAATTCGATTCGTAACGGGAACAAAGACCACGCGCGCCAGAAGATCGGTGCCTGCTTCATGTGGGCATGTGAAGACCCAATCGAGATCGAGCGATGGAAGATCGGCTTGCGCCTGCTGGACTCCCGCTCCATGTTGGACATCCCCGGTCCCTTGCGGTCGCGCCTCTCCCTGCCGACGCGGGCCGTCCTCCGCATCCTTCTCAAATTCCGTCCAGAGATCGCGAATATCTGCCGGCTCAATCTCTTCACCGTGCAGTCCGAAGCCTGACCGGCAGCGAATGGAGGTGCCAGCAAACTGCGCGCGCTGACTGTGGAGTCTCTAATGTCGATAGGCTACTGAGCGCGTCTAAAGAAAATCCACCCTTACTTCTGTTTTTTGTGAAAATTAGTCCATTAACGCCAGAACTTATGGAAGCGATGAGATATTAATGCGGGAAACTGGAGTTTACGAAAATCTTAANNTTAAGCAGTATCCGTTCAAGGAAAGAATACCGAAAGCAACAGCGGTTCTCTTGGGATTTCTATTTATATCTTGGAGGTATGGGCCATTCAACAAGCCTTTAGAAATTACAGCTGTAGCGGGTACTGTATCGTTCTTGTTTAAACGAGGAGGTAAGTGCGATTGGTTATTCACAGGTATCGCATTGGGAGCGTTATTAGCGAACCTCGTGAGTCCATAGCAGGATGCTGTGATCGGCAAAATTTAATCCAGGTGTAAATCGGATCTGACTAACGACTTCCGAGCCAGTAGCGGAAATGCCCTACAGGGAGAGTTCTTCCTCGGTTCTCTATTCCTGTGCCTCGCCGCATCCGTCTGCAACCTCTGGCGAACGGATGCAGCGAAAGCTCTAGGAAGCATTGCTCTCCCAGTCGTAGCCCTGTTCGCCGTGCTGCGATAGATCGAGGCCCTGTTCCTCGTCGTCCTCGCTGACTCGCACGCCGACCAGATGATCGACGACAAACAGAATCGCAAGCGTGCCCACAATGGCGAAGCCCCATGCAATGCCGGCTGCGGTCAACTGGTGCAGCACCTGCGCGTGGTTTCCGTCCACCCATCCCGTGGGCCTTGCGTGGCCCAGTGCGTCCTTGCCGAAGATGGGATTGATCGCACTGCTGGCGAAGATTCCGGTCAGCAGCGCGCCCATCGTTCCGCCCACGCCATGCACGCCGAAGGCGTCGAGCGAGTCGTCGTAGCCGAACCAGTTCTTCACCTTCACCACCATGAAGAAGCAGCCGGCCCCGGCGATCAGCCCGATCAGCACGGCCGAGATGGGTTGCACGAAGCCCGCGGCCTGGGTGACGGTTGCCAGCCCCGCCACCGCGCCGGAGACCGCGCCCAGCGCGCTGGGCTTGCCGCTGCGGATCCACTCCGCCGCGCCCCAGGCGAGGGCACCCGCCGCCGCCGCGAACTGCGTGTTGACGAAGGCAGAGGTGGCCAGCGGGCCCGCGCCCAGCGCAGAGCCCGCGTTGAAGCCGAACCAGCCCACCCACAGCAGGCCGGCGCCGATGAAGCAAAGAACCATGCTGTGCGGCGAGATAGGCTCCTTGGGGTAGCCAAGCCGCCTGCCGAGATAGAGCGCGGTGACCAGCGCCGAGACGCCCGAGGTGATATGGACCACGGTTCCGCCGGCGAAGTCGAGCGTGGGGAAACGCCCGCCGGTCGCGTTCAGCAAGCCGCCGACNNNTAGATCATGAAGCTCTGCTCGGGAATGGTGGGCGCGTAGGCCAGGTTCGGCGTCAGTCCCACGCCGTGCAGGAAGGCATTGTGCAGGCCGCCGATGTAGGCGTTGCCCGTCCCGAAGGCCAGCGAGTAGCCGCACACGAACCACAGCACCGTGATGACGGCCATCATTGCGAAGCTCTGCATCATGGTGCCCAGCACGTTCTTCTTGCGCACCAGGCCGCTGTAGAACAGCGCCAGGCCGGGGCCGGTCATCATCAGCACCAGCAGCGCGCTGGTCAGCACCCAGGCGTTGTCGCCGGCCGATTGCGCGGTGGCCGTGGCGGCCGCGGCTGCTGTCGCGGAGGCTTGCACGGAGGCCTTGTTCTCGGCCACCTGCTTCTCCAGTTGCGCGATGCGGTCGGCAGCGGCGATGCGGTCGGCTGTGACGATGTGGGGCGCAACGAAAGCCCGGCTGGTGGTGGCAAAGCATGCGACGAGAAGGAGGGAGACGAAGATTGCCCGAAGGCTTTTTACGGAGAGAAGCTGCATGGCCGGAACGCTCACTGATTGATTGAATGACGACGGATGCGGGATGCGGCCGTCGCTGAAATTGTAATGAATCTGCGCCCGTTTGTATCTATTCGAGAAGGCTACCGGCTGTTGTCTGAGGAAGGCAGGCTGGGCGGGCTGTTGCCGGGAGATGCGGAAGGCGCAGCAATTGCATAGGTTGCGCGCAGGCTCGAACTGGCGGAGTTGGCCAGGTGGAGAACGTGGCCGGGTAGAATGCCGAGCAGCAGCGTTGCCGCGGCGGTGAGAGTAAGTCCGATGCCCGCGGGCACGCTGATCGCCGGAGCAGGGGCGGGAGTTGTTGCTGACGCCGTCTCTCCGGGCCTTGTGTAGATCGAGCTGAGCAGCCGCAGGTAGTAGAAGCAGGCGACGCCGCTGTTGATCAGGCCGATGACGGCAAGCCAGACGTGGCCGGCCTGAAGCACGGCGGCAAATACGTAGAACTTGCCGAAGAAGCCGCCGGTAAAGGGAATCCCGATCAGAGAGAGAAGGAAGAAGGCGAGCAGCGCGGCCAGTACTGGACGGCGCATCGCGAGGCCCTGGTAGTCTTCAAAGCTGCGCAGTGTCTCCTTGTATCCGCCCACCTGGGTCACTACGGCGAAGGCCCCAACGTTCATCGCGGCGTAGGCTGCGGTGTAGAAGCAGGCGGCGCTGATGCCCGCCTGCGGAAAGGCGGTGAATGCGGCCAGCAGATATCCCGCGTGCGCGATGCTGGAGTAGGCCAGCATCCGCTTCACGTCGGTCTGTTTCAGCGCGCCGAGGTTGCCGATGGTCATCGATAGCGCGGCCAGGCCCCACAGCAACATCGACCAGCGCTGCTGCATCAGCGGGAATCCGCAAAAGGTGATGCGCAGCAGCACGGCGAAGGCTGCGGCCTTTGGCGCGGTGGACATCAGCCCCACCACCGGCGCGGGCGCGCCCTGATAGACGTCCGGCGTCCACAGATGGAAGGGCGCGGCGGAGACCTTGAAGCCCAGGCCGACCAGCATCATCGCAAGCGCAAGGAAGGCCATGCGCGGCGTGGCGCTCGCTCCCAGACCGGCGGCGATGGCTGCGATGCCGGTGGAACCCGTCGCGCCGTACGCCAGCGCGATGCCGTAGAGGAAGAACGCCGTGGCGAACGAGCCGAGCAGGAAGTACTTGATCGAGGCCTCGACCGCCGTGCCCTCGCCCTTGCGGAAGCCGGCCAGGATGTAGGTCGAGATCGACGAGATCTCCAGCCCGATGAAGACCATCAGAAGATCGACCGAGCAGGTCATCAACATCATGCCGGACGCGCCGAACAGGACGAGCGCAAAGTATTCGCCCGCATGACTCGCGTGGCCGTCGAAGTAATCCAGCGAGCCGAGCAGCGTGGCCACCACCACCGCGCCGATCAGCAGGTGGAAGAAGATGCTGAAGGCGTCCACCTGAATGCTGCCGCTGAAGGCGGTGAGCGTGCCGAGGCGAAGTTGATAGGCGCTGATGAGACCGGCAATTGTGGTTCCTGCGATGGCCAGCCAGCCCAGCGGCTTGCGGCTGGTGGCGGGCTTCAGCACCGCCTCGATCAGCATGACGAGCACGCCGGTGACGATGAGAACGGTCTCGGGCAGCGGCGCGATAAAGGAGGCGGGAAGGTTCATCGGTGCGCGCCTCCGGATGTGGTCTGCGGCGCGGAGCTGCTCGCGGGCTGATAGGTCTCGGCCTCGATTTTAAGTATGTGATTGGGCAGCGTCGCATGAATGGATGCGGGATGGTCGGCTAGATCCACAGCGGTCCCGTCGATGGCGCGCATCCAGAGCGGCGATGCGAGGCCCATCGCAAGGAAGAGCGCGACCATGGGCCACAGAGCGAGATGCTCGCGCGCGTCCAGGTCCCATCCCGCGACCGCTTGCGGCTTCGGGCCCACGTCGCAGTAGAAGACGCGCTGGACCATGCGCAGCATGTAGGCCGCGCTCAGAACCACTCCCGTGGCCGCCATCGCGGTCCACAAGTGATGGTGCGCGAAGCTGGACTGCATCGAGCCGGACAGAATCAGGAACTCGCCGACAAAGCTGTTCAGCATGGGCAGGCCGATGATGGAGAGCGTCACCAGGACAAACATCGTTGCCACCCAGGGCAGCTTCTGCGCCAGCCCGCCGTACTGGCGCATGTCGTAGGTGCCGTATCGCTCGTAGAGCAGGCCGAGGAGCATGAACAGGGCCGCTCCGGCGAGGCTCTCGTTGAGAATCTGGTAGATGCCGCCGTCCAGCCCGGCGATGGTGAAGGTGAAGACGCCGAGAACGATGAAGCTGAGCTGGCCAAGCGTGGAGTAGGCGGCGAGTTTCTTCAGATCGTTCTGCACCAGCGCGAGCAGCCCGCCGTAGACGATGCCAATGGCCGCTAGCAGAATCATCAGCGGAGCGATGCGGTGCGACGGTCCGGGGAAGATGGCAAACGAGAAGCGCAGCATGGAGTAGAGCGCGGTCTTGCCGGCCAGCACCATCACGGCCGCGGTCGGCGCTTCGGCGATTGCGTCCGCCAGCCATCCGTGTAGCGGGAAGATGGGGACCTTCACCGAGAAGGCAATGAGGAAGCCGAGCGAGGCGATCCACAGCGCGGCGGCGTTGGGCGAGATTGCGTGCCCGGCGGCGAGAGCGGCCAGCTTCGGCAGGTCGAAGGTGCCGGTCTGCGCGTAGAGCCACAGCATCGCAACCAGAAGCAGTCCGGAGGGGATGAAGGCATAGAGGAAGTACTTGATGGCGGCGCGACGGCGGCGTTCGCTGCGGCCAAACGTGGCGATCAGGATCGTCATCGGCACCAGCGACATCTCCCAGAACGCGTAGTACAGAAACATGTCGAGCGAGACGAAGATGCCCATCATCGCAACCTGCTGCAGCAGGAAGAGAACGTAGAAGAGCTTCTTGCGCTGGTCGATGGCGCGCCACGAGATCAGCACTCCGAGCGGCGCGAGAAGGCCGGTCAGCACCATCAGCCACATCGAAAGGCCATCGACGCCGAGGTGGTAGTGAATCACGGGTGTGGCGATCCACGGAATGTTCTGCTCGAACTGGAAGCCGCCGGGCTGGCCCGCGTAGGAATAGTGGAACGGCAGATGCAGCGTGAGCCCGAAGGTGATCAGCGTGACGGCGAGCGCGGCCCACTGCATGGTCTTGCCGCGGTCGGGCAGCAGCGCCAGCAGCAGCGCGCCAGCCAGCGGCGTGAAGACGATGAGGGTCAAAATGATGTGGTTGATATTCATCATAGGTGGCCCCACAACGAGTTGCCGAAGAGCATCACCGCGATCACGGCGGCGGCGCCGATGGCCAGCCATCCGGCGTAGGAGCGAATGTTGCCGGAGATCTGTTTGCGCGTGAGCCATGCCATGCCGCGCGTGGTAGCGCCTGCCGCCTTGCCCGAGCCGTCAACGACTCCGCGCTCAAAAACGAGTTCAAGAATGCCGCGTGTAAACATCAGCAGCGGTGTAATCAGAAATGCGTTGTAGAACTCGTCCACCCAGTACTTGTTCTTGACCAGGTCGTACGTGCGCCGGTTGCGCTCTGCAAGCGTGGTTGCGGTCCCCGGCTTCTCGTAGTAGAAAACGTAGGCGATGTAGAAGCCCGCGAGCGCAACCAGAACAGAGACAACGGCGAGCGCGAGTTCGAGGCCATGGCCGGTTGTCAATGCGACGGCTTCGCCGGTCGCGCCGTTTGCGAAGATGGGACCGAGGAATCGTTCGATTCCGTTGTTGCCGCCCAGCGCGGCAGGAATGCCGATCCATCCGCCGGCGACCGAGAGCAAGGCGAGAACGACAAGCGGCAACAGCATGATCCATGACGACTCGTGAATGCTGTGATGTGCGTTCGCGTGTGGATCGGCGCGCGGCTCGCCGAAAAATGTCTTGAACCACAGGCGGAACATGTAGAACGAAGTCATTCCGGCGGTGAGCAGGCCGGCCAGCCAGAGAACGATGTGCAGCGGATTGGGGCTGGTGAAGGTGCGGTAGAGGATCTCGTCCTTGGAGAAGAAGCCTGAGAAGGGCGGAATGCCCGCGATGGCGAAGACGCCCGCGCTCATCGTCCAAAACGTAATCGGGGTGCGCGTGCGCAGGCCGCCCATCTTGCGCATGTCCTGTTCGCCGGAGAGCGCGTGAATCACGGACCCGGCGGCGAGGAAGAGCAGCGCCTTGAAGAAGGAGTGGGTGAGCAGGTGGAAGATTCCGGCGGCGTAGGCCCCCACTCCGCAGGCCAGAAACATGTATCCGAGCTGCGAGATGGTGGAGTAGGCCAGCACGCGCTTGATGTCGTGCTGCACCATTCCGATGGACGCGGCAAAGATCGCCGTGGCCGCGCCGATGCAGGCGACCACCGTGAGCGCCAGCGGCGAGCTGTCGAACAGCACGTGGCAGCGCGCGACCATGTAGACGCCCGCTGTCACCATCGTCGCCGCGTGGATCAGCGCGGAGACCGGCGTGGGGCCCTCCATCGCGTCGGGCAGCCAGATGTAGAGCGGAATCTGTGCGGACTTGCCTGCCGCGCCGAGCAGCAGCAGCAGGCAGATGGTGGGCAGGAAGTGTGCGCCCTGCTGCTGCCACTGGGGGTTCTGCGCGATGGTGCTGAAGACCTGCGTAAAGCTCAGGCTGCCGAAGTGCGCGACCAGCAGGAACATTGCGAGTAGGAAACCGAAGTCGCCGATGCGGTTGACGACGAAGGCCTTTTTGCCCGCGTTGGCGGCGGAGGTCTTCTTGAAGTAGAAGCCGATCAGCAGGTACGAGCAGAGACCCACGCCCTCCCAGCCGACGAAGAGCAGCAGGAAATTTGCGGCCAGCACCAGCACCGACATGAAGAACATGAAGAGGTTGAGATAGGCGAAGAAGCGCCAGTAACCCTCTTCGTGGGCCATGTAGCCGACCGAGTAGATGTGGATGAGGAAGCCGACGCCGGTGACCACTCCCAGCATAATCAGCGTGAGGTGATCGACGGTGAAGGCGAAGTCGGCGTGGAAGCCGGTGATGGCGATCCATTCATGTCCATAGGGACGAAACACCGACTCGATTGAGGTGGGTGCGCCCGCAGCACACATCGTCATCCACAGCCACGCGACGAGCGCGGCGGGCAGCGCTGTGAAGAGCAGCGCCACTGTGCCGACGACGGCGCGCGGCAGCCTTCGCCCCAGCGTCCCGTTGATCAGGAAGCCGGAAAAGGGCAGCAGCGGAATGAACCAGAGATAGCTTGCGGGCATGGGGTTCATGATTTCATCAGGTCGATCTCGTCGACGTTCAGCGTCTCGCGCGTGCGGAAGATGGAGAGGATGATGGCGAGTCCGACCGCGGCCTCGGCGGCGGCCACCACCATCACGAAGAAGACAAAAATCTGTCCGCTCACCTGGTGCCACATGTGGGCGAAGGCGACGAAGGTCAGGTTGACGGCGTTGAGCATCAGCTCAATCGAGATGAAAATCGTAATGACGTTTCGCTTGATCAGAAACGCGGCGATGCCGATGGAGAAGAGCATCGCGGCGAGGATGAGGTAGTACGCGGTGGGCACGAGATTGTAGGTTGTGGGCACCATGCTATTGCTCCTTCCGCGCGAGCACGACTGCGCCCAGAATTGCTACGAGGATGAGAACGGAAGTGACCTCGAAGGGGAGCAGTTGCCGGGTGAAGAGCATCGCGCTGACCTGGGCGATGTTGTCCACGGCATTGCTCAGGTCGCCGCCGATGTTGGATGTCATCAGCGCGCCGCGCTCCGACAGAAAGACGAAACTAAGCAGGCAGAAAATCGCGGCGGCGCCGGGGAATCCCACGGCGTATGCCGCGCGGCTGCCCCGCGTGCGCTCCTCTTTGCCCGCGTTCAGTAGCATGATGACGAAGACGAACAGCACCATAATGGCGCCCGAATAGACGATGACTTGCGCGGCTGCCAGGAACTCCGCGCCCAGCGACCAGTACAGGACGGCCAGCGACATCATCACCACCACCAGCGAGAGCGCGCTGTGGATGGGATGGCGCTGGAAGAGCAGGTTCAGTGCTCCAACCAGTGCCAGTCCGCCAAAGATGATGAAGAGTGCCAGTTGCATGGGTTCCGTCGAGTCCTTCGTTTGTAACGCGCTGAGACGATCCGTTTCCGCGCCAGGATCAGAAGCTATCGGGTGTCTACTGATTGTAAAGCAGTGCGAATTCAGCCTCGCATTGCAAGGACAAAGCTGGTGACGATGATGTTGGCCATGGCGAGCGGCAGCAGGAACTTCCAGCCGAAGCTCATCAACTGGTCGTAGCGGAAGCGCGGCAGCGTGCCGCGCACCCAGATGTAGAGAGCGAGAAATGCGAAGACTTTAGCGACGAACCAGCAGACCGGAAAGATGGCGTTCAAAACCGGCGTTCTAAGGAAGCCGTCGAAGATGTGTCCGAAGGGACTGCTCGCGCCGCCGAGGAAGAGCAGCGTGGCAACGCAGCTTACCGTGATCATATTGGCGTACTCGGCCATGAAGAACATGGCGAACTTCATGGAGCTGTATTCGGTGTGGTATCCGGCGACCAGTTCATTTTCGGCCTCGGGCAGGTCGAAGGGCGCGCGGTTGGTCTCGGCGTATGCGGCCATCAGGTAGATGAAGAACGCGACCGTCTGGAAGCCGCCGAAGATGTTCCAGGAGAGCGCGCCGTGAGCGGACTGGCTGCTGACGATGGTGCGCAGGTTCAGCGACTGCGCGCGCAGCACCACGCCGACCAGCGAAAGGCCCAAGGCAAGCTCGTAGCTGACGACCTGCGCGGTGGAACGAAGCGAGCCGAGCAGCGAGTACTTGTTGTTCGACGACCAGCCGGAGAGCGCGATTCCGTAGACGCCGATCGAGGTGATGCCGAGGATGACGAGCAGGCCGATGTTGACATTGGCGATCTGGAAGAGGTCCACGCCATCGACCCGTGTGACCGCTCCGAAGGGCACCACTGCAACGGAGATGAGCGCGCAGCCCAGGGCAAGGATGGGCGCGAGGATGAACAGCGGGCGCTCGACGGCGAGCGGGTTCATGTCTTCCTTGAGGAAGCTCTTGGCCCCGTCGACCAGCGGCTGCAACAGGCCGAAGGGGCCGACGCGGCAGGGGCCCCAGCGGTTCTGTATGCGGGCGAGGAGCTTGCGCTCCAGCAGCACGGTGTAGGCCACCCCCAGCAGCGTGATCACCAGCACCACCGCGACCTTGAGCGCGCTCAGGAGCAGAAAAAGTTCGAAGTTGGTCAGGTGGGTCAAGGTCTCTCTCGGTCTTTAGTTGGATGTTGTCTGTTTGTCGATCTGGATAAGGGGTTGGCGGGGTTGGTAGTGTTGCAGGTCGTTGAGGACCGAGGAGTAGCGGGTGAGCGAGCCGGAGGTGAAGAGCGTGTCGTTGGCCGCGAGCACGAGGTCGCGGCGGTTGCTGATCTGGACGAGGCCCGCGTCGTTGCGGACCGGCGTGGCCGCGGGCGAGAGGTGCTGGTCGTTGCCGGAGAGCAGTTGCAGCCGTAGCAGATTGTAGCCCGGCACGAGGCGCTGAATCTCGTCGAGGATCGCCGACGGATCGAAGGGGCTGAGGCGCGGCTCCAGGTTGTTTGCGGTGAGCCATACGGCGTGGCGATCGGCCTCTCCCGACTCCGCGCCGCGCGTCTGGCCCATGTCTGCGCGCACTCCGGCGCCAAAGGGAACGAGCTTGCGCAGCTCCGCGCCCATCTTGCCGGCAATGCGGACAATCAGCTCGAAGTCCGAGCGCACCCCGGCGAGGTCGGCGGCCTTTTTGACCTGCTGTAGGTCGCCATAGCTGTTGGTCACTGAGCCGGACTTTTCGTACAGGTTCGCGGCTGGCAGTACAACGTCGGCCAGCGCGGCGGTCTCGGTGAGGAACATCTCCTGCACCACGACGAAGGTATTTTTAAGCGAGGCGGGATCTACGTCGTAGCGCGCAACGGGGTTGGCTCCGACGACGTAGAGCGCGGAGAGGTTGCCCGCGGCGGCGGCGTCGAAGATCTGTAGCAGGTCGAAGCCGGGCGTGGTGGGAGATTTGTATTCGAGGGCGATGCGGCTGCCGGGGTCCCCGGTGTCGATGGGGCCGATGGGCGTGTAGCCGGGAAGCATATCGGGCAGCAGGCCCATGTCGGCTGCGCCGCGCGAGTTGGCGTAGTCGGCCAGCAGCGCGAACCTTGCGCCGGGCAGCGTGAGGCCGAAGTCAATGAGCCGCTTCAACTCCGCGCCGCGTAGATCGTTGCCAATGAGGATCAGCAGCGACTCTTCGGTTTTCACTGCATCGCGAAAGTTGGCCAGCGCCACACTGTCTGCGTTGACGGCGGTCGCCGAGGAGTCGTCTCCCGCGAGGTAAGCGGCGAGCGCGCCGTAGCCATACTCCGCGACCTGCACGAAGGCACTGGCCTGGCGGCGCAGCTTGATCTCCGCAGTGTTCGCAATGTAGAGTCTTGCTCCGTTGAGGCGGACGTTGCTGCGCAGGTTCCAGGCGGTTGCGGGGCTTTGATTCGTCGGATCGCCGCCAATCAGCAGCACTGCCTTCGCTGTCAGAGTGTCCCGCAGCGACGCCGCGCGCCCTGTCGTTCCGGCCAGCGATTGCGCGAAGGCGACGTAGTCCGCCGTGCGGTGGTGGTCGATGTTGTTGGTGTGCAGCACGGAGCGCGCGAACTTCTGCAGCAGGTACGCCTCTTCGTTGGTCAGCCGGTTTCCGCCGATTACGCCAATGCTCTTGCCGCCGCGCGTGTCGTGCAGTTTTGCGAACTTCGTGCCGACGCAGGTGAGCGCCTCTTCCCAACTCACTGCCTTCAGCTCGCCGTTGGGCTGGCGCACCAGCGGCTGCGTAATCCGCTTGCTGCTGTTGGCGAAGTCGAATGCGTAACGGCCCTTGTTGCAGAGGAAGTCGCCGTTGATGCCGGACTTGTCGCGGTTGTCGCCGCGCACAATCCGGGAGCCGTCGGAGGTGGAGCGCACGCCCAGCGTTGTCTTGCATCCGTCGCCGCAGTGGGTGCAGATGGTGGCGACGTGGTTCATCTCCCACGGTCGCGTCTTGTATCTGTAAGTCCCGCTGGTCAGCGCGCCCACCGGGCAGATGTCGATGCACATGCCGCACTGCTCGCAGTCCAGGTGGGCGAGCGAGTCGGGCGTGAGCTGCGCCGGCACATTGGGCACGATGATGGACGACGAGCCGCGGTTCTCCACCGCCAGCGCATGGACGTCCATGCCCTCGCCGCACGTGCGCACGCAGCGGTAGCACAGGATGCAGCGCGGCCGGTCGAAGTAAACCACCGGCGACCACTTCTGCTCCTCGCGATGGTTCTTCGGCTCGGCGTAGAAGCTGTCCGCCGCGCCGTACTTGAAGGTCATGTCCTGTAGCTCGCACTCGCCACCCGCGTCGCACACCGGGCAATCCAGCGGATGGTTTCCCAGCAGCAGTTGCAGCGTGGCCTTGCGCGCCTGCACCACCTCCGGCGTGTCGGTGAAGAAGACCTGCCCCTCGGCGATCTGCGTGGTGCATGCGGTCTGCAGCTTCGGAACCTTCTCCTGGCGCACGACGCACATGCGGCACGCGGCCTGTAGCGAGAGGCCGGGGTAGTAACAGAACGCAGGGATCTCGATGCCCGCGCTCTTGCACACCTCAATGAGCAGCGAGCCCGCGGGTGCGGTGATCTTCT
>PLOU01000037.1 GCA_003142235.1 Granulicella sp.
GCGGGCGGATCGACGATCCGCAGAAGACGGCGGCGGCGATCCGCGGAATCGTCGGCGTGGTGGAGCATGGACTGTTTCTCGGCATGGCAACGCTGGCGTTGGTGGCCGGCGAGAACGGCGTGAGCGAGGTCCGTCCGTAGCGATGCGTTGCAAATTGCTGCTTGTTGGTTGAAGACGAGGAGCGTGAGAGTGCCGCGACCTGTTTCAGTATCCTATTGGGTTTCTCCTACGACAGAAGATTTGGCGGCGTCCGCGGCGGAGTTCTTCGCGTCAGTGGTGTCGGCGGCGGTTGAGGCGCGGGGTGTAGCTCGTGTGGCAGTCTCCGGTGGCACCACGCCGAAGGCGATGTTTGCGCTGCTTGCGGATCGGAACGCGCCGTACTTTGCTCAGGTGCCGTGGGATTGGTTGCAACTCTTCTGGGTGGATGAGCGGTGCGTGCCGCCGACAAACAAGGACTCGAACTATCGCATGACAAAGGAGGCGATGCTGGAGCATGTACCTCTGCCGGCGGCGCAGATTCATCGCATCGAAGGCGAACTCGATCCCGAGGTTGCGGCGGCGCGGGTTGAGGCGACGATTCGCGCGGCGTTCCGGCTGGAGGGAGCCCAGACCCCGGCGTTCGACCTGGTGTTGCTGGGGCTGGGCGAGGATGGGCACACGGCTTCGCTGTTTCCGCACACCGCGGCGCTGTTTGAGATGGGACGCATCGTCATCGCCAACCATGTGCCGCAGAAGCAGACGTGGCGGATCACGCTGACCTGGCCGGTGATTAATCGCGGGCGCGAAGTTGCGTTCCTGATCGAGGGCGCGGCAAAGGCGCAGGCGGTGCGGAATGTCTTCTGCGGGGCCTACGATCCGGAGGCAAAGCCAGCCCAACTGGTCCGTCCTGCCAGCGGTAGACTAACGCTGTTGCTGGATGCGGCGGCGACGGAGAAACTGCCACGGCCGGCGGGTTCGGAAGCTGCCGGGAGTTTGGAGATATAGATGATTCTTGCGGGCGACATTGGTGGGACGAAGGTCCATCTTGCGATTTACAGCTTCGCGGACAGGCGGCTGAAGGCGGTCCGCGAGCGGAGGTTTGCGGCGCAGGAGTTTGCGTCGCTGGACGCGGTGGTAAACGCGTTTCTCGCTGCGGAAGAGGCCAATGGTGGCGCACGGGAGGAGATTGCCGCAGCGTGCTTTGGCTGTCCGGGGCCGGTGCGCGATGGACGGCTGAAGCTGACCAACCTGCCGTGGACGCTGGACGCGCGCGAGCTGGCGCGGTCGCTGGCGATCAAGCATATGTTTCTGATCAACGACCTTGAAGCTAATGGGTACGGCATCTCTGAGCTTGCGCCGGAGAGCGTCTTCACGTTGCACGCGGGCGATGCGGCGGCGGTGGGGCATCGCGGGCTGATCGCAGCAGGCACTGGGCTGGGCGAGGCGCTGCTGATCTGGGACGGCACGCGGCATCGGCCGATTGCGTCGGAGGGCGGGCACTGCGACTTTGCGGCGCGGACGGATCGCGAGATCGCGCTGCTGGAAACTCTGCGGCGCAAATTACACGGTCGCGTGAGCTGGGAGCGCGTTGTCTCGGGCATCGGAATCCAGAACATCTATGCGTTTCTGCGCGACGTGGAGAAGATCGACGAGCCGGCATGGCTGCGCGAACGGATGGCCGCCGACGACCCGAACGCGGTGATTGGCCGCTGCGCCGAGGACGGGTCGAGTGAGCTGTGCCGCGAGACGATGCAGACCTTTGCGGCGGCGTTCGGCGCGGAGACGGGCAACATTGCGCTGAAGGTGCTGGCGCTGGGCGGGATTTATCTGGGCGGCGGGATTGCGCCGAAGATTCTGAAGACTCTGAGCGGCAGCGGATTCATGCAGGCGTTTCTGGATAAGGGGCGGCTGTCGCCTCTGCTGGAGTCGATTCCGGTGCGCGTGATATTGGACGAGAGTTGCGCGCTGCTGGGCGCGGCGGCGTACGCGGAGGCCCGCGCGGCGGGGATTACAGGCCACTCGGAGCGGGGGCTCAGTTTGCCAGTTTAATTGCGGCGAGTTTGAGGATTGCGGGCAGGTCGGTCATTCGCTTTACGATGAGGCGTACGCCGGTTCCTTCCGGGTAGCGGGGAGCGTCGTCGATCGCTTTGGTGATGCGTTGCGGGAGCTTGATCTGGCGGGCGGCCTTGACGGCTTTGCCGCCGAGGATGAAAGCTACGCGGAAGTAGTCCTTGCAGGGCGACATATATAAGATGTTTCTCTTTTTTAGTTTCAAGCGCATCGACCATCCGGCTTTGAGCGAGTAGGAGTTCCACTCCTGGACAGTCAGGCCGCATTCGTCTGCGAGGCATCCTACCAATTTGTTCCAGATGGAGGCGGTCGGACCGAGTGCGGTGGCGAGTTCTTCCGGCGTGGGCTGTGCGGCGTGGTTGATAAAGGCGTTGAAGTTTTCCATGACGTTCCTCGTGCGGTATTCCGAACTTCTGGGAATTGTACTGCTGTTAGTGGCCGTGCGAGGCTGAGGGAGATCAGATGTGGAGCTTCCAGCCCAGGGAGCCAAAGGTGTCGTCTGAAGTGTCCGACGCGCCGGTTTGGTCGTCGGATTGATCGGCGTAGGGGTCGCGGTAGTCGGGGTCGGGACCGCGGTCGTCGGGGGCCTGGGCGATGCGGGCCAGTTCGCCGTGGTCGAGCCAGTTGAGTGAGCATGGCTCGCAACTGTCGATGACGACGTTGCCGGGGCCGGCGTAGGAGTGGGCCTCCATGGGGCGATGGCACTTGGGACAGTCTATGCGGCGGTTGAGATCGCCGGGATCCATGGGCGGCTGAATGATGCTGCCTCTTTGTGTGGCGCGCAACGCGTCGATGAGAGTCTCGAACTCCTCCATGGAGACCAACATGCCACGGCACTTGGAGCAGTAGAGAAGAGGGAGCTTGGCGAGCGTGGCCTGCATGAGCGGGAGGTTGTTGCAGATAGGGCAGGACTGGCCGGGAGCCTCATCGAGGACAATGACGCCGTCGTCGTTGGTGTCGGGGACGACGACGTTGTGGCAGAAGTCGCAGACGAGGGTATCGCCGTGGGGGTGCATGGGAGCGCCGCAGGAGGGACAGTTCATTGGGCCTTCCCGCAGTCTGGACAGAAGCTGGCGCGCTGCGGGATGGTGTGGCCGCAGGCGATGCAGAACTTTGTGTCCTGGGTGGAAGCTGCCGGGGTGATGGTTGGTGCGCCGGTTGGAGCGGCTACAGGGGCGGGTGCAAATTTGAGCGAGGCTGCCATGACCTGCCCGATGGCGGCGCCGGCCCCGAGGCCCATGCCGATGGCCGCGCCTCCACTGGGGTTGGCGGCGGCGATGGTCATGGCCTGGGCGGCGGCGAACTGGGAGTAGCGATCAAGGTCGCCGACGATCTTCATGCCGATGCGCTGGTCGAGGGACTTTTGCAGCGCGTCGGGCAGCGAGACGTTCTCGACGACGAACTGGGTGAGATCGAGGCCGAGGGCGGTGAAGGCGGGCTTGACCTGCTCGCTGATCTTCGCGGCGAGGGCGGATTCGTTGGCGGCGAGATCGAGGAAGGCGAGGTCGCTGGTGGCAAAGACCTCGGTCATGCGGGCGATGATGGTGTTGCGCAACTGGTCTTCGAGGTCGGCGACGCCGTAGCTCTGGCGCGTGCCGCTGATCTGGGTGAAGAAGGCGCGCGGGTCAACGATGCGATAGGAGTAGATGCCGTAGGAGCGCACGCTGACTGCGCCGAACTCACTATCGCGGATGGTGATGGGTGTGGCCGTGCCCCACTTCTGGTCGATCTCAAGGTGGGTGGAGAAGAAGTAGACGTCGGACTTGAAGGGCGACTCGAATCCCTTGCCCCAGTTATTGAGGTCGGTGAGCAGGGGGAGATTTTCGGTGTTGAGGGTGTAGAGGCCGGGGCCAAAGACATCCGCGATCTTGCCTTCATTGACGAAGAGGGCCATCTCGGATTCGCGCACGGTGAGCCTGCCGCCGTTCTCAATCTCCATGTCCTGCATGGGAAAGCGGTAGGCGAGGATGCCCTGCTCTGGCTCATTCCACTGGATGACGGCGATAAGTTGCTTTTCGAGAAACGGGTTGAGTCTCACTGGATTCTCCTATGGGGACGGTAACAGGAGATTTGGCGGAAGACTATGACACAAAAGGAGTAGTGAACCGGTCGTGCTGAGGGGGGCACGAACAAAACCAGAGATTCTGCTCATTCGACTTTGCTCAAGTAACAATGACGGCGGTGGTGACGGATGCGAAGGATTTAGTCTGGTAGGAGTTGATTGTGGGATTGGGGCGAGATGAAGATTTGGCGGAGGTTGGCAGTTGCGGGCGTGGTGGTGGGAATCTGTGGAGTTGCTGTAGGGCGAGTCGAGGCGCAGCGGCTGCCGGATGGGGTTCGGCCGGAGCACTACTCGCTGACGATTACGCCGGACCTGAAATCGGCGACGTTTGTGGGAAGCGAGACGATCGAGGTGGTTCTCGATGCGCCAACGACGGCCATTACGCTGAATGCGGCGGAGATTGAGTTCTCAGAAGTCCGTGGTGCAAACATCAAGTCGAACGCTGAAGCTCCAACAATCTGGCAGACCGCCGCAGTGACGTTGGACTCAGCAAAGGAGCAGGCCACATTCAACTTTTCTCAGCCTCTGTCCGCCGGGCGAGCGACTCTGAAGATCGAGTACAAAGGGATTCTGAACGACAAGCTGCGCGGGTTCTATCTATCGAAGACGAAGGCGCGGAGCTATGGGGTGACGCAGTTTGAGGCGACGGACGCGCGGCGGGCCTTCCCTAGCTTCGACGAGCCTGCGTTGAAGGCGGCCTTCGACGTGACGCTAGTGATGGATGCGGGCGACACGGCGATCTCGAATACGAAGATTGTCTCTGACAAGTCGGGCCCGGTGGCGGGGAAACATACAGTGGCGTTTGCAGAGACTCCACGGATGTCGACTTACCTGGTGGCGTGGCTGGTGGGAGACTTCAAGTGCAGCGCGGGGAAGGCGGATGGGGTGGCGGTCCGCGTCTGCGCGACGCCGGACAAGGTGAAGTTGACGCGGTTTGCGCTGGACGCGGAGAAGCAGACGCTGCGCGACTACGACAGGTACTTCGGCATTAAATATCCGCTGGCGAAGCTGGATCTGGTGGCGGTTCCCGACTTCGAGGCAGGCGCAATGGAGAACTTCGGGTGCATCACCTTCCGCGAGACGGATCTGCTGGTGGCGAAGAAGGACGGGGCTCTGGCGGCGAAGAAGGAGGTTGCGGAGGTGGTGGCGCACGAGATGGCGCACCAGTGGTTCGGAGACCTGGTGACGCCAGTGTGGTGGGACAACCTGTGGCTGAACGAGGGATTTGCGACGTGGATGGAGACGAAGGAGGCGGCCAGGGAGCATCCGAAGTGGGGCGTCGAGCAGGACGCGGCGTTGGAGAAGGATCGCACCATGGACGATGACGCGGGCCGGACGACACGGGCGGTCCGCGCGCAGGCCCAGACGCCGGACGAGATCAACGAGATGTTCGACGAGATTGCGTATGGCAAGGCGGGCGCGGTGATCGGAATGGTGGAGAACTATGTGGGGGAGGAGGTCTTTCGTCGCGGCGTGCAGGCATATCTGGCGGCGCACTTGTACGGGAATGCGACGGCGGAGGACTTCTGGAACGCGCAGGTGCGGGTGAGCGGGCTGCCGGTGGACAAGGTGATGCGCAGCTTCGTGGAGCAGCCGGGAGTTCCGCTGGTGACGCTGTCCAGCGGAGGCGCGAGCGTGCCCGTGACACAACGCAGATTTTTTCTCTCTGGGGCTGCTCCCAACACGAAAGAGGCATGGACGATTCCGGTGTGCTTCAAGGCTGCGTCGTGCCGGCTGTTGACTCCGGGTGCGACGACGCTGGATGTGCCGGTTCCGGTGTCGTTGGGAATGGTGTCGCCGGAATTGCAATTTGTGTATGCAGACGCGGGAGACAAGGGGTACTACCGGACGGATTATTCGGCGGGACAGCTTAAAGCTATCGTCGCGAATGCGGAGACTGCGCTGACACCGCCGGAGCGGATTGGGCTGTTGGGCGATCGGTGGGCGCTGATGCGGGCGGGCGAGGGGTCGGTGGGCGAAATTCTGGATCTGGCGCTGGCGGTGAAGCAGGACCCGAACGCAGCGGTTCTGGAGAGCACTCTGGGAAAAATTGGTGCGATTGGGACACAGATTGCGACGGACGACGACCGCAAACGGCTGGATGGGGTGGTCCGGCGGGAGTTCGGCGGGGTGTATGCGGGGCTGGGCAAGGGCGGAAAACATGAGCCGGAAGACCGCGCGGAGCTGCGCGAGACGCTGTTTGTGGCGCTGGGGCGGGCGGGCGATCCGGCGGTGCTGACGGAGGCGGCGAACGAGACGAAGGATCTGTTCGCCGGGCAGATGCCGAAGGATGCGGCTGTCGCGGATGCGGCTGTCGCGCTGGTCGTAGCGAAGGGCGATGCGGCAATGTACGAGAAGATGCTGCGCGTGGCGCAGACGGCAACCGATCCCGACCTGAAGCAGGACGCGCTGCATACGCTGACGCGCTTCCAGTCGCCAGAACTGGTGGCGCAGACGCTGGAGTACGCGGTGTCGGACAAGGTGCGCAGTCAGGACAGTTGGACGCTGATTGCGCGGCTGCTGGCGCGGCGCGAGACGCAGGATGCTGCGTGGGCCTTCGTCCAGCAGCACTGGGCGGAGATCGCACGCAGGCAGACGGAGAACTCGGGCACGCGGATCGTCGCGGCAACGGGCGCGTTCTGCACAGTCGAGAGGCGGGATGAGGTAGCAGGCTTTTTTGCGGCGCATCCGGTCGCGTCAACCCAGCGGACACTGGCGAAGTCGATCGACAGCATCAACAACTGCATCCACCTGCGGGCGGTGCAGGGGCCGGAACTGCGGCAGTGGCTGGACGCGCACGGGGGGCAGTAGGGCGCGACTTGAGCGGAACCAGAGTCGGTGTATCCGGGGCAAATGGACAATGCGCGGTTTTCCCTCAAGGAAAACCGCATCGCATACTCTTCGCAAAGCTACGGCAACTCTGGTTCCGCTCTAAGGTCTGGCCATATCTCCCATTTATGTCCCAAACAACTCAAGTAGATTCCGGCTACTCCGTCACGCCGTTCCGCGGCAGCGGCTGGTACGCTTAATACCAATGCAACCTGGACTCTCCACCCACGTCTTCTTCCAGCACCGCCTGCACCCCGGTCTGCTGGATGCCCTCGCAGCCGCCGGCGCGCGCACCATCGAAGTCTTCGCCGCGCGCCACCACTTCGACTACACCGATGCGCCCGCCGTGCGCGAGACCGCCGCGTGGTTCCGCTCCAACGACGTGCGCGCGGTGCTGCACCAGCCCATCTATGTCTCCGAGGGCGGGCGCGACTTCAGCAGCGAAGACTCAGCCCAGTGGTCGCGCCACGTCGCGCCCAATCTCAACCTGATTGCCGCCGAGAAGTCCCACCGCATCGCCGCCATGGACGAGGTCAAGCGCGCGCTCGAGTCCGCCGAGCAGGTGCCCTTCACCGCCATCGTCCTCGACCTCGGTCTCAAGGACGCCGCCTGGGACGAGTCCGCCCTGGAGCGCTCGCTCACCGCCATCGAGCACCTCAAGGCCTTCGCCGCCCCGCTCGGCGTGCGCCTTCTGCTACAGAACATGCAGAACGAGGTCGCCACGCCCGACCACCTCCTCACCATCATCAAGACCGGCCACTTCGATTCGGTTGGCGTCTGCCTCGATGTCGGCCACCTCCATCTCGCCCAAGACCTCTCGACCGCCTCAGAAGCGGGTGCCCCATCCATGGCAGCTTTATCGCCATGGGTGGGTTCAGACTCCGGCGTTGGCGTCGCCATCGAGCTGCTCGGCCCGCGCATCTCGCAGGTGCATCTACACGACAACCACGGGGCCTTCGCGCATATCTCCGAGATGAAGGACGAGCATCTCTGGCCCGGCAGCGGCACCATCGACTGGCCCGCCGTCTTCTCCGCGCTCACCATTCTGCCCGCCGCCACGCCCGCCATCCTGGAGGTCGCAAGCGACCGCGACGAGCCCGCAGAATCCGTCACGCGCAAGGCCGAAGCCGCCTTCCGTGCGCTCGAAAAACCGCAATCCACGCACCTTTCACAGAATTTGTAACCGAAAATGATCGCAATGAGCGCCTTATGAGCGAATTAGAAGCAAAATTAGTTACAAATCCACCAATCGCCACCATTGCCTCGCTCGCCGCCCACGTCGGCGACACCGTCACCCTTCGCGGATGGCTCTACAACATGCGCGAAAGCGGCAAGCTCCTCTTCCCCATCTTCCGCGACGGCACAGGCACCATCCAGGGCATCGTGCCCAAAGCCGCCGTCTCCGAAGAGGTCTTCGAGCGCGTCAAGTCCCTCACCCAGGAGTCGTCCGTCATCGTCACCGGCAGCGTCCGCGCCGATTCCCGCGCCCCCTCTGGCTTCGAACTCGACGTTGAGAACCTCGAAATCGTCCACCTCGTCCCCACCGACGCGCCCTACCCCATCACCCCCAAGGAGCATGGCACCGACTTCCTCATGGAGCATCGCCACCTCTGGATTCGCACCCCGCGCCAGTCCGCCATCCTGCGCATCCGAGCCACCATCATGCGCGCCGCGCAGGAGTACTTCGACAGCAACGGCTTCGTCCGCACCGACCCGCCCATCCTCACCCCCGCCGCCTGCGAGGGAACCAGCACCCTCTTCGAGTTGGACTACTTCGGCGACCCGGCATTCCTCACCCAGTCCGGCCAGCTCTACATCGAAGCCACCGCGCTCGCCCTGGGCAAGGTCTACAGCTTCGGCCCCACCTTCCGCGCCGAAAAATCCAAGACGCGCCGCCACCTCACCGAGTTCTGGATGATCGAACCCGAGGTCGCCTTCATGGACCTCGAAGGCGACATGGACCTCGCCGAAGCCTTCCTCACGCACATCGTCACCCGCGTGCTGGAGCTGCACCGCGCCGACCTCAAGGTCATCGGCCGCGACATCGCCAAGCTCGAAGCCGTCATCGCCCCCACTCCCGACACAGCCACAGAACCGGGTGCCCCATCCATCGCGTCGTCGGGGTCCCCGGCGAGCGCTTCTGCTCGCGGGGGTGATCGGACGATGGGTGGGTTATTTCCGAGATTAAGCTACGACGAAGCCCACGCCATGCTCGACGCTGCGTTCGCCGAGGGCAAGCTCGAAGCCCCGCACATCTACGGCGACGACCTCGGCTCGCCCGACGAGACCTACCTCTCCTCCCAGTTCGATAAGCCCGTCATGATTCACCGCTACCCCGCGGCCTCCAAGGCCTTCTACATGCAGCCCGACCCGGCCGACCCCACCAAGGCCCTCTGCGTCGACGTCCTCGCCCCCGAGGGCTACGGCGAGATCATCGGCGGCTCGCAGCGCGTCGACAGCTACGACCTCCTCCGCGCCCGCATCCTCGAACACAACCTTCCTTTAGACGCTTTCGCCTGGTACCTCGATCTGCGCAAGTACGGCTCCGTCCCCCACTCCGGCTTCGGCATGGGCATCGAGCGCGCCGTCGCCTGGATCTGCGGCCTCGACCACGTCCGCGAAACCATCCCCTTCCCCCGCACCCTCAACCGCATCTACCCGTAGGTCACCTTATGCGTAAGCAGTGGTTCGGCGACAGTCGAGATTATGTTAAGTGGAGTTGTGTCCGTCGTGAAGCCGGCGAAGATTTCAGCGTCATCTATGCGGTGATGCTTCGACCGGACTCGTTCAAGGACCCATCTCTCGATCCGGTCGTCGTGAAGTTCTTTGATCAGCAGAAGAATTTCGATGCGTTGGAACAGTTGTTCCCAGGACGATTCGAGGTCATGGGTGACCTATATGAGAAAAGGCATGCTGAAGCCTATTTTGATCGGCTCCGCGCGTCTATTATGGCGAAACAACCTGGCGACAAGACCCTCGTATTTCTCGACCCAGATACTGGAATTGAACCTTTGGGTTCCGCGAAAAACGAGCATCTACTGATAAAAGACATTGTGAGTATTTGCAGCGTTTTGCGTCCGGGAGACAAAGTTGTCATTTATCAGCACGCGCTCCACTCGGCTAATTGGATGAATACCTTCTCCCAGCGACTAAACAAAATTGCTGTCGATACGCAGACTGAGTTGGGTGATCCGTTCCATTCGCCTGGAGTCGCGAAAGACGTCTGCTTTTTCACTCTTACTAAGAGGCCCTGAAGGGGCCGAAACAAAGCATACGCCGGATGCCGGGTGCTCCATTCATCGCGTCTTTGTCTCACGCGATGAGTGGGCATTCGCGCCTCGCGCGAACCACCCTCCCTCGTTCCTGATCGGTCTCATCGGTGTTGATCCGTGCTAAGCCTTTGCCTTTGCCTCATGCGCCGCTTCAAAGGCATTCCAACAGCCCAAGGAACAACAAACCCAACTAGGAAGTGCTGCCCAGGCTGTCCAGTTTGCGCGTCACCAGTTCGTTCAGCAGCGCGGGATTCGCCTGTCCCTTCGACAGCCGCATCACGTTGCCGACGAAGAACGCCGCCACCGTCTTCTTGCCGCCGCGGTACTGCGCGACCTGCTTCGGGTTCGCCGCGATCACCTCGTCGATCATCGCCTCGATTGCGCCCGCATCCGTGATCTGCCGCGGCTTGTCGCGCTCGTAGACCTCGGCGAAGTCCTTGTTCTCGGCGAAGCAGCTGTCCAGCAGTTGCTTCAGCATCTTGCTCGACAGCTCGCCCGACTCGGCCAAATCCGCGGCCTGCACAATCCCCTTCAGCGTCACCGGCGACTGCTCCAGCTCCAGCGCCGCGGCCTTCAAGCGCCCGGTCAGTTCGCTGGTAATCAGCGAGACAACGCGCTTCGGACTCTTGGCCTTCTTCGCCGCCTCTTCAAACCGGTCCGCAAACGCGCGTGTCGCGGTCAGCGTCATCGCGTCCTGCTGCGTAATGTCATATTCCGCGATCATGCGCGCGCGGCGCGCCTCGGGCAACTCCGGCAGGGCCTTCAGAATCTCGCGCTGCCACGCCTCGCCGACCACCAGCGGCGGAAGGTCCGGCTCCGGAAAGTAGCGGTAATCGTGCGCCTGCTCCTTGGAGCGCATGGAGTAGGTGCGCCCCTCGGCGCTGTTCCACAGCCGCGACTCCTGCACCACGCGCCCGCCGCCCTCCAGCACCTCGATCTGCCGCTCGATCTCGTACTCCAGTGCCGCGCGGATAAAGCGAAAGCTGTTGACGTTCTTGACCTCGGCCTTCGTCCCAAACTTCGCCGCGCCCTTCAGCATCACGCTCACGTTGGCGTCGCAGCGCAGGCTGCCCTCTTCCATGTTGCAGTCGCTGACGCCGCAGTACAGCAGTATCTCCTTCAGCCGCGTCAGGTACTCAAACGCCTCGTCCGGAGTACTCAGGTCCGGCTCGCTGACGATCTCGGCCAGCGGCGTGCCGCAGCGATTCAGGTCGATGTAGGTGCGCGAGAGCGAGTCCGCGAAGCCGTCGTGCAGACTCTTGCCCGCATCCTCTTCCAGGTGCAGCCGCGTGATGCCGATGCGCTTAGTGATCGCCGCGCCCGTCGCGTCGAATGCGGGAACGTCAATCCAACCATTCTCCGCAATCGGCTTGTCGAACTGTGAGATCTGGTAGCCCTTCGGCGAGTCGGGATAAAAATAATTCTTGCGCGAAAAGATGCTGGTCTCGCGAATCTCGCAGTGGATGGCCTTCGACGCCAGCACCGCCAGCTCCACCGCGCGGCGGTTCAGCACAGGCAGCGCGCCGGGCAGACCCAGGCACGTCGGACACACATGCGTGTTCGGCTCGCCGCCGTAGCGGTTGACGCAGCCGCAAAAGGCCTTCGACTCGGTCAAAAGCTGTACATGGACCTCCAGCCCAATCACAGGCTGGTACTTGGCAAGGACCTCAGGCGAAAGTGCAGTCGTCGTGGACATATTCATCTCGATTCTAGCAACAGGGCACGTTGCTATGTCCTGCGGCTTGCTGTATCTCACGTCTGTGTGCGATCTTCCTGCGACTGCGACTCCGTTCCAGCAGGTAGACTTAACCCAGCAATGATTCTGCCTTTCGTCCGCGAACTGCTTGCGGACCTTGAGAACTCTGTGCCCTTCGAACGTGTCCGTCGCCACCTGAGCGCCGGCAGCGGGCGAAGACGCGTCTCCGGCCTCACCTTCACCGCGCGCGCGCTGTATCTTCCACTCTTCGTCCGCGCCGCCAACGCGCCTTGCCTGGTTCTGGTGGCCGACAACAAGGCCGCCGAGGAGCTGCACGCCGCCATCCTCGCCGCCTGCGAGCTGTCCGACGCGCTCGCCGCCGACTCCGTCCTGCGCCTGCCCGCGCACGATGTGCTGCCATTTGAGAATCTCTCGCCACACGCGGAGATTCAGGAGACGCGCGCCGCCACGCTGTGGAAGATCGCCACCGGAACGGCGCGCCTCGTCATTGCGCCGGTCGAAGCGGCCTGCATGAGGCTCTTCCCGCGTGACCACTACGCCGCCCTCGCGTTGCGTCTCAAGTGCGGCGAGGAGGTGCTGCCCGAGATGCTGGTCGAGCACCTGCTCTCGGTCGGCTACACCCGCGTCGATGTGGTGGAGATGTCCGGCCAGGTCACGCTGCGCGGCGGCATCCTGGACGTCTACTCGCCGGAGATGGACCGCCCCGTGCGCATCGAATTCTTCGGCGACGAGATCGAGTCCATCCGGCGCTTCGACCCCGAGACGCAGCGTTCAGCCTCCACACTGGACGAGGCGCTGCTGCTGCCGCTCACCGAGACGCCGGTCACAGGGAAGATTCTCGCCGCCATCAACGCACGCCTCACGCGCAGCGGCACGGATGCCGGTGCAGCGCTCGAAGGCGGCGAAGAGCCCGCCGAACTCCTCGCTCACCTCCCGGAAGCGGGTGCCCCATCCATCGCAGCAACATCGCGATGGGTGGGTTCGGAAGCCACCATCTTCCCCGGCTGGGAGTTCTTCGCCCCCATCGCGCCTGCCGCTGCGCACGCCAACCTCACGCTGCTCGATCTCCTCGGCCCCGCCACGCGCATCTTCCTCGAAGAGCCTGCGATGGTGAAGAACCAGGGCGAGCGCTGGTGGAACAAGGTCGAGCAGCGCCACGAGCGCTCCGGCATTGGCTCACTCATCCGCCCCGAAGACATCTACATCTCCCCGTGGGAGCTCGACGACCGCCTGCGCAGCTTCTCCGGCTGCGATCTCGACCAACTCGGTGCGGTTGATGTTCTCGACGCAGACCGCAGCAATCTATCCGAGGTGGACTTCAGCACGCGCCCCACGCAGCGCTTCCACGGCAACATCCCCGCGCTTATCGAAGCCATCCGCGCGCTCATCCAGCAAGAGGCGCGCGTGCTGATCGCCGCGCCGAACCAGGGCGAAGTGGAACGCCTCGCCGGCCTGTTGCAGGAGTACCAGGTCCCCTACCGCCTCGGCTCGCGTACGCAAGCTCCGGGTTCCACCACCGTCTACTCGGAGTCGAGCTACCTTACGGGCGACCTGCGCACGCCCGTCATCGTCCGCACCGCCATCGCCAACGGCGTGCAGGTCCTAGACCTTCGTGATGCCGATGGCCGCGCCGCGGCCCGGCAGATTGTTCTCTTCGGCGCCAACGACCTTATCGACGACGCCGACGTTCAGGCCCGTCCAGTCACACGCTCGAAGTCCAAAACCTCCGCCTTCGTCTCCGACTTTCGCGACCTCGCCGTCGGCGATTACGTCGTCCACGTCGAGCACGGCATCGCGCAATACTGCGGGCTGCGTGTCATCGAGGAGCCCGGCCAGCCGCCGCTGGAGCTGATGATCCTCGAGTTCGCCGACGAGGCCAAGCTCTACGTCCCGCTCACCCGCCTCGACCTCATCCAAAAATATCGCAGCAGCGAGGCCGGCCCGCCGCCCGAGCGCAACCGGCTGGGCACGCAGTCCTGGCAGAAGACCAAGGCCCGCGTCAAGAAAGCCATGGCCGACATGAGCGGCGAACTGCTCAAGCTCTACGCCCAGCGCAAGGCCGCCGTCGGCACCGCCTTTTCGCCCGACAGCAACATGCAGCGCGAGTTCGAGGACGCCTTCGACTTCAACGAGACCGACGACCAGACTACCGCCATCGCCGACATCAAGCGCGACATGGAATCGCCGCAGCCCATGGATCGCCTGCTCTGCGGCGACGTCGGCTACGGCAAGACCGAGGTCGCCATGCGCGCCGCCTTCAAGGCCGTGCAGGACGGCAAGCAGGTCGCCGTTCTCGCGCCCACCACCGTTCTCGCCTTCCAGCACTACGAGAGCTTCAAGCGCCGCTTCAGTAACTTCCCCGTCAACGTCGAGATGATCTCCCGCTTCCGCACCGCGAAGGAGAAGGCCGCGATACTGGAGAAGTCTGCCGCCGGCAAGATCGACATCCTCATCGGCACCCACGCCGTGCTGGCGCAGAAGCTCAAGTTCCAGGACCTCGGCCTGCTCGTCGTCGATGAGGAGCAGCGCTTCGGCGTGCGCCACAAGGAGCGCCTGAAGCAGATGCGCGCGCAGATCGACGTGCTCGCCATGTCCGCCACGCCCATCCCGCGCACGCTGCACATGTCGCTCGTCGGCCTGCGCGACATGTCCATCATCGAAACGCCGCCCAAGGACCGCATGGCCATCCAGACCATCGNNACCTTCTTCGTCCACAACCGCGTCGAGACCATCTACGAACTCGCCGCAAAGATCCGCGAACTCGTCCCCCACGCGCGCATCGCCATCGGCCACGGCCAGCTCCCCGAGGCCGAGTTGGAGCGCGTCATGCTCGCCTTCATGAACCACGAGTACGACGTGCTGGTCGCAACCTCCATCATCGAGAATGGCCTCGACATCCCGCTCGCCAACACCATCCTCATCAACCGCGCCGATCGCCACGGACTGGCGGAGCTCTACCAACTCCGCGGCCGCGTGGGACGCAGCAATCGCCGCGCCTACGCTTACCTGCTCATCCCGCCCGAGACCGAACTGACCGAGATCGCTCGCCGCCGCCTGGCCGCGTTGAAGGAGTTCTCCGACCTCGGCGCAGGCTTCAAGATCGCCGCGCTCGACCTTGAGTTGCGCGGCGCGGGAAACATGCTCGGCGGCGAGCAGTCCGGCCACATCGAGGCCATCGGATTCGAGCTCTACACCTCCATGCTGGAAGAAGAGGTGCGAAAACTCAAAGGAGAAGAAGCCAGGCCGGCCCACGCCGGAACCAGCATCAACCTCGGCATCTCCGTGCGCATCGACTCCAGCTACATCCCCGAAGAGAACCAGCGCCTGCGCATGTACAAGCGCATCGCCGCCGCGGAGTCCCAGCCAGAACTCGAAGATGTTCTGGCTGAGATGAAAGACCGCTACGGCAATCCGCCCCCGTCTGTCCTGAACCTGCTCGCCGCCGGCGAACTCCGTCTGCTCTGCGAGCGGCTCGGCATCGCGCAACTCGACCGCAAACGCACCCAGATCGAACTGCCCGCGCCAAAGTCCGCGCCGCCGCAGCCTTTCTCGCGTCGCGCGCAGCCCGCAAAGCCCGCCGCCAAGACCTTCGTTGAGATGCTGCACATCCGCTTCGCCGCTGCTGCCGCCGACACATCGCAGCAGGCCCCCGCATCGCTCGCGCGCACCAGCGTCGATCCCGCCGCAATGATGAAGCTCGTCGCCCGCAACGCCAAACGCGGCGCGCAGTTCACAGCCCAGGGCGTTCTGCGCTGGCCGCTCACTTCGGCAAAGGCTGAAGACGTTCTGGCCGAGACGCGCACTCTGTTGGAATCCCTCAGCCCGCAATAATCGAAAGCGCCGAAGGCGCGTACTATACCAGCCTTGGGCGCAGCCCAAGGGAGAAGGCCCAAATAAGACATCGAGGGCTGAAAGCCCGCTCTACCCGTGGCGCATTCTCCATCCTTCTCGAAAGCAACTCTGGCGCGGCAAGGAATCCGCCGACGGACTCTTTCATCTCCTCCCGCTGAAGCTATGAATCAACCGCCGATCGCGTTTCGACGGCCTGCCCAACGATGGTGCGCCATCCAACGGCCCCAGCAGGCGACGCTCTTCGGTGGCCTTGCGGCGGAGTTCGATGCTGGCTTCCGTCTCGCGGTACATGGTCTGCGCAACGGAGGCGGGGCCGCGCTGGTGGCTGAGCGAGAGGACCTCGATCTCCCACTCGGCGGCTTCGTTCTTGATCCGCAGCACATCGCCGGCGCGCACCTCGCGGGCGGGCTTGGCGCGCAGCCCGTTGGACTCTATGCGCCCCATCTCGCAGGCCTTCGATGCCAGCTCGCGCGTCTTGAAGAAGCGCGCCGCCCAAAGCCACTTATCGATCCGCGTTCCGTCCATGGATACATTCTACGGTTGCGAGAGAGGCAAATCGCGTCAGGTAGAACTATGAGCAATGGGGCCTGGAATGCTGGATTGACAGAATAGTAGCCGGGCTGAGGCGTGGTTGTGATGTAATGTGGTCGCGACTGGGCCGGGCTTTTCTCTGCGCCCTAGGCGTCGCAGATTGGGGTAAGGAATGACCGCGAAAGACAATATGGGATCGCACAGTTCAAGACTGTCTCTCTTCGGCGCAAAGCAAACGCTGCTGGGCGCACTGGTGTTATCGGTTGCAACGCTTGGGTTGGCGCAGGCACCGGCTCCGGCTACGCCGCGTCCTCCGGCCAAGCCGGGATTGACACTGTCGTCGACGGCGTTTGAAGACGGCGGCATCATTCCCGGCAAGTACTCCTATTACGCCACTCCCGCGGCCGTCTCGCCGGCGTTGCAGTGGACGCATGTGCCGGAGGGGACGGTAAGCTTCGCGCTGGTCCTGCACGACCCGGATACGTCGCTGGCGAAGACGACCGACGAGGTGCTGCATTGGCTGATCTTCAACATTCCGGGGGCAGCGACCGGGCTGCCGGAGGGTGTGCCGAATGTGGCGCAGTTGCCGGATGGGTCGATCCAGGGGCTCAACCGGGGGAAGAAACCGGGGTACATGGGGATGGGGATGGGCTCCGCCGGGCCGTACCACCACTACACTTGGGAGCTGCTTGCGCTGGACACCAAACTGACGCTGGGACCGGATGCGACGCGGGCCGACGTGATGGCGGCGGTGAATGGCCACATCCTGGATAAAGGCGTGCTGGTGGGGCGCTTCCATCGCCCATAGGGCAGTGGAAAGTGACTGTGTGCGCGAACCACCCCTCATGCGATAAGACCGCATGAATGGGGTGCCCGGTTCTGTCTCACGGCCCGGATTCCAGCTTTATCCCGGTGTGTGACGGTGCGCACATACCACCATTAACCGCAGAGCGGTATAATCCGGGCCAGCTAGGGCATCCGTGTGAGTCAAGGCCGAAAAAGGAGATTCCAGATGAAAAACGGTTACTTTGAAACTTCGCGAAGAGAGTTCCTGAAAGCCTCCGTAATGGGCGGCGCCGCAACGCTGACTGCGTTGAAAGTTACATCGGCCCTGTCCCAGCCCACGGCGCCCGTGGCGCAGCCTCCCTTCAGCCCCAGCGATCCAGCCAACTCGCCGATGGGGACGGCCTTCGGCGTCAAGCCGGGCCGCGTCTCCTGGGCCTTCGATCCCAAGGCCACCAGCTGGGATGGCGTGACCAACGCTCCAGGCTGGTGGGACGACAGCAACACGCACCCCGAGCCCGTTACGGCGATGCTCTCGGGGACGATCCGCTCGGTGGGCGATGCCCCCACCGACAAAGCCGCGTGGAACAAGATCTTCGTCGACTTCAACAAGCGCCACGGCAAGGGCGCGGTCGGCTACAAGAAGGGCGAGAAGATCGTCATCAAGATGAACCTGAACCAGATGCACAACCACGGCACCGGCACCAACGATTCCTACATTGCGCCGCAGCTCTCGCAAGCGCTGCTGCGCCAGCTCGTCCAGCAGGTTGGCGTTGCACCGGCCGACATCACCATCTTCGACGCCATCCGCAACGTTCCATCCACCATCTACGACCGCGGCAGCAAGGAGTTTCCCGGCGTCCACTTCGTCGACGGGACCGACACCGATGGCCGCGAGAAGGCCGTGGTCGATAAAACCAAGCCGATGTTCTTCGCCCAGGGCGGCCTGACCTTCTATCTGCCCACCGTGGTTACCCAGGCCGACTACATGATCAACGTGGCCGGGCTGAAGGGCCACACCATGGCGGGCATGACGGTCACCGCCAAGAACCACCAGGGAACGGTCCTCAAGGCGGACGGTTCCTACGGAGCGCGCGATGTGCATGCCTCGATCGCCGTCAAATCCTTCGGCAACCGGGTCGGCGCGCCGGCTGCCCAGGCGATGGGTTCCTACAACGGGCTGGTGGACATGAATGGACACCCGGAGGTCGGCGGCAAAACCATGCTGTACATCATCGACGGGCTGTACGCGACGCAGCACAACGAGTTCCGCCTCACCCCGGTCTGCAAGTGGTCGAGCGCGCCCTTCAACGGGAACTGGACATCCAGCCTCTTTGCCTCGCAGGACGGCGTGGCCATCGACTCGGTTGCGCTGGACTTCCTCAGCAGCGAGCCGTCGCTCAAGACCATCGTCACCGGCGCGGTGGACAACTACCTGCACGAGATGGCGCTGGCCAACCAGCCGCCCTCCAAGACCGTCTACGATCCGGCGAAGACCGGCAAGGCGTTGGCCAGCATGGGCGTCCACGAGCACTGGAACAACGCCGCCGACAAGAAGTACAGCCGCAACCTCGGCAAAGGCGCCGGAATCGAACTGGTCAGCGTAAAGCTCGCGTAGACAGCGATTCGAATCTAGTGTCCTGAGTCATTAATTCGCAGCATTAAACCAAGGGCCAAAGGCCCGATCTATACCAGCCTGGGGCGAACGGGGTCCCCGGCGAGCTTGCTCGCTGGGGCAGGCAGCCCCAGGGTACATTTCGCCACAAAGCTGAGGGCTGAAGGCCCGACCTATTCTTCAACGAACTTCAGACTCAGGACACTAGGGAATCTCTGAATAAGTCCCCGTTTTGAAGGGGCGGGACTTTAGTCCCGCCGCAAGCGGTCGATTTCCAATGCGGCTTTAGCCGCCGAGGGAATCTCGAACACTTGTGCAAACCTTCCCTGGGTGACGATTCAAATAGCGGAGGGGCTGGCTCAGTGTGATATCATATCTGTATATCAGGAGGATCGGATGCGGACACTGGTGGATTTGCCGGAGGCTGACCTGAAGCAGCTGAATGAATTGGGCCGCGCGCGCAAGACCTCGCGGACGCAGTTGATCCGGCTGGCGGTGACGGGATTCCTTACCCAGAACCGACCGGGGGTGGAGGACTCGTTCGGGTTATGGAAGGACCGCGGCGTCGATGGCGTGGCGTACCAGGACCGGATGCGCGGCGAGTGGGAGCGGTGAGCGACTTAGCAGCCCTGAGCGAATTGGCAGCCGTGAGCGAGCTATTCGACACCAACATCCTGATCGACCACCTGAACGGAGTGGGCCAGGCGACGCGAGAGCTGAAGCGAAGCGAGGACCCGGCGATCAGCGTGATTACCTGGATCGAGGTGCTGACCGGGGCGGCGACGCCGGAGGAGGAGGCGGTCCTTCGGGCATTCCTTGCGAACTTTGCCTGCCTGCCCGTGACGCCCGCCGTGGCCGAGCGAGCGGCGGCAAACCGGCGACAAAGGAAGATCAAGCTGCCGGACGCGATCATTCTGGCAACGGCAGAGACGGCGGGGCGGCAACTGGTGACACGGAATGTGAAGGATTTTCCGGCGGGCACGGCTGGGGTGCGGCTGCCGTACAAGATTTAGAGATCGCGGCTGGTGGGGTATGTTGAGGCGGGTTGGAAGAGAACGGCTCACACGTGGCGCGAATGCCCACTCATCGCATGCAACAAAGGCGCGATGAATGAATTGCCATGCACCTGACAGTATCCACGTCTATCTACAGGCTGGGATTTGTTTTTTTATGATCCTTA
>PLOU01000031.1 GCA_003142235.1 Granulicella sp.
AGATTTCGGTACTCTCAAGTTATGATCTGAACCGCTACCATATCCTCGCAACAGACAAGATCGTTCTCGCCGAACACCACCTCCCTCGCCGGGAGGTGTATGACCGTCTGAGCACTTTCGATATTCTCATCCTTGGTATGGCCTGCGAACTGGCCTATATCGGCCAGAGAGAAGAAACATATTTGGTCACATGCGACGAGAGATTAAGTCGAGTCTGCGATAAGCTTAGGGATCCGGAGCTGGCCAAACAGATAAGCCAGGGACCAGCCGGCACACCAGAGGAAGAGAGGAGATGGATTCCTCCGGTTTGTTGGTATCTGCCTAGACCCCGCCATTATTAGATCGGATTCCGTATTCCTATACAGGTCGCCGTTGCGGGCCAAGGGCCCGCGCTACTCTAGCCTGGGGCAAAGCCCCAGGGTCTCCATCCGCCTATGAACTGCGGGCTGAAGGCCCACGCTAAAAGCTCTCTACACAATATCGAGGAATCCACTCAAGAAGCTGCTTCAACTAAACATCTCCTTCATCTTCTCGAACAGCCCCCGGTTGGTCGGCGTATTCTCCACCGTCATCGTCTCGCTCAACTGCCGCAGCAGCTCCCGCTGCTCCCGGTTCAGCTTCGACGGCGTCGCCACTCGCACTTCCACCACCAGGTCGCCCTTGCCGTGCGAGTTCAGGTGCGGCACGCCCTTCCCCTTCAGCTTGAACTCGCGCCCGTTCTGCGTTCCCTCGGGAATCTTGATCGTCGCCATCCCCTCCAGCGTCTCGATCTGCAACTCCGTCCCCAGCGCCGCCTGCGGAAACGAGACGGGCAGAACGCAGTGCAGGTCGTCCCCATCGCGCTCGAAGAATTTGTGCGCCTTCACGCTCAGCACCACATACAGATCGCCCGCAGGCCCGCCAAACCGTCCCCCCTCGCCCTCGCCCTGGTAGCGGATGCGCGTGTCTTGCTCCACGCCTGCCGGGACCTTCACCAGGATCTCGTGCTTCTTCGTCTGCAGTCCCTCGCCCCGGCACGCCGTGCATGGGTCGCTGATCGTCGTCCCCGTCCCATTGCATCGCCCGCATGTCTTCGCCACCGAGAAGAACCCCTGCTGGAACCGCACCTGTCCGTGCCCGCCGCACTGCGCGCAAGTCACCGGGGCCTTGCCCTTCGCACTGCCTGTCCCGCGACACTCCTCGCACGCCTCCAGCCGCCGGATTTCGATCTGCTTCTCCACTCCGAACGCCGCCTCCTCGAACTCCACCGTCATGTCGTAGCGCAGGTCGCGCCCGCGCTGTGCCCGCGAGGCCCGCCGCCCGCCGCCGCCGCCCATGTTGAACATCTCCCCGAAAAGGTCGCCGAAGATGTCTCCCAGGTCGCCCTGAAATCCCGCGCCCGCAAAGGGATTCCCGGCAGCCCCGCCGCCCTGAAACGCCGCATGGCCGTACCGGTCGTACGCTGCGCGCTTCTCCGCGTCGCTCAGCACCTGGTACGCCTCGCTGCACGCCTTGAACTTCTCCTCCGCAGCCGGATTGTTCGGGTTCCGGTCCGGATGGTATTGCATCGCCAGCCTCCGGTAGCTGGCCTTCAGCTCCTGATCGCTCGCGTCCCGCGATACCTGCAACACCTCATAAAAATCAGCCTTGGTCACGTTTGCCGTCGCACTCATCTCTTAAATTTTCCCGCCTTGTTCGTCATTCGTGTTCTTGTTCGTCATTCTGGCGCAGCCAGAATCTCCGTATTTCGCCGTTGCCTTTGTTCTGGCTGACTTGCTGACTTGCTGACTTGCTATCTTGCTAACTCGCTCCATCCACCACTGCCGTATTGCTTGCAATCCGCACCAGCGCCGGCCGCAGCAGCTTCTCGCGAATCTTGTAGCCTCTCCGTATCTCCTCCATCACCTGATGGTCGGGGAACTCCGCGGTCTCAATGCTTCCCAGTGCCTCGTGGACGCGCGGGTCGAACTGCTTCCCCACCGTCTCCACCGCCTGCACATGCAGCCCTTTCAGCGCCTCCTCCATCTGCTTCAGGATCAGCTCCACTCCTCCGCGCAGTTGCTCCAGCGTTCCGTCCGCCTTCAGCGCCAGTTGGAAGTTGTCCATCACCGCAAGGAACGGCTCAACCGCCCGTTGCACCGCGTAGTCCCGCAGGTCTGCGCGCTCCTTCACCTCGCGCCGCCGCGAGTTCTCAAACTCCGCCTGCATCCGCGCCAGCCGGTCCATCAACTGGTCGCGCTCTCCGCGCACCTGCTCCAGCTCGACCTTCAACGCCGCCTCACCCAGCGGCGCAACCTGTCCTGCGCCCGGGGTCCCCGGCGAGCTTGCTCGCTGGGGCGGAGCCGCACTCGCTTCCCCACTGGCGTCCGCCGTCTGCGGCGCGCCTGTCGCCGGCCCGTCCCCCTCCTCTGGCTTCAACTCTTGTTCCTTCAACTCCACGCCCTTCAAATCCCGGTCCTTCAACCCTCTGACTCTCAATGCGTCCTCCTCGATTCCCTGCGCCGTCGCCGCCTTGACCTTCCCGTCCCCACTCCCCGGCAAACAGCTCTCTCTACCATTGTTGCCGATTCCGGCCCATCGTGCGACCCCACACCCCGTTCGCGATAGACAGCGAGTTGTAAGATTGCCTATTCCGGAGGGAACCGTGGGCTTCAGAGTGTGCTGAAAGTTTCTCGTACGCCTTCGCTGATAGCTTGATAGCTGATAGCTTACAGCTCAAGAATCATGCCTTTCGTTTTTGCCTTGCCGTTGGCCTTCCGTGTTCAAAGGACCACACCAACACTGGTTTTGCTCTAGCCCTTAGGCTTAAGGGTTCCGCAGCCACGCCTCACGCAGAAAATCGAAGTTCCCGTCGCCCCGCGACACCACCCCCTGCAACCGCCGCGTATGCACCACCTCATTATCTGGAAACCACAGCGGAATCGCCGGCAGCTCATCGGCCAGAATCTGTTGCACCTCCACATACTCCGCCCTCCGTCGCGCCTCGACCTCAGCCTCCGGCCCACTCTCCGCCGCCGCCTTGGCCAGCAGCGCATCCACCTGCGCATTCACGTAGTGCCCGCGGTTCGCGCCCTTCGGAGGAAAGCTCCCCGACGAGTCCATATAGCGATAGATGTCCGGGTCCTCGTTCGACCCGATCCACTTCAGGATGTACATCTGGAACGCCCCATGCGTCACATCTGCATAAAAAGTTCCAAACTCCGCCGACCGGATATTCAGCTCAATCCCCGCCGCCCTCAGTTGCTGTTGCAGCACCGCCGCCAGCAGCCGCGTCGTCTCGTCCTGGCTGATCTTCAACGACAGCCGCAGCCGCACCCCATCCCGTCCCGCAGGAAGTCCCGCCGCCGCCAGCAGCGCCGCCGCCCGCGCCGGGTCGTGCGGATAGTGCGCCAGCTCCGCGTCCGCAGCCGCCGCCCACTGCCCGGCTGGAAGCAATGTGTCCGCCAGCCGAGCGTGTCCCCGCCACAGCGCCGCCACAATCGCCTCCCGGTCCATCGCCTCTGCCACAGCCTGCCGCACCCGCTTGTCCCGCAACGCCGGGTCAGCCACGTTGAAGTTCAGATACCACACATTCGATCCCGGCCCGCTCGTCGTCTCCAGCCCCGGCGCATCTCGCAGCGCATACACCATGTCCGGCGTCAGCACATTGCTGGCCGCGTCCGCCGACCCCTTCTCCAGTTCCAGCGCGCTTGTTATCGTGTCCGGCACAACCTCAAACCGCACCCGCTCAATCTTCTCTCCGTTGTTAGTATTTCTGTTCCCTGTTCCCTGATCCCTGTTCCCTGTTTTCTGTTCCCTGTTCCCT
>PLOU01000161.1 GCA_003142235.1 Granulicella sp.
TTCTGGCTACGCCAGAATGACGGTGTGAAGAAGGGGGAAGCCGTGCCCATACGATCCATCTGTACTGGAAGATGTGTTTCCCCAAACTGACCCACCACACAGATTTCTTTGGTGGAAGGAGTCTTCTTCGCGGGCCGAACGCCCGATATAGTCTGTGGGGCCTTGCGCGATGCGGGGCATCCTTTCCTGCGATGGGCAGGAGCGAGGAGGCGACCGGCGTCTGGGCGCGCATCCCCGGTGTGCCGGCAGACGGCGATGCCAAGGCCGGCGGGAGTTTGGATTTCATGGCGAGAGCGAGGACGATGAAGAACCTGAGAGACGAGCGCGGGCAGACGGTGGTATTCGTGGCAGTCTTCATGGGGCTGCTTGCGCTTGGCTTTGTTGCGTTCGCGCTGGACGTGGGGGTACTGTTTCGCGAGAAGAGGATGGCGCAGTCGGCGGCGCAGGCGGCCGCGGTGGCGGCGGCGGAAGAGGTCGGCTATGGCAATACCGCGAATAAACAGGCCGTGGCCAATGCGATGGCCAAGCTGAATGGCTTCGACACGACGCTGGCGAGCAATCCGGCGACGGTGACGCTGACGACGCCGGCGAGCGGGAACTTTACCGGCAGCATTTATGTGCAGGCAACGGTCAGTATGCCCATCCATACGACCTTCCTGGGCGCGTTCGCGCATGGGATGGTTACGATGCCGGTGTCGGCCACGGCGATCGCGGGGGGGGGAGTCTCCAGCCAGACGTGCGTGTGCACGAACGGGACTATCACCATGTCGGGCGCATCGAAGCTCATCGCAACCGGATGTGGGATCTTCGATAATTCAAGCTCATCCAGTTCGATCGCCGTCAGTGGCGGCTCCACGCTAACCGCCGCATCGTTTGCTTCCGCAGCGACAGGATGGAGTCTGACCGGCAGCGGCAATATCATCAACATACCCACGGCCGACATCTTCTCGGGGGTGCAAACATCGTGCTCCCCGACTCTGCCGGCGGTACCTACCTATACAGTTTCAAGTTGCATCACGGACCCAGGAAGCGCTGGAGGGACGCATACTTTTGGGCCATCGAGCGCCAGCGGCGTCATCTGCTACAAGGGGCTTACGCTGGGAGCAAATAGCGGATCCTCGACGCTGAACCCCGGGACCTATGTCATCTATGGAAATTATCTGACGTTTGACGCTGGGACCGGTGGCCACTCCAATCTGGGAGGCAACGGCGTCTTTTTCTACCTGACCAATGGCGCTGAACTGGTGGTTCAAGGCGGCGCCAATGTCAATCTGGTCTCTGGAGGCGCAACCGAGGCGGGAGGAAGCACCGCGCCAACCGTCGGAGTCTACAACGGGGTCCTGGTCTTTCAAGATCCAGCCGACACCGCCGTGCTGTCGTTTCAAGGGGGATCCACTACCTACATGAACGGTGCCATCATTGCCCCTTCCGCGGCCGTGACCATTGAAAACGGCAGCGGCGCGACGACAAAGGGCGGACTCGTCTCGACTTCGTTGACCATTGAAGGAGGCGGCACGGTGACTGCAATTACCGACACCAATGAAGGCAGTTTGGCGGTGTACTCGTCCAAGCCCAAGTTGGTGCAGTGAGCGATGAGAGCGATGAACCAAGCCGATGGAGGCTGTTTGCGCGGGCCGTGGAGACGCATGGCGGCGCGATGCAGCGGTCTGGGCGGCGAGTGCGGAAATGCACTGGTGGAGTTGGCGCTGGTGTTTGCGCTGCTCGGCATTCCGATGCTGCTGGGAACCGTCGAGATGGGATATGTGGTCTACTATTCCGTCGAGATATCCAATGCCGCGAGCGCGGGCGCCCTCTACGGAATGCAGAGCGCGACCTACGCAGACGCAGCCAGCATTCCCGCGGTGCAATCCGCCGCGCAGGCAGAAGCGCCCGACTTCGGCACGAAGCTGACGGTGACGCCGACGACCTACTACGCATGCTCGCTTGCGGTGGGCGGAACTCAATATCCCATCGCTACCTATACTCTGGCCCAAGCTACGGCGGCCTGCACCGGCACAAGCAATCACCCGCTGCTCTTCATTCAGGTGCTGACCAGCGCCACGGCGACTCCTCCCGTGCATTGCCCTGGACTGCCGGCGACATTCACCCTGGGCGGCAAGTCGGTGCTGGAAGTGGAGCAGTAGCCATGGTCTTCAAGAATGCAATCCGGCGGCAGGCGAATGGGGCAGGGAGAGGCTGTGCCGGGTTTCCGCGAGCATTATTGCGGCGCGGCCGTTGCTTGCGCGTGGCGGAGGACCGAAGCAGAGGCGCGGCGGGAGGCGAGGAGGGGTCGGCTTTGATCGAGACGGCAGCAAGCCTTCCAGTGCTGTTCGTGCTTATCTTCTGCTTCATGGAACTCTGCATGGCGTTTTACTCGTATGACATGATCAGCGAATCGGCGCGGGAAGGGACGCGCTATGCGATGATGCTGAGTTCGACCTGCACAAACTCCAGCGGAGCTTCGTGCACGGCCACGGCAACACAGGTGAACAGTTATGTGTCGGGGCTTGGCTGGGCGAACCTGGCAGGCGGCACGATGACCGTGAGTACCACCTATAAGACACCCGCCGGCGGGGTGGGCACGAATATTGTGAGCGACTATGTGGTGGTTCAGATCACATATGTATTTCCGATCACGATGCCGTTTGTGCCGAAGAACTCGATCACGCTGAAAAGCGCGTCTCAGATGCCGATCATTCAATAAGGCGCGAAAAGCCGCGCGGTCTTCCGCGCCACCAGAACCAACCAGGCAAACCAACCAGTGCAGTGGGTGCTGCGTTCCTTTCTATTTGGAAGGGAAGCAGCCGGTTTGCGCGCGGCGGTTCGAGACGCTATGCATCAGGATGGGGGCACATTTGTTTCCATTCCCGGCGGTCTGGATAAATGCCTTAGATACAAAAAGATACGAAGGCACTTGGCGAACTTAAGTGTTACTTGATGACACTTCCTGGGGATTTCTTATCTTGCATGGCGGCCCTACTCTCGGCTTATCCCCAGGGACTCGCAAGGCCGGAGTGCCGCGGAAAACCGAACGAGGAGAAATAAACATGAAACAGCTTCTGAAGAAACTGGCGACGGAAGATTCGGGCCAGGACCTGATTGAGTACGCGTTGGTTGCGGCCTTGGTCGGTCTGGGCGCAGTCGCTTCCATCACCGCTCTCAAGAACTCCATTTCGAACACCTTCAACAGCATCGGCACCCAGCTCTCCAACTCCGTCTCCTAAAACCGGACAGAGCTTATGTGAGCGTTAGACGTCGACGCTCACATAAGCCGCTTCCTTCACCGTAGGGCCTGCCGTTCGATTGGCGCAACGAGATTGTCCTGCGATTGGCGTCGAACTCGCAGGCCGGAAGATCGACAAAAAACAGAAAGGGAAAATCATGGCAAACGTAAAACAGCTTTTCAAGAAGCTGGCGAAGGAGGATTCAGGACAGGACTTGATTGAGTACGCGTTGGTGGCGGCCCTGGTAGGTCTTGGCTCGGTCGCCGCGATCAGCGGACTCGACAACTCCCTGAAGAACAGCTTCAACGCCATAGGCAATGGGCTCGCTTCTTCCACCGCCTAAACCTGGAGACGGCTTATGTGAGCATTCGATGCGGGCGCCCACATAAGCTGCTTCCGACCCAATTGGATCTGCCGTCCGATTGGCACAACTTGACACAACGAAAACGAACTTGTCCTGCGGGCCCGTCGCCAGTGTCGCTCTCGCAAGCCGTAGATATGACGGACAGCAACCTGGAAGGGGGGAAGAGATGGAAGATGTAAAGCGGCTTTTGAAGAAGCTGGTGAAAGAGGATTCAGGACAGGACCTGATTGAGTACGCGTTGGTGGCGGCCCTGGTAGGGCTTGGCTCGGTCGCCGCGATCGGCGGACTCACGAACTCCCTCAAGAACAGCTTCAACGCCATAGGCAGCGGGCTCGATTCTTCCGTTGCCTGAGCGAAACAACGCACCAGGGGATGCGCCAAGAAAGACCAAAGACCGTAGCAAAGGACAGCACGTTTGACCACGGACCTTGGCGCATTACCACAACGAAAATTGCAATGCCATATCGCCCCTCTCAGGGCCCCACCAGGAACGCACGATGACACTGCTTCAATCGGAACTGACATATCCGGCAACCGCCACCGCATGCGCCATCGTGGGCTCCGTCTTCGATGTGAAGAGCAGGCGGGTGCCCAACGTTGTCACCTTTCCCGCGTTCCTGATTGGACTATTTCTGCATCTCGCGTTGGGCGGATGGAGGCAGATGCTCAGTGCGCTGGCCGCGGGAGTGATATGCGGGCTGGTGTTTCTGGTGTTCTATCTGGCGGGCGGCATGGGGGCCGGAGACGTGAAACTGATCATGGCGGTGGGATGCATCGCCGGCATGTCGCACCTTTTTTACATACTGGCGTGGACGGCGATCGCCGGGGGAGTAATGGCGGTAGGCCTGGCGCTGGTCCGCGGAAAGCTGCAAGAGACGCTGATGAATGTGGGCGAGCTGTTCTCGCACCATCGGCACAATGGGCTGCAACCGCATCCGGACCTCAACATCTCGAATGCGCGAACCCTGCGGTTGCCTTATGCGTTGGCGATCGCCGGCGGGTGCATATTAACGCTGTATTTTCAGGTTGCATGAGTTTCAGGTTGCATACGGTTTCAGGTTGCACAAGAGGGATGCATTGAAATGAACCGACGACTCACGACCGCATTCATCGTCGCGCTACTGATCGCCTTCTTTTCCACTCTCTGGCTGAGTTCGAAGCTCGCGAAGAAAGGCGGACCGGCGCCACCGCCGGCGAAGAGCCAGTATGTGGCGGCGGCGGCGAACCTGGAGGCCGATCAGGTGATACGCGCGGAGAACCTTCGTATGATCGATTGGCCGGCAACGGTGCCACTGAACGGGGCATTCACCACGCCAGGCGCCTTGATCGGGCGCATCGTACTGTATCCCCTGTCGGAAGGGGAGCCGATTCTGGAGCGGCAGTTGTCCAGTCCCGGGTCCGGCATCGGCATAACGGCGAAGATTCCGAGCGGCATGCGGCTGATCGCGCTGCGCACCGACGAGATAGTCGGGGTCGCCGGGTTTCTACTTCCCGGCACGCACGTTGACGTACTGGTGACGCTGCACACGAGCAACTCACCCGACCCAATCACGTTCACGATTCTGCAGGACGCGGAGGTGCTGTCGGCCGGGCAGAAGACCGAGCCCGATCCCGAAGGCAAAGCGACCGTTTCGACGGTGGTGACACTGCTGGTAAAGCCGGAAGATGCGGAACGCGTCGTACTGGCAAGCAACCAGGGCACGGTCCATTTTGTACTGAGAAACGGAGTTGACCGTGAGGAGTTCAAAGGGCCACCCGCGCTTCTGGCGCAACTGTCGGGAATCGAGCCGCCGCCGGTGAAGGAACCTCCCAAACCGCCAGAACCGCCTGTAATCAAGACTTATTCGGTTGAGACCATCCTGGGCAAAGCACAGAGGATGGACGATTTCCAGTGAGACACAAAATGTACAAGGACCCCAAAAAACCGGCATTCACGATGGCGCGAGCAGGAGTTGCGGCTGCGGCGGCCGTACTGACGACGGTGGCGCTGTCTGTGGCCTGCGCCGCGCAAGCCGCGGCGGTTTCCGAGGTGGCGGCCGTCTCCAATATCGCCGCGTCGCCCATCCCGGGCGCTTCGGGCAGCATCAGCCGGGTGACGTCCGGGGCGGAGATGCTCCACGTGACGGTTGGACATTCCCTGTTTCTGAATACGCGGAGCCGCCTGCGCCGCGTGTATCTGTCCGATCCCAACATGCTCAACTCGGTGACGCTGAGTCCGAACCAGATTGTTGTGACGGCGATGGTCTCCGGGATCAGCTCGCTGGTGATTCTGGACGAGGCAGGGCAGGCGCAATCGTATGTTGTGTCCTCCGACCTGGATGTTGCGGGGCTGCGCAGCGCCATGTCCGAGGCGATGCACGGCGATGCGGTCAACATCGAGGGAAGCGGGGACCGCGTAACCCTGAGCGGCAAAGTGGGCAGCGACGCGCTAGCCGATACGGCGGTAAAACTGGCCGGGCTGTATTCAAAAGAAGTGGCGAATGCGCTGACGGTTTCGCCCGACCATCCGAAACAAGTGAGACTGAAGGTGCGGATACTGGAAGTCGACCGCAGCAAAGCCGAGCAGTTGGGCATCAATCTATTCAATCCTGGCGGAAACACCAGCTTCCTTGCGTCCACAACCACATCGCAGTACGCCTCGACCGCGGTGTATAGCCCGAATGGCACAGCCAGCGGCATGCTGACGACCTCCGACCCGTTGAATTTTCTGCTGTACAGCTCGAAATTGAACCTGGGCGCGACGGTGAAGGACCTGGAAAGCAAACAGGTGCTTCAGATCCTCGCCGAACCCACGATCACGACCATCAGCGGCAAGACGGCGGACTTTCTCTCCGGCGGCGAGTTCCCCTTTCCCATGATTCAGCCCGGCTCAAATGGCACCGCCCCGGTGGTTACGATCTCGTTCCGGCAATATGGCGTGAAACTGGAGTTCACACCCATCGTGAACGAGGATGGTTCGATTCGACTGAAAGTGGCGCCCGAAGTAAGTTCGCTGGACTATACCAATGCAGTTACGATCGGCGGATTTACGGTCCCCGCATTGGCCACGCGCAGGGCGGAGACCGAGGTTGAGCTGCGCAGCGATCAGAGCTTTGCCATCTCGGGCCTGCTGGACCAGCGGACCACGGACATCATGAGCAAGACGCCGGGCGCCGCCAACATTCCAATTCTGGGAGCTCTCTTCAAATCGAAGAACGTCAACCACGCAACGACTGAGCTGGTGGTCGTGGTTACACCAACTCTGGTGGACCCTCTGACCGATACGGCCGAACCCAGACAGCCGGACCTTCCGATTCCTACGCTGAATACGGGCAAGTTCGACAAGTCGCTGGGGAGGAACCTGAATCCACATCCAGCGGCCCCGGCGATCAATCCGGAGCAGCCCCCTGCGAGCAACCCGGCCCCGGCAGCGATTGCAACGCCTGCTCCCGCAGCGACTCCAACGCCTGCTCCGGTAGCGGCCCCCGTGGCCGAAACGGCCCAGAAAGCCACGCCAGCGCTTGCTCCCGCAGCGACTGCAACGCATGCTCCCGCAGCAACTGCAACGCATGCTCCCGCAGCGACTGCAACGCATGCTCCCGCAGCGACTCCATCGGCTGCTCCGGTAGCTACTCCAACGCATGCTTCGGTAGCGGCCACTGTGGCCGAAACGGCCCAGAAAGCCACGCCAGCGCCTGCCCCAGCAGCGACTCCATCGCATGCTTCGGTAGCGGCAACCGTGGCCGAAACGGCCCAGAAAGCCACGCCCGCGCCTGCCCCCGCAGCGACTCCATCGGCTGCACCCGCAGCTACTCCATCGGCTGCTCCGGTAGCTACTCCAACGCATGCTTCGGTAGCGGCAACCGTGGCCGAAACGGCCCAGAAAGCCACGCCCGCGCCTGCCCCCTCAGCGACTCCATCGCATGCTTCG
>PLOU01000203.1 GCA_003142235.1 Granulicella sp.
GCGTCGTTGGGGTCGCCGGTCCCGGCCAGCAGAACGTCGGTCCCGCTCGCCAGACTTATGCTGACCGCGCCGATGCTCAGCGAGGGAATCGCCGCCGTTCCCGCATTCGCGCTGAAGACGGGAAGCGTGTCTGTCAGCGCCGCAAAGGTGACGCTAGCCGCCGCGCCCGCCGCGTTGATTGACTTCCACACTCCGCCGCCGGTGGTCCCGAGATAGACCGTGTTGCCGCTCGCGTCCGCCGGGTCGATCGCAATCGCGGTCACCCGCCCGGTGACATTGCCGTAGCTCTGGCTGGCGATCTGGGCCGGCCCCACGGCCTGCCACGCGGCGTTCAGGGAAGTCTGGGAATGCGGAATGGCCACAGGACTGGCGCGCGGTACTGACGCTGCTTCGTCGCCGCCCGCACCGGTCTGCTGCGCGAATGCAGGCTCCCACAGAATTGCCAGGCAGATTCCCAGACAGCACCACACAGCCCAGCTCTTCGCTCGCGGCATCTGCGTCCCTCGACAACTCTCTACTGGACCGCGTTCGTGCATGGCATAAGCCCTGGGCCTGGCTGCATTCTGTCTGAATGCAGCCGGTGAATCCGGGTAAGTCAATGCAGAGAAGGGATGAGATTTCTGCCGATCCAGAAGAATAATCAGGAACTTCCAGGGTGTTCTCTGCGGTTGCCCTGGGAGGCCTCTGGTGACTTCATTGGCAGCGTGTCGTTGCCGCAATCGCAGGCAGCGGACGGTCTTGCGGCGGTACCGGAGCTGCGGGGAATCGATTGAACGCGTCGCGCTTCCAATCTACCACTGGACGCGATTGCACGAAACAGCCGTCTTGGGCCGGTTTCGCGGGGGGGGGCCTTGTTCGGAGTCTGGAAGATGTTTACCGGCTCGGAGGGTCTACTCGAGGGGGCGGGCGATAACGCCGAGGTCGGCCAGGCCGTTGACGAAGTACTGCGCGGCCAGCGCGACCAGCAGCAGCCCCATGATGCGCACCAGGATGCGGATTCCGGTCTCGCCCAGCAGGCGGACCACCTTGTTGGAGTGTCCGAGGATGAGGTAGCAGGCGGCGGCGGTGATGGCGATGGAGATCAGGATGGCGGCCATCTGCCAGCGCGTCTGCGCCTGGCCCACCAGCACCATCACCGATGTAATCGCGCCGGGGCCGGCCAGCATAGGCACGCCCAGTGGAACCACGCCGGCGTCCTCCTTCTCTGCGGCGGCGGCGGTGTCTCCCGCGACCTCCTGCGTTGCCGAGCGCCGGGCCTGTAGCATGTCCAGTCCGATGAGCAGAAGGATGACTCCGCCGGCGATCTCGAATGCGGGCAGCGTGATGCCGAGTACGCGGAAGATGGCCTCGCCCGCGAAGGCGAAGGCGGCCAGAACAATCAGCGTGGTCAGCGCGCCCTTGCGCGCGATGCGGCGGCGTCGCGCGGCGTCCGATCCTTCCGTGATGGCCAGAAAGGTGGGCAGCGCGGCGAAGGGGTCCACCAAAAAAAAGATGGAGCTGAGCGCCAGCACACTGAAGCGCACGTATGCCGAGTGCTGCAGGCCGTAGAGGCTGACGAGATGGGGACCGAACGTCACAGGCTTATTGTCGCACCGATGCTTTTTTGCCGGGGCCAGAATGCACGCCGGTATAATGGGGTATTCACAGATCAGAAACGGCTGGAATCCTGGATTTGCAGGCGGAGGAGTAGATATGGCGTTTGAGACGACGAAGAATATCTGGCACAACGGGCAGATGATCGCATGGGATAAGGCGCAGGTCCATGTGATGTCGCATGTCATCCACTATGGCTCGTCGGTCTTCGAGGGGATGCGCTGTTATGCGCAGCCGAACGGCGCGGCAATCTTCCGCCTGCGGGACCACATGCGCCGGATGCTGGACTCAGCTAAGATCTACCGCATGCCGCTGGGCTACACGCTGGAAGAGCTGTGCTCGGCGGCGGTGGATGTGGTGGAGGCCAACGGCGTGGCGCCGTGCTACATCCGGCCCATCGCCTTTCGCGGCTACGGCGAGGTTGGCGTCAACCCGCTGAACTCGCCGGTCGAGGTCTACATCGTGAACTATCCCTGGGGCAAGTACGTCTCCGGCAGCGGCGGCGCGGATGTCTGCATCTCCAGTTGGAACCGGCTCGCGCCCAACACCATGCCGTCGCTGGCCAAGGCGGGCGCAAACTACATGAACTCGCAACTGATCCGCATGGAGGCGGAGATCAACGGCTACTCGGAGGGGATCGCGCTGGATGTGAACGGCTATCTCTCCGAGGGTTCGGGCGAGAACCTCTTCCTGGTGCGCGATGGCATTCTCTACACCACGCCGCTGGCCAACTCCGTGCTGTGCGGAATTACGCGCACCTCCGTGCTGACCATTGCCAAGGCGCTGGGCATTCCCGTCGTCGAGCAGCCGCTGCCGCGCGAGATGGTGTACATCTGCGACGAGGCCTTCTTCAGCGGGACAGCCGCCGAGGTGACGCACCTGCGCTCGGTGGACAAGATCATGGTGGGCGATGGCACGATGGGCCC
>PLOU01000049.1 GCA_003142235.1 Granulicella sp.
GCGGTTCACAAACTCGCTCCGTTTCTGGATGAGATTGTTTTTGTTGGCGGCATCACTCTGGGGCTGCTGATCACTGACAAGGCTGCCGCTCCGATTCGCGGTACGAACGATGTCGATGTGATAGCCGAAATTGTCACATATGCGGACTACATCGCGTTCTCAGAACGCCTCCGCGTGGCCCACTTCACAGAAGATGAAGGGGAAAAGCCTCTCACTTGCCGGTGGCACAACGGTGCTCTGACAGTGGATGTGTTGGCGCTCAACGAGAAAGTGCTTGGGTTCACAAACATCTGGTATGAATCCGCTCTTCGTCATGTGTTCACAGTCACTCTGCCCGGCGGACAATCGATCCGAGTCATTACCGCGCCGTTTTTCCTGGGAACGAAGATGGAAGCATTTCGGGGACGCGGCAAGATGGATTTTCAGGCCAGTCACGATCTTGAAGATTTCGTTGCTGTAATCGAGGGACGAGATACTTTACTTCGGGAGATCGCCGAGTCTACGCTAGAGCTTCGGCGTTATCTGGCCGAGGCAGCAAAGATGTTGCTCGCTGAACCTCGGTTCCTTGACGTGCTTCCTGGATTTGTCTTGGATAACGAGCGGGTTCCCCTCATACAAGAACGGCTTGCTGAACTTGTACGGCAAGGATAAAAAGCCACAGATCTCATCCGCCTTATCGAGGGAGTCCGGCTTTGGAAACGTGATATGGTGGCGGCTTCATCCTGTCCTCGAAGAATGGAATCTCTTTTTCCATTTCTTCTGGCTCGCCTTTGTCCCGAGTTCGCCAGTTGCTGCCAAGCTGTGCTCGCCACAGTATCGAGCCAGCCTTCAAAGGCGCGGTACAGGAGGCCAATGTCTCGAAGACTGCATCGAGAAAATTCTCAACTTCCCGCTCATAAATGAAACGCCGATCATGCTTCACGCTCGCGTNNGTGGATGAAGCGGGCATGGTCTCAGGCCGTCAGATGGAAGGCTTGCTCAAGCTGGCGAAGCGCGAAGACGCACGGATTCTGTTCTCCGGGGACACGCGGCAACTTCAGAGTGTCGAGGCATCGGATTACCGTGAAAAGTTGCGCGAGATGCTCGGCGTCTCCACGACGCGTCCATGCGGCGCTTCACGTAAGCCACATATCGCGGGCTTTTTTCGTGGTGCCAATGTTCCACCCACTTTGTGGCAACGCTCTGAAAGGAATTCTCTGTTCCAGCCTTCTTTGCGGTTTTCTCAGCCTTTCGTTGCGCCATTGGATCGATGCCTTTAGCAAGAAGCGTCCGGCCGTCGCTATACTTCTGCCTCGCATCCGATAGCGAAATATACGGATACTCTCCAAATGACATGAGTTTTTCCTTGCCCTCAAACCGATAGGACCAGCGCCACAGCTTGCCGCCTGCCGGAGTGACGCAGAGGTACAATCCGCCTCCATCGACCACGCTGTAGGCTTCCGCCCTTGCTTTAGCACTTTTTATCGCCTTATCAGTCAGCCGACCAGGAAATCTAGTCCGTGGCAAACAGATTGCCTCAGCCTTCTCAATCTTGGTGCTGGCTAGCGTCAAAATGCCTCCATTTGCAAAATACACCCTAATTGAAAACAGAATACACCCAAATCCACACCCTCCAGGCGACGGCTACCCCCGAACGCCCCCGGACGTCAATGGACGAAAAACCCAGCAAATATGCGGTTTTTTCGTGTTTTATTCAGTTGTTTTGGATTTCTCCGGATGTCCCCGGATAAGGAAATGGCGGAAGAGGAGGGATTCGAACCCCCGATACCCTTTCAGGTACGCCAGTTTTCAAGACTGGAGCCATCAACCACTCGGCCACTCTTCCTACTGCCCAGTTTAGTCTGCGGTGGCGCGTTGCGTAAATCAGAGAAGAGCTAAAGCGCGTCCACAGGGAGCTGGCGTTTGCGGTACTCATCGAGGTAGAGGGTCAAGGGCTGGGGCCGTCGAAGCCGTCGATGGAAGCCCGGGCGTGGGGCGCGTCTGCGCGGGCGCGGGCAGCGGCGCAAAGAGGAGCAGGAAGATCGGCACCCGCATACGTGGTTGGCCCTACTTGATGATGCCGCGGGGGCTGGCGGCGATGAAGTCGGCGAGATAGCGGACGTGGTCTACAGCGGCAGGATCAAGCGCGGACGCGGCTGTTGTATCTGCTGCACTGCCTGCGCCGCCTTCGGCCAGCAGCGTGGCGCGGATGGCGGCCAGCGCGTCGGTGGTGTTCAGCTTGGAGGCTTGCAGCAGGCGATAGGCCGCGCGGAGCTGTTTGATCTGGGCCGGGGTGAAGCCGCGCCGCTCCAGGCCCACCTTGTTCAGGCCGTAGGCGTGGTTGTTGCGCTCGATGCAGGTGAGCGAGTAGGGAAGGACGTTTTGCGTAATTGTGGTTCCTCCGCCGATGTAGGAGTAGCGGCCGATGCGGCAGTACTGATGCACCGGGCAGAGCGCGCCGACGACTGCGTACTCCTCGATGGTGACGTGGCCGGCCAGCGTGGCGGCGTTGGCCAGAATGCAGCCGTCGCCAATCTGGCAGTCGTGGCCGATATGCACGTAGGCCATGATGAGGCAGCCGGAGCCGATGCGCGTGAGGCCGCCGCCGCCCACCGTTCCGCGCGANNGCTCGCCCGCGTACTTCAGGTCCTGCGGCGCAACACCGATGCAGGCGAAGGAAAAGATGCGGTTGCCGCGGCCGAGAGTGAGGTGGCCGTCCAGCACGACGTGGGAGATGAGCTCGCACTCCTCGCCGAGCACGACGTCCGGGCCGATGCTACAGTACGGGCCGATGCTGCACGATGCGGGAATCTGCGCGCCGGGGGCAATGATCGCGGTGGGATGGATATTGCTCACTCGGTGGGGGCTCCGGCTGGCGCGGCTGCGAGTTCGGCGGGCTTGCGGTCGGTCATGGCGCACATGACGGTGGCCTCGCAGGCGACCTTGCCGTCCACCGTGACGACGCCGTGCATCTTGACGGCGTTGGAACGCCAGTTGAGCACGGTGACCTCGATGCGCAACTGGTCGCCGGGAACCACCGGGCTGCGGAACTTGGCCGCGTCGATGCTTCGGAAGACCATCAGCTTGGAGGCGCGGTCGGCTGCGGGATACTCGGTGAGCAGCAGCGCCGCGCCGGCCTGCGCGATGGCCTCGATGATGAGCACGCCGGGCATGATGGGGAAGTCCGGGAAGTGGCCGGCGAAGTGCGGCTCGTTGATAGTGACGTTCTTCAGCGCCACGACGCGCTTCTTGCGCTCGATCTCGATGAGGCGGTCGATCAGCAGGAAGGGATAACGGTGGGGAAGCAGGGACATGATCTCTTGGATGTCCATGCTCTTGGCGGCTGCGGCGGGCTGGTTTGTCTGGTCGCTCATCTCACGCTTGAGTATAAATGCCCTTCACTTTTTCTTGAGCGCGACGGCGGGGTCGAATAGGGATGGGTCGAGCTGCAGGTTGTAGACGACACGGGTGAGAAAGCGCTGGTTGGACATCTCTCCGTTGTGGTAGCGGGTGATGGTCAACGGCGTGGGCAAGCCCTGGATGGTGTGGTAGTCGTCGTAGGTCTCGGCCTCCTCGTCGTAGTCCTTGAACTGCGGGTTGCGCCAGCGGAAGGTGCGGCGCAGCGGCAGGTGGGTGGTGGCGTCAAGGTCGAGCGTGACGGCGTCGTTGTCTGCGGTGAGCACCGTGACGCTGTCGGCGAGGCGGCGATCGACCATGACGGTTCCTTCAGCGACGATCATCACGCCGGGCGCTTTGAGCCAGTTATGCACCACCTCCTCGATGGAGTGGGCCCGGCGGCGGTAGTAGTCCTCCACCTGGTCCTTGGGCAGCGCGGCCTGGCCCTTGAAGGTGATCTCGTAGCCGTTTCCGGCGGTCCAGATCTGCACCACATCAATCTTCTTTCCGGGCTCGATCATGCCGCGGTCAGTGAGGAAGCCGACGCGGTCGGCCTCGGGCTGGCCGGGCGCGGCCAGACGGCGAAGCTCGTGGTACTCGACGATATAGGGGTTGGGCTGGCCGTGGAAGAAGGTGGAGCCGCGGCCATCGATCTGCATGGTGGCGCGGTTGAGCCATGCCTCGCCGCCGAGTGCCGCAACCATCTGGTCGATGAGCTGGCGTCCGCGCTCGGTGTCGGACAGCTTGGCTGCGGCGGGCGCGGCGCTGGGCAGGTCAGAGGCTTGCGCGTGGAGACGCTGAGGCGCGCCGAGCAGGGTCGCGGCGGCAAGGAGAAACGTGGCTGGCAGGGCAATGCGATTCATGCTGAGATTATTTCTTAGAACCTGTTTAATTACACGCTCCAAGCAATA
>PLOU01000177.1:0-4663 GCA_003142235.1 Granulicella sp.
ACTCTCCCCCCTATGCCGATTTCAGGGCGGCTCGCGGTGCGGGGATCAGATTGCCATGGAGACATCCGCGGCGGTGAGGTCCGACTGCGGCGGCTGGCGGTGAGCTGCGGCGGGCGCGCTGGAAGCGGGCGACACAAATTCGGCAGCGACGGCGGCGGTCTCGGCTGCTGGGGCGGTAATGGGCTGCGCTGCGGTGGGTGAGGCGGTCATCTTGTTCTTGTAGCACTGGCGGCAGAGCACGGGGCGTCCCTGGGTGGGTTTGAAGGGGACGGTGGTGGAGATGCCGCACTCGGAGCACTCGGTACGCGTCTCGGTGCGCGAGATGCCGGCCGCGGCCGGGCTACCGCCCGGCGTCGCGCTGGCAACCTGCGCGCCACGCCTGGACTTGCATGGCTTACAGCGCTTGGGGTCGTTCTTGAACTGCTTGTCCAGGAAGAAGAGTTGTTCGCCGGCGGTGAAGATGAATTCGCCGCCGCAAGCGGTGCAGGTTAGGATTCGGTCTACAAAGTCCATACCGTTCTCCCGTCGTACAGATTTCGTACAGGTCGTACTAAATCCGTAGAGATAGAGATGATGTTTCGCGGCTCCGCGATTCGCGGATTGGGCGATTGGCCGGGCTTTATTTCTGTGAGTTAGGGGGGGCGTCGCGAAGGGATTAAGGACGAAGGCCGCCTGCTCCGGGTGGGAGCGGGCGGCCAGCCATGGTTTCCAGAAACCGGGGTTTCGAGGAATTTGGGTTTAGCGGAGCAGGGTTAGTCCTGTTCCTTGCGGATCTTCTTGCGGTTGCGCTTGCGGGCAAGCGCTTCCTTGACGCGCTTCTTCTCGCCGGGCTTCAGATAGAAGGAGTGACGCTTCACTTCCTTGATGATGTCTTCGGTCTGGACCTTGCGTTTGAAGCGGCGCAGCGCGTTTTCCAGCGGCTCGCCTTCCTGCACACGAATCTCTGCCAAGGGGAATACACCTCCAAATCGTCCCAGATGGGCAGCTTTCAGAATACCGCATAACGCGTGGCAGCGGCGGATTTCTGCCGGGAGGGTCAGTTTGGCGAGGAAGCATTCCCTCCGGGACTAAAGTCCCCAACTCGTTGGTCGTTACGGACTTGAGACCCAAGGCTAAAGCCTTGGGCTACCAGCCCGTCCCCTTCAAAGCAGAAGTAAACTGACTCACTACCGATTTCTGGCGGCGGGTAGAAGTTGGGCGATGTGCGTGTAAGGAGTTGGGCGCGTGAAATAAAACCGAGGCGCGTGAAATAATTCTGCAATGATTCGTGCGTATCAGGGAAAGACGCCGGTGGTGCCCGCGACGTGTTACGTGGACCTCTCCGCGCAGGTGATCGGCGACGTGGAACTGGGCGAGAACGCAAGCGTATGGATGAACGCCGTGCTGCGCGGGGACGTGAACGCGATCCGCGTGGGCGCGAAGAGCAATGTGCAGGACTGCGCGGTGCTGCACGGGATGCGCGAAAAGTACCCGGTGATTGTGGGCGAGTGGGTGACGATCGGGCACAACGCGACGGTGCACGGATGCGTGGTGGAGGACGCGGTGCTGATCGGCATGGGGGCGACGATCCTGAACGATGTGCGCATCGGGGAGGGGTCGATCATTGCGGCGGGCGCGGTGATCGCGGAGCACACCAAGATTCCGCCCAACTCGCTGGTGGCGGGAGTTCCCGGCAAGGTGCGGCGTGTGCTGGGCGACGAGGACAGGAAGCTGATCCTGAAGTACGCGCAGGACTACCTGGACTACGTCGCGGTTTATTTGCATGAGACGGAGTAGAACGGCTGCGACCGCGGAGGATTTTACTTCGTCTAACAGAGTGATGGTGAGAGTTTTGCAGCGGTTTGTTGCCGCAGGCCGGCTGCAAAAGATGGAATTGGGCGCGGTTTCGCTGTATATTAAGAGATCTTAGCGTGCTCATCTCTGTTGCTTACTCTTTACTCTGTAGGGTCTGCTTCGGCGGACGTGTCGATTGAAACCCGAATTGGTTTTCCGGCGTGGAGATCGCGGGGTAGCACTGTCTTCTTTGTGGGGGAACGAATTCCAGCACCCGGAAGGTTGCCATGAAACGATCGGACCGCTGTCGACGCATCCCCGGCCCGCAAGGGCTGTACCATCCGCGCAATGAGCACGATGCCTGCGGCATGGGGCTGGTTGCGAGCATTCGCGGAGAGCAGAGCCACGAGATCATTCGCAGGGGGCTGGAGGTTTTAATCAACCTGACCCACCGCGGTGCGGCGGGATGCGATCCGGAGACGGGCGACGGCGCGGGGATTCTGATCCAGATTCCGCACGCGTTCTTCAAGCAGGAGTGCGGCAAGCTGGGGATGCAGTTGGGCGAGCGCGGAAGCTATGGCGTGGCCATGGTCTTTCTGCCGGTGGACAAGCACAGCCGCTTACAGTGCGAAGGGGTGCTGGAGCGCATCAGCCAGGCCGAGGGGCTGAAGCTGCTGGGCTGGCGCGATACGCCGGTGAATGGCGACCTGATCGGGCGACAGGCGCGCGCGTCGCAGCCGTACATCGAGCAGATGTTCGTGGGACGGCCGGAGGGGATGGAGGAGGACGCCTTCGAGCGGCTGCTGTATCTCGTACGTCGCCGCACGGAGAACGAGATTGCGCAGTCGGAGATCGAGCACAAGGACGACTTCTACATTCCGTCGCTCTCCTGCCGCACGATCGTCTACAAGGGCCTGATGCTGGCGCCGCAGATTGAGAAGTTCTACTACGAGCTGGCCAATCCGCTGGTGGCGAGCGCCTTGTGCCTGGTGCATCAGAGATTTTCGACCAACACATTTCCCAGTTGGAAGCTGGCGCATCCGTACCGCTACATGGCGCACAACGGCGAGATCAACACCATCCGCGGCAACATCAGCTGGATGAGCGCGCGCCAGTCGGTGATGCAGAGCCCGCTCTACGACGGCAAGATCGACAAGCTGTATCCGGTGATTACGCCGGGCGGAAGCGACTCGGCTTCGATCGACAATGCGGTGGAGTTCCTCTTCCAGTCGGGCCGATCGCTGCCCCATGTGATGGCCATGCTGATTCCCGAGGCGTGGGCGGGCAATCCGGAGATGGACCCGGAGAAGCGCGCGTTCTACGAGTACCACGCGTCGTTGATGGAGCCGTGGGACGGGCCGGCGTCGGTGTGTTTCACCGACGGCCGCGTGGTTGGCGCGACGCTGGACCGCAACGGGCTGCGGCCTGGGCGGTACATCGTGACCAAGGACGATTTGGTGGTGCTGGCGTCGGAGGTGGGCGTGATCGAGGTGCCGCCGGAGGACGTGCGCAAGAAGGGCCGGTTGCAGCCGGGGCGGATGTTCCTGGTGGACACGGTGGAGCATCGCATTATTTCGGACGAAGAGATCAAGAAGTCGCTGGCCGGCCGCCAGACCTACGGCGAGTGGCTGAAGGAGCAGCAGGTGCTGCTGGACGATCTGCCGGAGCCGTGGAAGGTGATCACGTCAGACCCGGAGACCCTGCTGCGCCGCCAGCGCGCCTGCGGGTACAGCGAGGAAGACCTCAAGATACTGTTGGGGCCGATGGGATCGAAGGGCGAGGAGCCGACTGGGTCCATGGGCTCGGACGTTCCGCTGGCCTGTCTCTCCGACCGGCCGCAGCAACTGTTCAGCTACTTCAAGCAGCTCTTCGCGCAGGTGACCAATCCGCCGATCGACCCCATCCGCGAAGAGCTGGTGATGTCGTTGATCAGCTACATCGGGACGGAGCGCAACATTTTGAACGAGGCGCCGGAGAACTGCCATACGCTGAAGATCCCGCATCCAATCCTGACCAATCGCGAACTGGAGAAGCTGCGGCGGATATCCTCGGGTGACCTGCTGGCGACCACGCTACAGACGCTCTTCCGCGCGGCGGATGGCGAGGCCGGGCTGAAGCACGCGCTGGACGACCTGAGCGCGCGCGCCGCGTACGCTGTGAAATCAGGCTATACATTGCTGATCCTGTCGGACCGCGGCGTGAACGAGACGATGGCGCCGATCCCCAGCCTGCTGGCGATGGCCGCGGTGCACAACCAACTGGTGCGCGACAAGACGCGCACCCAGGTGGCGTTGATTATCGAGAGCGGAGAGCCGCGCGAGGTGATGCACTTCGCGTTGCTGATCGGATACGGCGCGAGCGCGATCAACCCGTATCTGGCGTTCGAGACGCTGCACGACATGAAGCTGCGCGGGATGCTCGCGGACGACGTAACGGCCGAGTACGCGGAGAAGAACTTCATCAAGGCGATCAACAAGGGCCTGCTGAAGACCTTCTCCAAGATGGGGATCAGCACGCTGCAGAGCTATCGTGGGGCGCAGGTCTTCGAGGCGGTGGGGCTGAACCAGTCCCTGGTGGACGCCTACTTCTCCGGGACGGCCTCGCGGGTCGAGGGCGTGGGGCTGGATGTGCTGGCGCGCGAGGCGCAGATGAAGCACGCATACGCCTTCCAGCCGCTGACCGATTCGGAGACGGACCTGGTGGTGGGCGGTCAGTACCAGTACCGCGAGGGCGGCGAGTATCACCTGGTGAATCCGGCGACCATCAGCAAGCTGCAGCAGGCGGTGCGGCAGAACAATCCGGCGACGTTCCAGGAGTACACCGACCTGATCGACGAGCAGAGCAAGCACCTGTGTACGCTGCGCGGGTTGATGCAGTTCAAGTACGCGGA
>PLOU01000177.1:4720-6634 GCA_003142235.1 Granulicella sp.
CTGGTGAACGCGGACGAGATCCAGATCAAGATGGCGCAGGGCGCAAAGCCCGGCGAGGGCGGACAGTTGCCCGGACACAAGGTGGACGAGATCGTCGCGAAGTTGCGCTGTTCGGTGGCCGGAGTGACGTTGGTCTCCCCGCCGCCGCACCACGATATCTACTCGATCGAAGACCTGGCGCAACTGATCTACGACCTGAAGAACGTGAACCCGAGGGCGCGCATCGCGGTGAAGCTGGTGGCGGAGGCGGGCGTGGGCACGGTGGCCGCGGGCGTCTCCAAGGCGCACGCCGACGTGGTGCTGATCTCGGGCGACAACGGCGGCACGGGAGCTTCGCCGCAGAGCTCGATCAAGCATGCGGGGCTGCCGTGGGAGCTGGGCCTGGCGGAGACGCAGCAGGTGTTGCTGCTGAACGATCTGCGCAGCCGGATCAAGGTGCAGACCGACGGCAAGCTGCAAACCGGGCGCGATGTGGTAGTTGCGGCGCTGCTGGGCGCCGAGGAGTTCGGATTTGCGACCATGCCGCTGATCGCGATGGGCTGCATCATGATGCGCAAGTGCCATCTGAACACCTGCTCGGTGGGCATTGCCACGCAGGACCCGGTGTTGCGCGCGCGCTTCCAGGGGCAGCCCGAGCACGTCATCCACTTCTTCTTCTTCCTGGCCGAGCAGATGCGCCAGTACATGGCGAAGCTGGGCTTCCGCACCGTCGATGAGATGGTGGGCCGCGTGGACCGGATCGATGCCGTGGTCGCCGACGCTCACTGGAAGGCCAAGGGGATCGATCTCGCGTCAATTCTCTTCTCGCCTGAGCTGCCCTCGCATGTGGGGCGGCGGAAGACGAAGGAACAGGACCACGGGCTGGACCAGGCGCTGGACCATGCGCTGATCGAGCAGGCCAGGCAGGCGCTGGAATCGAAGAAGCCGGTGACGGGCAGCTTTGCGATTCGCAACGTGCATCGCACGGTGGGCGCGATGCTGGGCGGCGAGATCGCGCGGCGCTACGGCGCGGAGGGACTGCCCGACGAGACCATCCACTTCCGCTTCACGGGTTCGGCCGGACAGAGCTTTGGGGCGTTTGTTCCGGCGGGCGTCACGCTGGAGCTGGAGGGCGACTCCAACGACTACGTGGGCAAGGGGCTCTCCGGCGGGCGGATTATCGTCTATCCGCCGAAGACATCGAGCTTCCTGCCGGAGGAGAGCATTCTGGTCGGCAACGTGGTGCTCTATGGCGCCACCGCGGGCGAGGCGTTCTTCAGCGGCATCGCGGGCGAGCGCTTCGCGGTGCGCAACTCCGGCGCAACGGCGGTGGTGGAGGGCGTGGGCGACCATGGCTGCGAGTACATGACCAACGGCGCGGTGGTTGTGCTGGGCGCGACCGGGCGCAACTTCGCCGCCGGCATGAACGGCGGACGCGCGTTTGTCTACGACGACGTGGGCGACTTCTCCACGCGCCGCTGCAACCGGGCCGGCGTGGACCTGGAGCCGCTGGCGCTGAGCGAGGACGTGGAGCTGGTGCGCGGCCTGATCCAGAGACACATCGACCTGACGGGCAGCCCGCGGGCGGCGTGGATTCTGGAACACTGGGAGACGACGCAGGCGCAGTTCATCAAGGTCTTCCCGCACGAATATAAGCGTGTGCTGGGGGTTCCGCGCGCCGAGACGGTCTACGTCTCGCCGGCGGCCCGCATCTCCCCCGCAACAATGCCGCCCCTGGTGGCGACAGGGCAGGTGCAGCATGGGTAAGGTCACGGGTTTTCTTGAGATTAAGCGCGAAGAACGGTCGCGGCGCAAGGTGGAGAACCGGCTGAAGGACTGGCTGGAGATCTACCAGCCCTTCGGCGAGGCGAAGCAGCGCGAGCAGGGAGCGCGCTGCATGGACTGCGGCGTGCCCTTCTGCCACACCGGCTGTCC
>PLOU01000122.1 GCA_003142235.1 Granulicella sp.
CCAAAGTCAGACTCCGTATCGCGCCGCAGGATCAGGCTCGGTCGTATGCCGCGAATGTCCAGCAGTGGCGGCAGCGTGAACAGCAATGTTGTCAGGATCCCCGCGCCTAGCCCGGTAAAGATCGCCCTCCACTGTAGGTGCAACTCCGTCGGAACATTGATCAGCTTGCCCAGCACCATCGGGAACGCAAGCTGCACCGCAACCCCCAGCAGCACGCCCAGCAGTCCCCCGGCAAGCCCCAGCAGCAGCGTCTGCAGCAGGTAGATCTTCATGATCTGCCCGCTCCGCGCGCCCAGCGACTTCATAATCGCAATCGTATCCAGCCGCTGCTGCAGGTGCGCGCGCATCGCCATCGCCACGCCCACCGCGCCCAGCACCAATGCCACCAGGCTCATCAGCGACAGCAGACTGGTCGCGCGATCCAGCCCCTCGGTCAGCGACGGATTGGTCTCGCGATAGTCCGTCACCTGCGCCTCCGGCAGCAGCGCCGCAATCTTCGTCTTCAGCGCCGCAACCGCCGCATCCGACACGGGCCGTCCATCCGTCGGCGGCGGCAGCTTGAACAGAACGCGCTCCGTCGCATGGTTCCCCGGAGCAAGCAGTCCGGTCGCATCCAGGGCCTCGCGAGAGATCAGCACTCGCGGCCCCGCTTCGAAGTTTCCCGACAGCCGGTCCGGCTCATCCACCACCGTCGCCGCAATGCGAAACAGCTTTCCGCCCACGCGCACATCATCGCCCACATGCAGCCCCGTGCGCAGCAGCAGATCGTCTCCCACCGCAACCGACCCCGGCCCAAGCGCCGTCTTCAGGCTCATCGCCGGCGCGAGTGAAATCTCCCCATAGAACGGATACAGCGCCGGATCGACCGCCTTCAAACTCACCAGCAGCGGCATCATCGACTGCGGAGGCGCCGCCATCGACATCATCTCCGTCACCGTCGTCATCTCCACGCCCGACGCGCGAATCCCCTCCAGCCCCTTCATCTCCTCCGGCGTCGTCTGCTGGATCGACTTGGCCGCCAGGTCCGCCGCCATGATCGACCGCGCGCGATCCAGCAGTGTGGCGCGGAACGACGCCGAGAATCCCCGCACTCCGGTCAGCGCCGCCACTCCAATGGCAACCGAAAGAACGACAAACAGAAACTTCCCGCGCGAGTGACGCATCTCCCGCGCCGCGATCTTCGCCGCCGTTCCCCATGCCAGCCCGTTCGCCATCTAAACGCCCGCCGCGGTCCCGGCAGGCGTCTGCCGGTCCTCATTCATCTCGTCCGAAATAATCAGACCGTCGCGCAGCACAATCCGCCGGTTCGCGCACTCCGCCAGAGTCGCATCGTGCGTCACCAGCAGCAGCGTCGTTCCCTCCATGCGGTTCAGCTCCAGCAGCAACTTCAGCACAAGCGCGCCGTTGGTCGTGTCAAGGTTCCCGGTCGGCTCGTCCGCCAGCACAATCGGAGGCCGCATCACGAACGCCCGCGCCAGCGCCACCCGTTGCTGCTCGCCGCCCGAGAGCTGCACCGGGTAGTGGTCCATTCGGTCGCCCAGTCCCACGCTCGTCAGCAACTGCCGCGCCCGCGGTTTGCCATCGCCCTCGGCGTTCAGCTCATGCACCAGCAGCACATTCTCCAGCGCAGTCAGAGTCGGAATCAACTGGTACGACTGAAAGACGAACCCCACCGTCTGTCCCCGCACCTGCGCCAGCCGGTCCTCCGGCAGGTAGCTGATCGCCGTCCCGTTCAGCCGCACGTCGCCCGCGCTCGGCGTATCCAGGCCCGCCAGCAGCCCCAGCAGCGTCGACTTCCCGCTCCCCGAGGCCCCCATGATCGCCACAAACTCGCCCCGGGGAACGCTGAAGTCCAGCCCGCGCAGGATCTCCACCGTCCGCGCCCCGTTGCGGATCGACTTCCGCAACCCCTCCACCACAATCATCGCCTGCTCTCTGACGATCTCTTCGCTCAGGTCTTCGTCTTCACTCACCGATCAACCTCTCCCTCTGCATCGCGCAATCAAGTGTTGAGAACAAGCCGCGAATAACAAGCCGCTAAACCCGTTTTGAAGGGGCGGGACTTCAGTCCCGCCGTTTGCCATCCCTTAACAACGCGGCTTTAGCCGCTGAGGGAATCTCCAAGACTAATTCAGACCTTCGACCCAAGACCGCAGGCATCTCCCTCATGCACTCGTATCTTTGATACGTTGGAACAATGCGGAAAGTTTATCCTTTCTCGGTCCTTGCGTGCCTCCTGCTCACTCTCTCAGCGCACACCCAACCCAAATCACGGCCCCAATCCTCGCCCAACGACCACCGCCCCATCCTGGTCTGCTTCGGCGATAGCTTGACCGCCGGCCCCGGCGTAGACCCCGGCCAGAGCTACCCGGACTACCTACAGACCCTCCTCGACCAGCGCCACATCCGCTACCGCGTCGACAACCAGGGCGTCAGCGGCAACACCACCAAGGACGGCGTCCAGCGCCTCCCCGAGGTCCTCGCCCTCCACCCCGCCGTCGCCGTCGTCGAGTTCGGAGGCAACGACGGCCTGCGCGGCCTGCCCATCGCGGACACCCGCGCAAATCTGGACCGCATCGTCGCCACCCTGCATCACTCCGGCATAAAGGTCGCCCTCGCCGGCATCACCCTGCCGCCCGACTACGGCCCCGACTACATTCAGCAGTTCAACCAGACCTACACCCTGCTGGCCAAAAAGTACCGCGTCCCCATGCTTCCCTTCCTGCTCAAGGATGTCTACGGCGTCCCCGGCATGATGCAGTCCGACCGCACCCACGCCACCGCCCGCGGCAACCAGGTCGTCGCCCGCAACGTCCTCGCCCTCGTCCTCCCCCTGCTCAAAAAGTAGACCCGATAAGTTCAATCGCTCGCGCGCTGAAGGCGCGCGCTATCCTAGCCTGGGCCGAAGGCCCAGGCTCCGGTCCAGCAGACGTCAGCGGGCTGTAGGCCCGCGCTATGGGACCCGCAGCGGGCGGAAGCCATCGACCGGGAAGAGTCCGCTGGGGTAGCCCTCCGACGCGTGCTGCTTGCGCAGGGCGTAGCGGAAGAAGAAGCCGCCCGAGACGGCGTTGTAGTTGTCCGTGTTGTTGGCCGAGACGAAGCCGCCCAGATACCAGTGCTCGCCGAAGCGGTAGGAGACCTCGCTGTTGATGGCGTAGTTCAGGTTGGTGTTGGCCGTGACGGGATACTCCCCGCAGGTGTGCGCGGCGAGTTGTGCCAGGGTGCATCCCAGGGTAGCTTGCAGATTGGCTTGCAGCCCGGCGTCGAGCGGGTAGAAGTACTGCCAGTCCTGCTTGAAGGTCTGCACCCCGAAGGCCCCCGAGACCAGGTAGTGGAAGTTCGACCTGTAGGCCCCGTTGAAGGTGACCGGCACGGCGGCCAGGAAGTAGGAGTCAGGGCTGAAGTAGCCGCCCTGGCCGTAGGAGAGGCCAACCTCGTCGTAGTGGTAGTGCATCCCAAAGAGCGCGCCGCCCACGGTGAGGCTGCCCACAGAGGGCCAGTTCTTCACGCGCAGGTAGGCGCCCATCGCGCCCTCAACCTTGGAGTTGTTGAGCACATGGTAGCCGTGCAGGATGCCGCCATCCGCGGAGAAGTAAAACCCCGAGCCGCCGCTGCCCAGGTCGATGCGCGCGCCGCCCGTGCTGGAGACGACGCCGCCCCAGCCTTTGCCGATGTAGAGCGGCGTAATGGTCGCGGGATCGCGCAGCCCCGCGTAGGAGAGCTGCGTGTCCTTCACCGGGTCGCGGTCGCCGAAGAGAGTGAAGTGCCCGCCAAAGAGACGCCAACTGAAGTGCCCCGTAATGTTCTGAATGAGGAAGTTGGACGGCGTATACCCAGCGGCGAGGCCCAGGTTCCTGGTCGTCAACTGCACTTCGCCGCCCACCCCGCTGGAGAACTGCTGGGCCGGCGGGTTTGCGCTGTTGGCAGGCATCGTGCCCAGATAGGGCACCTTGCTGCCGGTGAAGGAGGACGTGTTGAGCACGCCGGAGTTGAGGAAGACAGAGCGCGCGACCGCGGTGAGCCGCAGCGACCGGCCAAGCACGGTGGAGACTTCGCCCGTTGCTTCAACATCTGTGAGTTGGTCGAGCCCCGAGGTGCCGCTGCGATACCGCCCGATGGGCGTGACACCCCACCAGCCGCTGTACGAACCCTCCAGCGACTCCAGTTCGCTCTCGGCCTGCTGCCTTGGGGTCATGGTAAGCGGGGCCTGCGCCTCATAGAATCCACCGAGCGGCGGAACACTGCGCGCCATCAGTTCGCCATAAGTGGCCAGTGGGTACGGCGGCCCGATCAGCGGGTAGGGCTGGCCACCGAGCGGCTGACCGGCACTCGCTGCACTCGCCGCCGGCGGATTGGCGGCGGGCGGGGTTGGTTCAGGCACGGACGGAAGCGTTCTGGCCGCGGCGCGTGGGGTAGGGGTTGGAGTATGTACAGCGGGACGGCCCGCAGTTCGCGCAGGCGTGCTGCGAACCACGGCGCGGCGTGGAGCGTTGGACGAGGCGCCCGGCGATCGGTTCGGCGCGGCAGCAGGTGCGGGTGCGGGAGCTACGCGCGGCTGAGGGTACTGCTGAGTGCCGGTGTCGGGAATATAGAGGGGCTGGCCCGAAGGCGGCCTCGGCGGCTGGGCCACCAGCGTGCTGCTCTGGTTCTGCGCCAGAAGCTGGGGCGAGGTGTACTGCGCATTCTCCCCGGTGGCCATGATGGAGTCCTCGGGCGGGGGATTGCTCTGCCCGGTCCTGGCCGTGCCAGGGTCCGACTGATGGCGGCGAATCTCGGCGGCCTGTGCGGCGGCGATGTCGGGATGAGAAGAAATAGTCTGCACGGCGCGCGCGTTGGAGACGTAGCGCGCGGTGGGCAGAACGTCCGTCACCTCGGCCAGAGGCAGCGCCGGATGCGGCGTGCTGTCGCCTAGCTGCACCGCGACGGCGGAGTGCATCGCAGCGCCGGCGAGTGCGGCCCGTTGCGAAGTCTGAGCTTCAGGCTGGAACGTGATCTCGGAAGTGGGCTGCGACGCAATCTCAACTGCGTCCCCGGACTCGCCCAGCTCGCGTGCGATTGCATCGCGCACCCTCAACTCGACCTCTGCCTGGCTGGGCAGATTGTACGCACCCTGGTCCAGGCGGGACTGCGGGGCGATCTGGTTCGGTCTGCCCTTGCCGGTGCTCTCTGGCTGCGCGACGGGATTTGTCATATAGGGCGGCACAACACCGGACGGTCCGCCGGTCGTTCCGTTATTCGGCACGCTGTTCGGCGCCGATGGGGCCTGACCGTTAGGCACCAAATAAAAATACCCGTAGCTGGGCAGATAGGGCTGGGCCTGTGCGCCGGGCAGGCCGCCGGCGTTCCCCGGGGCCAGCAGGATGGAGAGGTCCTGTGCCTGCTCCGCGCTGGGCAGGCGCGAAGCCATAGAGGGCGCGGGCAGCCGGAGCTCCGCCGCCAGCTTCGCGCCGCGGTCCAGGGGCGGCATGGCCTTCAGCGACGCTCGGTAGTAGTCGATGGCCTTCGCCGTGTCTCCACGCGCCTGCTCGAAGCGCGCTCCCAGAATCAGGATGCGCGGGTCGTTGGGATATGCTGCCATCGCGTAGTGCAGCCATGTGTCGGCGACCTTGTTCTCGCCCGCGGCCAGAGCCGCGCCCACTGCCGCCTCGTAGTCCTCGACACTGGCCGAGGACAGGTTCTGCGCCTTGTAGATGAGCACGGCCTGCTCCGGCTGCCCCGCGCGCGCGTATCCGCTGGCCAGCGTCTTGAGCACCGCCGGATTGTCCGGGAACGCTCGCGCGGCCGCGTTAAGAATGGCCAGCGCGCGCCGCGAGTTCCCTGCCGCGGCGGTCTGGTTGGCGCGCCGCACCGCCCAGTTGGTCCAGATCGCCTGTACCGTCCGGCTCTGCTCCCCGGTCAGGTCTGGCCGTCCGCCCAGGGCCATCAACTGGCGATAGAGGCCCGTCTCGTCCTGGCTGTTGTAAAGCAGCCACGCGTTCTGGATGTCGACGTCGGCGGGCGGAGCGGTGTGCTGCGCCGCATAGTACTGCTGCACCCGGTCGAGCAGCGCCAGCGCCTGCCGCGATTGGCCCAGCGCCTGGTAAACCGAGCCCATGGTCTTCAGGTAGTTCACGCTGCTCTCCAACTGGGCGCGCGCCGCGGCGGGAATCTGTTGCTCCTCCGCGGCTGCCTCCTTGTCGTTGCCTGTCGCGTGCAGCGTAAACAGCAGCTCGGCCCACGCATCCACGCGGCTTGGATCGTCGGTCACCACCCGCTGGTAGATCGGGACGGCGAGCTTGGGGTTTCCGCGCTCCATGTAGATGCCCGCAAGCTGCATCTCAACCCCCACGGACGGTTTCTGTCCCGCGCCGGTCTGCTGCGCCGTCACCTTCTCCAGCAGGTCCTGGGCCACATCCAGTTTCTTCTCCGCCTGGTAGATCGCAGCCACGGTGGCCTCGAAGCCGGGATCGCGCATCACCGCCGCATAGCTCGACGGAGGCATTCCCTCCACCGTCGCCAGCGCCTCCTGATCGTGGCCCATCCCGTGCTGCACCCGCGTCAGCCCCTGCCACGCCGCGGTGTTCCCATGGTCCAGCGCCAGCACCTGGGAGTAGAGCGTCGCGGCCTGCTCCAGGTGGTTGGAGGCCAGCAGAATGCCCGCCAACTGGATCTGCATGTCGGCCTTCACTTTCTTCGCGTCCGCTGGAAAGGGCAGTTGCAGGGCGGCTTCCAGCGTCTTCTGTGCGTCGGGGTCGCGGCCCACCGCGGAGTAGCTGGATGCCAGAGAGCGCATATACGCGGGATCGCGCATCAACTGGACATGGACCGCCGCGGGGATGCGCTTGTCCGTGGCCAGCGCCAGCGGCGCGTTGCCCACCTCAACCTGCGCCAGGAAGAGGCCGCGCCAGCCCTCAATGGATGCGGGGTTTGCCTGCACCGCGCGCTCATAGAGCGGCGCCGCCGGTCCCGGTTGCCGCGCCTTCTCCAGCGTACTGGCCAGCCCATTGAGCGCCTCCGGGCTGTTGGGGCGCAGCAGCAGCGCGGCCCGGTACTGCTTCTCCGCCATCGTCAGGTCGTTGTCGTTGAGCGCCGCCTGGCCCTCGCCCATGAGGAACCAGAAACGCGCGGTCTCCAGCGCCTCCACCAGCTCCTTGTCGCTCATGTTGCCGCGCCTGGCCTGTTCCAGGAAGCTGATTGCGCCCAGAAAGTTCCCCTGCTGCATGCGGATGTAGCCCATCCCCGCCAGCGCGCGCGGATTCGCGGGGTCCTTGTCCAGGACCGCCTTGAACAGCGCCTCCGCCTGGTCGAGGTGCTTGGCGTTGAGCGCCTTGTATGCCTCAATCTCCATCGCAGACTGTGCAATGGTGCTCTCCGGGGCTGGTTGCGGCGCTGGTACGGCGGCCTGCGCTGGAACTGGAGTCTGCGTCTGTGCCGCGGTCTGAGTATGCGCAGCGGCCTGCGCTGGAACCGGAGTCTGCGTCTGTGCCGCGGTCTGAGTATGTGCAGCGGCCTGCGCTGGAACCGGAGTCTGCGTCTGTGCCGCGGTCTGAGTATGCGCAGCGGCCTGCGCTGGTCCGGGCGTCGGCGCTGGCACTGGACCCGCAACCACACTCGCATTCGACGGGGACTTCGCCGCCTCCGCCAATTGCAATGCCTCGGCAAGCTGTGGGTCGGGATGCTTCGCCAGATAGGCGCGGATCTCCGCGGCGTAAGCCGGGTCCGACGAGTCCCACAGCAGCGACTGGCGCAGCGCCTCGTCCGCCTGCCGGTCCTGGGGATAGCGCTCCAGGTACCTCCGCCCCTGCTCGCGCGTCTTCGGGTTGTAGGTCAGAATGCGTCCCAGCGCAATCTGGTATCGCGAGTCGTTGGGATACTTGCTCACCAGCGCCTGCAGCCCCGCGATGGAGTGCGGCCGGCCGTCGTCGGTCGCCGACTCCGTCTCGTAGTACACCAGCGCCCAGTCGCCCGGCGGAGGGGTGGCGCCGAAGATCTGGCGGTAGATCGCCATCGCCGCCGCATACTTCCCTGCCTCGGCCAGCTTGCCCGCCTGCTCCAGTTGCGCCAACTGCTTCTGCTGCGCGCTCATCTCCTCCCCGCCGGCGGGCTCCGGGGCGCTCGTCTGGGCTGCCCGCAGCCGCTCCAAATAGCTGTTGGCCAGCGCCGTGTTGCCCTCCTGTTTGGCCGCGCGCGCAAGCCCTCCCAGCGCGTCCGGATTGTTCGGGTCCGCCTGAAGCACCTGCTTCCAGGTCTGCTCCGCCATGTCCATGCGGCCGCGCGCCTCAAAGCCATAGGCCTTGTCCAGCAGCGCCTGCGTTGCGGATGGAGGGGCCTGAGTTGTAGCCGAAGGGGCCTGCGCTACGGGCGGAGAAGCCTGTGTCACCGGAGCAGAGGTCTGTGTCGGGGACAGGGCAGGCAGCGTCGTGGGCGGAGAAGCCTGCGTACCCGGCTGAGAAGACTGCGCTTCAACCCGGACGGAGGACGCTGCCAGCGCCACGCCGCCAAGTAGAATCGCAGGGGCCCAGAGCCGGATTACACGCGGTTTCATCATCGTTGTCTGTGCGCTGCCCGACGCCGACAGGAATCAAGGCCGGCAAGAACCAGGATTGGTACTGCGGCTATTCCTGAAGACTACCGCCTGGGCTTCCGTCCTGTACCGCGATTTTGGCCTCCAGACCCACTCATCTGAGGATAACTAGGGACACAATTCCATTTTTTTGCGTTTCCGCGCCGCCCGGTCCCCCTTCGCACGTTGCACGAAGGATGGTGCATCCGCTTTTCAGCAAAATGAAAGAGGCTTTTTCAGGAATAGGAGGCTTTTTCAGGAATAGGGTCGGGGTCCTAGTCGCTGCCCTGCAGCCGGGCACGCGCGCGCCGCCGCACCATCCCCCAGATCAGCGCCGCCATCGGGAACGAGAAGATCGCCACCACCAGGACGATCAGCCAGGGAAACTCCGTCAGCACCATCGTCGCGCGGGCGAGCAATGGGATATGCCCCACCATATAGCAGCCGGTTCCGATCCGGTAGGAGGAGAACCGCGTGCCGCGCAGCACGCTCACCGTCTGCGAGATAGCGGACGACTGCGAGCTCTCCACAATGGCCGCATGGAAGCCCGCGCCGGCCGCCTGCGCTCCCCGCGCATCGCGCGTCGAAACTCCGGCAAGCACTCCAAGCAGCAGGACCGGGACGACGCTCGCCGCCAGGCCGCCCTTCGCGGCGCTCCTCTTCTTGCTCCTCCACGGATTGCCCAGCAAGGAACCGATCGTCTGCGAGAGACCATGGAGCGACAGCCGCAGAATGCGCCCCAGGCTGCGCATCGGATGGTCGGCCTCGCGCGTCTCGTGCGGGCCCAACCAGGTGTCCGCGCGCGAGTACAGAATCATGGCCAGCGCCTCGGTCTCCTGTAGGTTGAGCGAGTTGAACTTCGCGCGCAGCATCTCTTCCTCGATGGCAACGACCGTGGCCGACAGCGTCGCCGTCCCGTCCAGCAGGGGGAAGACGAACCGCACCGTATCGCCCACCCCCGCATGGATGAGGCCGTGGATCCTGGCCTGCACGCCTCCGTTGGACAGGTTGCAGGTGATGCCCTGGGCCATGTAGCCGTCCGGCAGCAGGATGTCCGACGGCACCGCCTTGGTTATGCGCACCGACTGGCGGCGCTGCCGGCTCTCCCGCGCAACCGCTGTCGCAACCCCCAGCAGCACCACGCTGAACAGAAGCCACAGAACGTTCATGAAGATCGTCCCCGGATGGCCGCCGTCGTAGATGCTGGCCGGCCAGTTGAGGAAGCGAAGCCCCCGCGTCCCGTTGAAAACGGGAAACTGAACCGCCCTGGGAATGGCGCACAACAACCCGAAGAGATCGAACCCCAGCAGCACCAGGAACGGTCGCGCGATGCGCGCGTCGAAGTACTCGTGGTCCACCACGCCGCCCTTGGCCGTCACGTTGAAGCTGCCCGTCCGGGTGCTGAACAGCGCCAGCAACGTGGGCAGAAAAATGTAGGGCGCCAGCACCGTCTCGTAGATCTCGTTCCAGAACGAGTGCCGGTGGCGTCCCTGCACGCGCGAGTTGGTCAGGTTCGACAGCACCAGGTGCGGCGCCGCATAGGCCATGATCGTCACCCAGTAGCCCGGAATGTTGACCCGTCCGAAGATCAGATAGATCAGCGGCGCGGTCAGGAAGATCAGGCGCGGCAGCGCGTACAGGAAGTGCGACATCGCATTGAAGTAGCAGAGCCGTTGCGCCGGCTTCAGCCCCGGCGCAAACAGCGGGTTCTCGATGCGCAGCACCTGCACCATGCCGCGCGCCCAGCGGATGCGCTGCCTCACATGCCCGCTTAGCCGCTCGGTGGCCAGGCCGGCCGCCTGCGGGATGTTGATGTACGCCGTGTTCCATCCGCGCATCTGCATGCGCAGCGAGGTGTGCGCGTCCTCGGTCACGGTCTCCACCGCGATGCCGCCCACCTCGTCCAGCGCTGCGCGGCGGAGCACCGCGCAGGACCCGCAGAAGAACGCCGCGTTCCAGAAGTCGTTGCCGTCCTGCACTATTCCATAGAACAGCTCGCCTTCGTTGGGAGCGACACGAAACTGGCCCAGGTTGCGCTCGAACGGGTCGGGCGAGTAGAAGTGGTGCGGCGTTTGCATCAGGCCCAGCTTCCGGTCGCGCAGAAACCACCCCATGGTGACCTGTAGAAAGCTGCGCGTCGGCACATGGTCCGAATCGAAGATGGCGACAAACGGCGATCCAATCTGCGCCAGCGCATGGTTGATGTTGCCCGCCTTGGCGTGCTGGTTGTCGTCGCGCGTCATGTACCCGATGCCCGCCTCTTCGGCGAACGCGCGGAACTCCTCCCGATGGCCGTCGTCCAGGATGTAGACGTTCAGCTTGTCGGCCGGCCAGTCGATATTCATCGCCGCCAGCGCCGTGAAGCGCACCACGCTCAGCGGCTCGTTGAGGGTCGGGATCAGCACGTCCACCGCGGGCCATTGTTCCAGGTCGTCCGGCAGCGGCACGGGCTTGCGCCCCAGCGGCCACAGCATCTGCATATACCCCAGCAGAAGCACCACGAAGGCATAGCACTCCGCCAGCAGAAGGACCACGACGAAGAACGCGTCCAGCGCGGTCCAGTGCGTGCCCGTATTGCGGAAGTAGGCAAGCACCGTGGAGACGCGCCAGAACCCGTAGCGAAACGTCGAGTAGAGGGAGAGCAGCATCAGCACCAGAGTCACCGGATACGAACTCGAGCCGCGGTCCATCCATACCGCAAGCAGGATCGTCATCACGGCCAGGATCAACTGCTGCGGCCAGTTGAGAGAGAGTACTCCGGTAAAGCAGAAGAAGAGCGCCCCTCCCGCGAGCACCGAGAAGCGCAGCACCCGCATCTGAATGCTGTCCGCCGACTCGAACTCTCTCCACAAAAGCGAGCGCGTCACTGTTGACTCCATTGCTGATTGGAAAACTCCGCCTTCGCCGGCGGAGAGACGCTGCGCAGCCACGAGGCCACATCCATGTAATCCTGCGAGACCGGGGCCTCCGGAGCGTAATCCACCACCGTCATCCCCTCGGCCAGCGCCTCGCTCACCGCCTGCGAGCGCCGAATCACAAAACGCAGAAGGCGGTCTCCAAGCTGGCGGCGGAGCACTTCGCGAACATCCAGGTGCAGGGGAAGCGATGGTTCGAACTGGTTCAGCACATAATAGGGCAGCAGGGGCCGGCCGTCGCGGTCCGCGATAGACTGGAAGACCCTCTCCACCGCGTGCAGGCTGATCACCGAGTTCATGTCGCCGGTCACCGGCACAAGCACGACGGGATGCAGCTCCACCATGCGCCGCACCAGCCAGCTCGATCCCGATGAGAGGTCCAGTACAAGGCGCTGGTTGCCCTGGCCAATGCGCAGGATCTCATTGGTCAGCGTCTCCTGATGCCGCTCGTCTGCACCCATGCTCGCGGCGTCGAAGATCACCAGCGAGACCGGCGCGCCGGGACTCCCCGCCGGCGGCTGGAAGGTGCGCACCTCCCCGGAGCGAAGCTCGCGCTCCCCAAAGTAAAACGGGAGCAGGCCGCGCGAGGTCGTGTCGGTCAGCACCACCTTCTCCCCTTGCAGGGAGAGTGCCCGTCCCAGCGTCGCCGCCATGCTGGTCTTGCCCACGCCTCCGGCCAGCGAAAACACCGCCAGCAGCGGCATCCGCCCGTCGACCGGCCTCACCGGGGGCATCGCGGACAACTCCGGCCCGGCCTGCTCGAAGACCTCCTTCAGCGCAGACCAGCGCGCCGCAACCCGCTCCCGCGAGTCCAGCAGCGTCTCCCCCTCAGGTGCCTCACCCTTGTAACCATTGCCTGCCGGTGCATCCCCCCTGGCAACCTGCGAGTTCGCCTGCAACAGCCGCGTCGGCGGCGGGCTCTGCAAAGCATAGAGCCACGCCGGTCCCGTCGGCCCGGAATCGGCATCGGCGCCCACAGCATCAGTCCCAATGGAAATCGCGCCAACGAAATCAGCGCCCTCAACCTCCGTGCTGGATGGCTGCAACTCTTCCGAAAGCACAAGCTCGCGCACGCCGTCCAACGTCCCACGGTCCATCGTCGCGCGGCGCACGGTCTCACTTTCCATCGTTCGGTCGGCCATCGCCGCGCGGTCCGGTTCTGGTTCGTGCGCAGCCTCGCCGTTGATCTCCGGGGCCGGCCCCGCGCTCCAGGCCGTACTCGCCCCACCCATCGGATCGCGTGGCTGAGGCCCCGCCAGTCGACGCCGCCGCGCCTCGGACTCCGCGTAACGCAGTGCCTGCCGCCGGGCCGACGCCTGGGCCTCGGCGATCTCGCGCTCCTCGCGCAGCACGACGGCTGTGGCACACGCCGCGGCCTCGGCCCGGCGCGCAGCTTCCATCCGTTCGCCGGACGCCGTGCGCGCGGCCTCCTCGGCATTTTGCAGCGACTGAATCCGCAACGCCCGGTTGTCGCCTGCGTCCTGCAACTGGGCTGTGGCCATCGCGGCCAATTCCGCGCGTTGCGCCACCTCGGCCGCCGCCTCCGCCACCGCCTGCGCCCGCAACTCACGCTCCCGCATCGCCTGGGCGGCGCGGTACCGCACCTGCGCGCGGTACTCCCGGCGCGAGCCCGAGAAGTCGCGGTACTTCGCCCCCTGTAGGTTCGCCCACAGGTAAAGTACGGCCACATCCTCCGGCGTTCCCGCTACCGCCTCCTCGTCGCCCGCTTCTCTGCCGCTTGAGTCCATTGCTGCTCCGGTTAGGCCCTCTGCCGCATTGGCATCGCCGCCAGCCGGCGGCAAGTTGTCTTGATCGATCTGTATGTTTAGCCCTCAGACGCATCGCGATCGTCGCCAGCTGCGCGAATTGCGATGACTCCAGGGTCGGCGCACAGGCCCTCTGCCAGATCGCGTTCGCCGCCAGACGGCCTGGCGTATTCGATTCCATCGATTGCACTTACGCGTACTTTTGCAAGCTATGCTTCAAGCCTACGTTCGTCTTTATGCCAAGTCAATCAGTCCTCCCTACCACTTTAGTGTCATTCAATAAGTCTTTCTTCTCATATACTTAGCTGTTTCTTCTGGAATTATGCAATCCGCGGCACGGAATTCGGTCCGCATTTCTCCATCGGTCCCTTTCCAACGGCACGCAAATTGCTTTCATACACAAGTCGCTCTCCTGTCAGTCCCATCGGCCTCGCGCTGCAAACCATCCTCAGCCGGTCCCTCCGCGCACTGCTTTGCGCAGCTTCCCCATGAAGCGCTCGCCCCCAACCCGCATGGCTCTCCTTCGCCCTCTCATTCGCGCGCGGAATCGGCGCGCNNAGTCCCAGCGCTCTCACCATCCATTTCATCCCTTCCATTCACAATCGCCGGTCGCAGCCTTTTGGTCCCTTTGCTGTTGAGGCAGGCCCGCAACAACCACCAGTTCGCAGCCAACTGGTCCTGTGACATCGGGCACCGGAGAGCAGCAGCGCTTGCAGTATCATTTGATTGATTGAAAAATTCTGATTGAGAGGTTCTTGCGATGCGCATTGGGATGTTGACCGGGGGCGGGGACTGTCCTGGCCTGAACGCTGTGATCCGTGCGGTGGTGCACAAGGGCGTACTGCACTACGGGGATGAGTTCATCGGCTTCATGGAGGGCTGGCGCGGCGTGCTGGACGACCGCACCATGCCGCTCAGCATGAAGACCATGAGCGGGATGCTGCATCGCGGCGGCACCATCCTGCGCTCTTCGCGCACCAATGTGAAGAAGATCGAGGGCGGATTCGAGCGCTGCCTCAAGGTGATCCAGGACGAGAAGCTGGACGCGCTGATCGCCATGGGCGGAGACGATACGCAGTCCATCTCCGTCGAGCTGGCCGAGCGCGGCGTGAATGTCGTGAGCGTGCCCAAGACCATCGACAACGACCTCAGCGGCACCGACGTCTGCTTCGGCTTCGACACCGCCGTGATGATTGCCACCGAGGCGGTCGACCGCCTGCACTCCACCACCGAGGCGCACAGCCGCGTGCAGGTGGTCGAGGTCATGGGCCGCGACGCCGGATGGATCGCCGTCACCGCCGGCATCGCGGGCGGTGCCGACGTCATCCTGACGCCTGAGCACGAGATCGACATGGACGACGTCGTGCGGCTTCTGCGCGCGCGCTGGGAATGCGGCAAGCGTTTCGGCATCGTGGTCGTCGCCGAGGGCGCCAAGATTCCCCAGATCGAGGGCCAGGTCACGGTCGGCGACAAGCTGGACTCCTTCGGCCACGCCCGCCTCAGCGGCATCGGCCAGGTCCTGGCCGAGGAGATCGAGAAGCGCACCGGCTACGAGACCCGCAGCGTCAACCTGGGCCACACCCAGCGCGGAGGAACTCCCACGGCGTACGACCGCATGTTGGCGACGCGCTATGGCATCGCCGCAATCGATATGGTGCATGAAGGCAAGTTCGGCCGCATGGCGGTGCTCAAGGGAACCAAGATCTGCGACATCTCAATCGCCGACGCAATCGCCCAGACGCGCACCGTGGGCGAGGATATCTTCGCCGTCATCCGCGGCCTCCAGCCCGCGAAGTAATGCGGTTGCTGGTTGTTGGTTGTTGGTTGATCGTCGCTGGTTGATCGTCGCTGGTTGATCGTCGCTGGTTGATAGACCTGTTTTGCTTAANNTTAAGGGCGCGGCTTTATCATCCCTCGCGCCGTCATTCTGGCGTAGCCAGAATCTCCGTATTTGTCTTGTCTTGTTTAAGGGCACGGCTTCAGCCGTGCCGTAAGTCGCACCCACCCTTTATGTCCGCCTTCTTGTTTATCAATCAGTTAGTAGCAAAAACATGCACCCCTGGATGAACAATCGGAATCCTGTTGCCTGGACCTTCGTTTGGGAATACAAAAGGAAATGCCGGTTTTGTCAGGCCTTTCTCCCGGTATCTTCGGGTTTCCGGCATCTTCATCATTCAGGGACTTCGAGTTTCAAGGAGCGTTCTTCCATGGCGGGTGCAGTCCAGCAGATGATGCGCGAGGTAATGGATATCCGGCAAGCGTCGGAGTATTTAGGCATCAGCGGCGACACGCTCTACCGTTACGCCTCGGAGGGCTTCATCCCGGCCTTCAGGCTGGGCAATCGCTGGCGCTTCAAGCGCAGCCTGCTCGACGCCTGGATGGTCCGCATGAGCTCTGCCAAGGCCCCATCGACCTACTCCGTCATGCCCCGCGAAAAGAAGCCCGCCGGCCGCGCGCGGTGATCCATGAAAAATAATGCATCTGATCCGGCTGCAATTCCTTGGTTTCTAACCTTCTCATGGGGCTGGCTCATTGTCGCGTCTGTAATAGATCAAGTTTTGCATAAGTTACTTCATTGGCAGCCGCTTTTGTGCGTAAATGTTCTTGAACTCTGGAGCATTGCGCAAGCAGTCTGGCTTCTAAAGGTTGATCGCCGCAGTCAAGCCATCTATTGGTTTGTGGCTGAATATATTTTGGGTCTGCTGTACACTTTTGTGCCGTTATTTCATCGAGCACATATCGGCCTAATAATCTTTGTAATCCTAGGAGTCAGCGTATTGATCGCTGGCAGATTCGTCTTTCGACGGGATATGTTGCGCTATTTCAATGAAGTCGATGAGACCGGGCTAACCCTGAGCCCGTGGATGACTGTATTCTTCGGTACGATCTATTTTCAATATCACTTTAATGAGATTGCCGAATTCAAGATGAAACAGTCGCTAAACTTCAGCCAATTGCAGAGTAAATAATGTAATCTCCGGCGGGCAGTTCAGCCGGAACGGCAGCCCCACAGTGCCAATTCCGCGGTTCACATAAAGCTGCATCTGCCCCAGCCGGAAGAACCCCTGCACGTATTTTTTGCCGCCATCCACGCGATGCAGCGGTCCGACAATCGGCAGCCGCACCTGTCCCCCGTGCGAGTGGCCTGCCAGCATCAGGTCGACCAGCGCCCCGCGCGGGTGGGCGACCACGTAGTCGGCGTAATCGGGTACATGGCACAGCAGCAGGACGGGACCGTCGGGGTTGGCGGGAACGGCGGCGCGCAGATCCGGCATATTGCTTAGGGGGTCGGCGACGGCCGCCAGCCACAGCCGCTCGCCAGCGCGCTCGATGGGGACGTGTTGGTTGACCAGCAGCGGGATGGAGGCGGTCGCAAGCGCCTCGCGGATGTTGGGCGCGCCCAGGATGGAGTCGTGGTTTCCCATCGCGGCGAAGCGCAGCGGGCAGGCGAGCTCGCGCAGCAGATCGGCGCAGCGAAAGATGGCGCCGTAGGCAAAGTCGTGTCCCCGCGGAGTATTGCTGATGTAGTCGCCGGTCAGCAGGACCAGGTCGGGCGCAAGCTGGTTCACCTGCCCGACCACGCGGCGCACGAACGCGGGCTCGCTGTACTCGTCGAAGTGGATGTCGCTGATCTGCGCGATGCGATAGCCTTGAAATGCGCCGGGTAGCCGCGTCAGCGCCACGTCGCGCGCGACGATGCTGATCTCGTGGCGGGCGAACTCGCCCGAGTAGAGTGCCAGGCCGCCGGCAGCGGCAGCGGAGCCGAGCAGAAAGCCGCGCCGGCTAAGCAGCGTCTTCTGCTCTGCGTGCGGAGGGTCGGCGACGAATCCGGTCATACTGCATGATAGCCGGTTTCGCTTAATTTTTCCTAGCGTTGGACACTCGGGAATTGCTCTCCGCGTCGGGTTGGGTAGAATTGATCGGATGAGCTTGAATGCGAGGAAGAAGAGAGCGGCGAGTGCGGCGCGGGCGGGGGGGGTAGACGCGCTGCTGGTGACGCATCTCCCGGATGTGCGCTGGCTGTGCGGCTTTACCGGGTCGAGTGCTGCGCTTGTGCTGCTCTGCGCAGCGGGTCATCGGGCGCGGCCGTCGCGTTCGCCAATTCGCGCCGTGCTCTTTACCGATGGCCGCTACATCGCCCAGGCCAATGCCGAAGCCGTGGGCACCGAAGTGGTGATCGCCACCAGACCGCCGCTCACCGAGGCCTGCGAGTGGATCGCCGCCGCCGCCGTCAAGCGCTGCGGCTTCGATGAGACGCAGACCACCGTCGCCGCCCTGGACAGCATGCGCAAGTCCGTCCCCGCCAAGCTGCGCCGCTCCCTCTTCATCGCTGTAGACCCGCTGGTCGCCAAACTGCGCCAGGTCAAGGACGCCGAAGAGATCGCCAGCCTGCGCGCCGCCGCCCTCCTCGGCTGCCGTCTCTTCGACCGCATCCTCACCTTCATCCAG
>PLOU01000096.1 GCA_003142235.1 Granulicella sp.
TAGATGCTCCGGACTGGGTCGAATACGGAAGGACATCGTCCGATCTTGCGCGGGAATATATTCAAACCATAGCCCCAGAAAATGCATCCCATCTGCATGTCTGCAGCTTCAAAGGAGATTCGACGCTGCTTGAGTTGCGAGAGGTAACCAAATGCGTTCACACAGTTGCCCCTGGCGCAAAGACAGCGATCGTAGTCACTTCCGATTATCATACTCGTCGCGCCCTATCTGTAGCGCAACAGGCCCTTCCTGAATACAGATGGTCAGTGGCGGCGGCTCCAGATGTGCAATGGTTTGGCGCTGCCTGGTGGCAACACCGAGAATGGGCAAAGACAACCCTGACAGAGTGGCAGAAGTTATGCTGGTGGATGATTATTGATAAACACAAGGCGCCGTAGTACTTATTATGGGCAACCGGTTGCGATCAGCGACGCAATGTTGCTCGTTGCGGCAACCGGATAACATCGTTGATGCGAAAGCTCAGACCCACGCTGATTCCAAAATTCCGAACCTCACTTCCCATGAACTGCGGAACGACCTGGTATTCGAGGTCCACAGCCCTTACCGTCCAGCGATCGCTGAGCATGTAGTCCACGCCGCCGCCGGGCACAAAGGTAAAGAAGGTCCCCTGGGCATAGCCAAGTGGCGCCTGGATTCTGGTTGCACCCACCAGGAACTTGGCGTACGGCCGCAGCCTCTGGGGTCGAATGCCGACATGCACGCCCATCAGATAGTTGGTCTGAGTGACGCCTTCATCCGTGTGGTAGCGCAGGAACCGGGTTTCCCCTTCAAAGCCGTAACGAAAGGTCGGCTGAACGTCCATGAAGACCATTCCGCCGGCGATATTGCGTCCGTCATAGTCGGACGGAAAAACCGAAGCTGCCCCGCCGATCGCGACATAGCTTCCGGGCCCGAGGGCTGTAGCCCGGGCCTGCGCTCGCACTACCCCGCCGCACATACCGAGCAGAAGGAGTGAAGCGGCAATTCGCGAGAAGCAGAAGAAGGACTGCATAGGAAACCTCTCATGGAGTGACCGTCAGGTTCATGACCTGGCTTTCGGTCGCGCCGGTACCCTGTCCCGAAGCTGTCACCTTGAAGGTGTAGGAGCCGGCGGGTGTGCCGTTGACCTGTAGGCCCGCACAGCCGCTCGCCGACAGAGTGACCGCGACAGCGACGATCAGAAGCAGCAGACCTTGCAACGAAACTCGGCGACGGCGGAAGAGAGCGAACCCGGCGAAGACGCATCCTGGCAAGAAGCACAGCAGAAGGTTGGAGTTCCGCGATCGGTTGAGGCTGGCCAGCGCGCCCGCGCCCAGAGGATCGCCGGTGTCGATGGTGAGTTGCACGGTGGAGAACCCTCCACTGGCGAGACTGGTCTGCACGCTGCTGAAGGTGCAGGTAGCGGCGAAGGGCAGGCCGAGACAGCCGTAGAGCAGGGTATCGCTGAAGCCGTTGATGGATGCGGCCGACACCTGGATGACGATGTGCTGCGTACTTTGAATGGATACGCTCGAAGGATTGAGGGCCAGGGTGAACTGCGTTGCCGGTTCTCCGGTGACAACGGTGGGCAGCGAAGCCGAGGAGGCGTAGGAGACATCGCCGTTGTAGGTGGCGACAATGTTCTCCGTGATATTGGCATCGAGGGTGATGTTGATGGTGGCAGCGCCGCTGGTGTTAATCGGACTGCTGCCGATCACCGTGCTTCCGTTGGTGAATGTGATGGTCCCTGTGGGCGGGACTGGCCCCGTCCAATGAACGATTCCGATCAGGGTCACCTGCTGCGGATTGGCTGGATCCATCTCCGTGTCCGCAAGCGCGGTTGTCGTGGCGCGCAGTTCCACCCCCTGCGTCAGCGCTGGGGAGAGGCTGGAGAAGTCATTGTTGTCGCCGCCATAACTGGCGACGATGGAGTGGTTCCCGGCTGCCAGCGACGGAACGGTCAGCGTGGCATGGCCCGTTGTATCCACCGTGGCCGTGCCGAGAAGCGTTGCGCCGTCGGTGAAGGTCACAGTGCCCGTCACCGGCGTGACTCCGCTATTGGTCACGGTGGCGGTCAGCAGGACCGGGCTGAGGGTCTGCGCCGGACTGGCGCTGGTGGCCAGCGCGACCGTGGTCGTCTGACGCACATTGAGCGCAAGCGGAGTTGAAGTCGAGGCGCTGGCCCGGCCGTCGCCCGCATAGTTGGCGACGATGGAATGCGTGCCCGGGGCCAGCGACGACGTGCTAAGGGTAGCGACTCCGCCGGCGTTGAGAGTTGCGCTGCCAATCGCAGTGCCTCCATCGGTGAAGTTGACCGTGCCCGTAGCCAGGCCGCCGTTGCTGGTGACCGTGGCCGACAGGGAGACTGGAGTTGCGTAGGTCGCGGGGTTCGCGCTCGCGGTCAGAGCCACCTGCGTGTTCGCGCTTTGCACCGTCTGGATCAGGAAAGAGAAAGCAACCGCATAGTTGCTGTCGCCGCTGTAGCTGGCCGTGATGGTGTGAGAGCCAACCGTCAGGGCAGCGGTTTGCAGGCTGCCCGCGCCGGTTGCGCCCAACTGCACTGTAGCGAGTGTGCTCGCTCCGTCACTGAAGGTTACGGAGCCGGTGGGAATGAGCGAGCCGACGCCCGACAGAGTCGCGGTGAAGACGACATTCGCGCCCGAGATCGACGGGTTGAGGCTGGAGGTCAAAACCACGCCGGCCGCCTGCACGATCTGCTCGCTGAGGACGGGAGAGGTGGAAGTCATGTGGTTGGTGTCCCCGGAGTAGACCGCGGTCAGCGTGTGCGGGCCGAAGGAGAGCGAGCCGGTTGTCAACGTTGCCGTCCCGCTCGCGCTGAGCGCCGCTGAGCCGATCGCCGTAGCGCCATCCAGGAAGCTGACCGAGCCGGTAAGATTCACGCCCGAGCTGGTGACGACTGCCGCGAGCGTGAGGTTCTGGCCCACGGTCGATGGATTGGCGCTGGCCGTCAGGGACGTACTGCTTGGGGCCTGCTGCACGGCAATCCTGATCGCATTGGAAGTGGCCGGGGAGTTGTTTGTGTCTCCTGCGTACTGCGCAGTCAGGATGTGAGTTCCGATCGCCAGGGTCGAGATGCTGAAGGTAAATGTTCCGGTGTTGGTGACGTTCTGCGTGGCAATCACCGCACTGCCGTCATGCAAGGTAAGTGCGCCCGTCGGGGCAACGCCATTGCTGGTAAGGATGGTCGTGAACGTCACCGTGGTCCCGACATCCACCGGACTTGCGGGACTGGCCAGAGTCAGCCCAAGGGTTGCTAGAGAGATGGTCTCCACCAGCGGCGCGGAGGTGCTGGTGAGATAGCTGCTGTCGCCCTGATAGACAGCCGTCAGTGTGTGCGGCCCGACCGAGAGCGAAGAGATGGAGAGCGTGGCAACGCCCTGCGCGTTGAGCGTTCCCTGGCCGATGTTTGCTGCGCCGTCGCGAAAGACGACATTGCCCGTCGGAGTTCCGGTGGGGCTGATGACTGTGACCGTGAGCGTCACCGGCTTGCCCGAGAGAGAACTCGTGCCGCCCGCCGTCAGCACAGTTGTGGTTGAAGTGGATGAGATCGACTGAAGCAGGATGTTGGAGATGCTGCCGGCATAGTTTGTATTGCCCGGATAGCTGGCGGAGATGTTGTTCGCGCCGACCGTGAGCGTACTGACGGCAATGCTGGCAATCCCGGAGGAGTTGACCTGTGCCGTTCCCAGAATCAACGACCCTTCGCTGAAGGTAACCAACCCCGCGATCGCGCCGTCGGGCGATGCCCCCGCACTGATGGCGACTGTCGCGCAGAGGTGGATGGTGGCCCCCGCGTTGGCTGGATTCACATCGGAGGTGAGGACCGTCGTGGTCGCGATCTGCTGAACGGTCTCGACCAGTCCGCTGGACGCGCTGCCGGCGTTATCGGTGTCGCCGCTGTAGGTGGCGACGATGGTATGCGTGCCGGGGGCCAGTGTCGCCAGCGTCAGCGATGCGTGGCCATTGCTGTCCACCGTGCCGCTGCCCAAAGCCGTAATTCCATCCGTGAACTGGACCGAGCCGGTGGGTGCTGGACCGCTTGTGTTGGTGACTGTTGCCGTAAATGTAACGGGCGTGCCTACGTTGACGGTGGAGTTGCTGGAGGCGATCGTCGTCACGGTCGTGATCTGATTCACAACTTCAATCACCACATTCGATACGCCGGAGGCGTTGCTTGTATCTCCGGCGTATTGTGCGGAGAGGCTATGCGGCCCCGGAGCCAACTGGGTTGTCGAGTAGGTCGCAACACCGCTCGCGCTCAGGCTCACGTTGCCGCTCAGTGCGGTTGCGCCGTCGTAAAAGACCACGCTGCCCGACGGAGTCCCGGTCGCAGCGGTCGCCGTGAGCGTCAGCGTGACACTCTGGGTCACGTTGGCCGGATTGGGTGAAACCGCGAGCGTGAGATTTGGCTGTTGCCTGACGATCTGAATCAGCGCCGGCGAAACTCCCGCCGCGTTATTGCTGTCGCCCGCATAGCTGGCCGTCATGCTGTGCTGGCCCAGAGAGAGCGTCGACGTGGTACAGGAGGCGCTGCCCGCAATCAGATTGATGTTGCTACAGACGGGCGTCGCGCCGTCCAGGAATGTGACCGGCCCGCTGCGCGAGGGATCGGCGCTGGCCACCGTCGCGGTAAAGACCACAATCTGACTCACCAGGCTTGGATTGACGCTCGACAACAGGCTGACGGTGGTCGGTTCGACGCTGAGCACCTGTCCCGAAAGATCGATCAGCATCGGGCTGTTTGCCGCGTCGGAGTTCAACGTCACGGAGCCGAGTACGTCGATGCCGAGCACCGTCGGCGCGAACTCCACGCCAAGGTTGCATGTGGTGGAGGGGGCCATCGGCGTGGTGAAGCTGCATGTGGTCGTCGTGGAATTGAGCGCCGCATTGAGGAGTATTGGCGCGGACAGGTTCAGGTTGAAGTTGCCATCGTTCTCCAGGCCCTGGGTCTGGGGCGCGGAGGTCTTGCCCACGCGCATCACCGGATATGCGAGGGCAACCGGAGTGGCAAGAATGCGCCGGATGCGGTTGTGCAGCGTGTCCGCCAGGAAGAGGTTGCCGCTCTGATCGAAGAAGAGCGCGTACGGGGCATACAGGCTCGCCAGGTTGGCAGGGCCGCCATCGCCGGCAAACTGCTCGCTATCGTTGCCGGTTACGGTCTCGATGATGCCGGTGCTTGCGTAGACCTCGCGCACGCGGTTGTTTCCCGAGTCGGCGATGTAGAGATCGCCCGCAGGATTCAGAATGACGCTGGTAGGATCGTCCAGGTCTGCGGCAGTGGCCGCGCCGCCATCGCCCCCAAAGCTGCGGCTTCCGGTTCCGGCCACGGTGGAGATCACCCCGCCGTTGACCTTGCGCACGCGGTTGTTGGTGAGGTCGGCAATGTACAGCGAGTTGTCTATGCCGGCGTTGACGGTCCACGGTGAGTTCAGCTCTGCCGCCGTGGCCAGGATCGCATCGCCGTTGTAACCCGCGGCCCCGGTTCCTGCCACCGTACGGATCGTCCCCGTGGTCGCGTTCACCTCGCGGATGACGTTGTTGCTCGTATCCGCAATGAAGAGGTCTCCGGCTGCGTCGAACGCAATGCCTCTGGGCGAGGAGAGGTTCGCCAGGGTTGCCGCGGCCCCGTCACCGGAGTAGCCCTGCGCCATGGGCACCCCGGCAATGGTCGTGATGATGCCGCTTACCGCGTCGATGCGGCGGATGATGTCATTGCCGCTATCGGCAAAGTAGATGTTGCCTGCTCCGTCCATGGTCAAGCCGCCGGGCTGGTTGATGCTGGCCTCTGTGGCCGCGCCTCCGTCGCCGGAGTAGCCCGACACGCCATTGCCCGCGATGGTGGAGATGAGACTGCTCAGCGCATCCACGCGGCGGATGCGGCTGTTGTTCGTGTCGGATAGATATAGATTCCCCGCCGGATCGACGATGACCCCATACGGAAGAAAGATCGGCGCCTGCGTGGCAGGGACTCCGTCGGTCCGGAAGTTCAGTTCGCCATCGCCGGCAACGGTGTTGATGACACCCGGACTTAGTACAGACAACGATCCAATCGCGTTACCGGCCACCAGCGCGCTGCCCAGCAGCGTGCCGTCGGTTGCCAGCAAAACCACCGCTCCGTTGCGCAGACCTGGAAACTTCGGCGCAAAGACGACGTTGACCGTGCAGTGCTGTCCGAAGATGTAGGAGACATTCGCGGCGCAGGTCCCTCCGCTGACAACCGAGAAGTCCATGCCTGCAAAGCCCTGCAACAGCGCCCGGGGCGCGACCGCGACACCGCTCGCGGACAGCGGCACCGTGACGCTCACCGGTTGCGACTGCTGGCCGACACTGGTCGTAATCAGTGTGGGAAGTACGGCATGTGCATCGTGTGTCAGGCAGCCGAGCAGGACCGCGACGACCCATGACAGGCGCGGAACCCGTGCGGTTGTTCTTCCATGTTGTGAGTCAGATCTGAATCTGCCGAGACCCGGCAGGGGAGAATAGATGTTCTGCACTTCTTGCAGCAGAAACGCCGGTAATCCAACCCGGAAAATATCTTTGCCGATCGCCTTGCCCCCGGCGTTGGCTTTGTACATCGAAAAAATCACAACTAGGGCTGGAAACACGAGCAGCGCCAAATGAATGATCATAAGGCACCCCGATTCGTTAGATGCGCTTGTCGTGTCAGGCGAACCAGAATGTGCGGATTGCGAGGACTACTCCACGAATTGCTGATCCGCATACTGTCTGTATCGGCTGGACAAGTGTCACAAACGAATGAACCAGCGTCACATTAGGGTACGAAAGAGTACTCAGAGGTCTCCGAATCGGCAGAAAGCCGTTGGTCCAACCCTCCGCACAACCACTGAGATCGCGAAGAAACCCTGTTCGTGATCCTGCTCTATTGGCTCGATGAAAACGCTATCTGGCCGCCGTCAATGTGCGATACCAACCCTGCTGCGGTTGGTAGACTGGCATCGTTGAGAGAGCATTCTCGCCAGCACACGTACACACCATTCCAGGACCCGGACGACCCGGCGAACCTGCATCCAGTCGTCGACTCTTTCGATGAGCCACGTACCGGCGTCATTACTGGCTGCAAGAAGTACCAGACCTGTCAATTAGTGCCCCACAACTTGAAGTGGAAACCATGGGATACCCGCCTGTTGCCAAGCCTGGTTGTGACCCATGCCTTACAGTCCGCTGGCACCCGCGGCGGAGACTGGCTTGGTGGCCAGGGGCGTCGCGATCGGGTTGATCCCCGTTGCAGGAGATGCGAGAGTCAGAGCGACGATCGTGTCCACTGTGTCCGGATTGCCGCTCAGTGTGACTTCGACACTGGTGCCTGTCTGCGTGCAATTGGCGTCACCGCCGGTAAGGCTGGAGCATGAAAGGATCTTTGCCGGCAGAGCGGGAAGCGAGAGGGTCTTGCCGGTGGCGTGCAGGATGTGCAGATAGACCGTCTTGTCGTGGAATGTTGAGACGCCGAAGTCTCCCGGCAGATAAGGACCGCCCCGCGTGGCGTAGATGCTCTGGCCATACAGCTTCAGCCAGTCGCCAACATCCCGCAAAACCTGGGCCTGCTCCGGATCGATTTGGCCATCGGGGCGTGGACCGACATTGAGCAGAAGGTTCCCGTCGCGTCCCACCACGGAGACCAGCAGGCGGATCGTCTCATCCCGCGTCTTTACTTTGGCATTCGGCTTGTAGCCCCACACACCGCCGGCCATTGTGGTGCAAAGTTCCCATGGGTGCTGGTTGTCGAAGTCGCCGAGCGCCTTGTCTCCCTCGCGGTCGCGAAAGTCGGCCGGGGCATCGGTGCGGTTGTTTATAATGACCGACGGCTGAAGCTTTTTGAGGTTGGCTATCGCCTGGTCGTCCTGCCAGGAGAAGGACCCGGAGTAGCTCTGCCCTCTGGTCCTGCCCGACCATTGTCCGCCTTTGAACTGGACTCCGCCGAAGCCTAACCAGCTCTCGCCACCGCCGTCGAACCAGAGAATATCGATCTTGCCGTAGTTCGAGGCCAATTCGTTGAGCTGGCGATGATACTGATCGCGCATTTGGATGGCGCTGGGCCGATAAAGATCCGGAAAGTAGTAGCCCGGGAACCTCCAGTCGAGTGGGGAATAATACAGCCCAATGCGCAGTCCCGCCTTGCGCGCGGCCGTAACATATGCGGCCACAAAGTCGCGGTGGGCCGCCGACTTCATAGCCGTAAAATCGCTGCCCGGATCGTCGAACATGGCGAAGCCATCGTGGTGACGCGTCACCATCACGGTATACTTCATGCCGGCTGCCTTGGCGGTGGCAGCCCATGCATCGGCGTCGAACTTGTCCGCGATGAACTGGCTGGCCAGCTTGGCATACTCATCCACGGGAATCTGCTCGTTCCACTGCACCCATTCGCCGCGGCCGGGAATGGCATAGAGTCCCCAATGGATGAAGAGGCCGAACTTGGCATCGCGCCACCAGGCAATGCGCGCAGCCGCGCCGTCATCGGTAACCATGGGTGCTTGCGCCCAGGCGACGGAGGCAGCGATGGCAAGGACGAGCAATGCAAATGCAAAGCTGGCGCGAATAACCGGAGTCGGCCAGCGCAGGTATCTCAGTTTCATGAATTGTTCTCCTCTTTGACTTAGCGATAGTGATAGAACGTAACGCGCATCACGGACGGCGGCGGGGGCGTGGTGTCGCCCGTTCCGGCGCCACGGCCGCCTCTGCCCCCGACGCCCAGCGGTATCTGGGAGCCGGACAGGTTGTTGTTGGCTGCGGCGGAGACGTCGTAGCCGCGGCCCATGATATCGTCGCCGTTGGCGCGGCGTTGCATGACCCAGATGCCGTTCTTGAATGCGCCGCGCTCCATGATGGCGGGCGCAGCGACCCTGGCGTTGGGGATGTTGTTCGGCGATACAACGAATGGGAACGATGCGTTGGTCGCGAAGTAATACTCATCCGGGGCGGTGTTGATAATAAGCACGAAAGGCTTGTCGAGGAAGGACAGCCCAACAATTGCGCCGCGTCCTTCAGCCTGAGGCGCAGCCTGGGCATCAGGCTTCGTCGCCGGCGCAGCGGCGCCAGCACGTTCACCGGCTGCTGGGCCGCCACGAGTCCCTGCCACGGGGGTGAAATCGAAGATATATCGTCCCATCACGACCTTCCCGGGATTCTGCCCCGGTCCAAGCTCGATCAGTTTGATCGCATCCGGCTTGCCTTGCGCCTCGGCAATCGCGCCCGAGATCGAGTTGATGAACCCATACGACCGCACGAACGGGTCTTCAGAGATCGCGTTCAGGCGACCGTCAACGCCCATCGGGGAGAAGCACAGGAGATTGAGTTGCGTGAACCCCATCCACGCGTTGTTGGCGTTCTGTCCGGTTTCGGGATTCCAGGCGGGGTTGCCGTTGCGCGAGTAGGTCTTGATGATTCCGGCGAAATCCGGCAGGTAGATGTCAGGCGCCAGGATGTCGATGGCCGGCCCGCCGGCCCGCCAGATGTCATGCACCAGCGGCTCGGGTCCACCGCTGGGGTAGTCGCCCGCGCCGATGTCGTTGGGCTGCACCAGCCAGGTGTTGACATACATCGGGATGGAATATTCCTTTTTGCCCTGCGCAGCCACATAGCCGATGTAGTGGGAGTAGTTCCACGCCATGAAAATCTCATCCGTGTGGTTGAAAAGCTCGGCGCCGGCCGGACGCTTAGAACGATTGGGGCTGTTGGGCACCGGTAGATCGTCCGCCGGACGCTGAACGTTCTTGCCGAAAACCTGCTCCCATGTACCGCTTGTCTTGTCGCCTGCCGCGTCCCAGATCTTCTTCAGTTCCGGCCGCAGGTGGTCCTTGTTCGTTTGAAGATAGTCGGTCAGTTCCTTGGGGACCGGGCCGGCAAAGGCGGCATTGGCGGCGGGGCCGAAGTCCCTGGTGGTGCCCATTGTGCCGACTTCATTTTCGACCTGGATTGCGATGACTGTGTGGGTCTTGTCCACCTCGCGGATGTGTTTCATGACGGCGGCGAAGGCCGTCGCGTCGGCGTTACGATTGTTTTCGCTCAGCGTGGAGAGGATCTCAAGGGTCTTGCCCTGGGCGTTGACCACTCGCGGGAAGCGGTCCTGGTTGGCCTTGACCCATAGCGGCGGGAAGTGCGACAAGCCGTTCTTCCAACTGGCCATCCAGAGGAAGATGAGCCGCACGTTGTTGGCGCGGGCGGCTTCAATCTGATAGTCGATCATCGAGAAGTCGAACTTGCCTTCTTCGGGTTCAACCAGGTCCCAGGAAACGACCGTAAGGACGGTGTTGAAATTGGCCTGCGCCAGGCGCGCGATGGTGGCCTTGGTGGCTTCGCGGTCGGACGAGGCGGTATTGGATAGTTCGCCCGCAAGGCAGATGAAGGGGCGCCCATCCACAATCAGCTTAGTCATCCCATCGCGCTTCTCCAAGTGGGGTATGTCCTGGATGCTGACCCTGACCGGCGGCTTGTTTTCAACCGGCGCCGCTTGCAGATTCACCGTCATGAACGCGGCGCACAGGGCCGGAACCACAAAAGATGCTAAACGATATTTGGGTGACATGTTTGATTCTCCGTTTTGTTTCCTGGTTTGAATTTGGATTTGCAGGTCATGAGGCGATTTCCACCGGGCAGGCGAAGCCCGGCTGGCGGGGCTGTTGGGTCAACTTCAATCCTTCGATCTTGATGACCATGGCATAGTCATTGGGCTTGTAAGTCGGCCTGGAGACGTGCAGGCCGTCGTCCTCCTGCGGTCTGCCCGATCTTATGTACCAGTTCGTTTGTTAGTGTAGCGCAGTAATCCCTGAGTTCAGATAGCCGCAGTCGGTGGCGGTGACGGCGGCGGTTCTGACGCCGACGGTGAGTTCGATCTCTCCGACCTCGATGACGGCCAGCCGCTTCCACCCATTGGTTACCGGGCGGTTCGGGCGCAGCAGCGGGCCGAGGCAAAGGCCGCGCCGGTGCGGGTGCCGCGCCGACTGGTTCCCGGCACGCCCTTGTGGGAGATGGTGGTCGACAACCTCCGCGCCGACCTCAGCCCGCCGGTGAAGGGATGCGCGGGCAGCCAGCCAAGCAACCGTGCGTGGTTGTGGTCCTCAAGCTGGTTGAGCGCGTCGAGCACCAGGATGCAGCGCACTCCGTCGTGCTCTGCCTTGCTGCGCGCCTTGGCCAGCCAGAGGGGGAAGTCGCGCAGCAGGTCGTCGTGGGTGCGCGGCACGTCCTCAGGATCGTTGGTCCAGCGCTTGATCTCGGCGACGAGCCGGGCCATCAGCCGCCAGTGGTCGGCGCTGTCCGACGTGCCGCCGATGTAGTGCTGGAAGAGGAAGTCGTTGGGGTGCTGGCCGCGCCAGTGCTGGAGCCAGTTGGCCACCAGCGCCGATTTGCCGCTGCCGGAGTCGCCGACGAGGACAAGCGGTCCGCCGTTGCCTGCCGCGTGCCGGTCGAGCCGGGCAAAGTAGTCAGGCCGGCCGATGTAGGTGCGGCGGCGAATTTCGGCAAAGGCCTCGTGGTCGCGCGCCTCGCGGGTGAGCGGGTCGGGGATGCCTTCGATGGGAAACTGCGCCTCGATGGCTTCCTTGAGGTCCTGGAGGACGAGCGCGGCCAGAGTGCGCGGGTCGGGGTACTTCTCGCACAGGGGAATGTGCTTATCTGCGGAGGCGCGTCGGATGATCGCCTTGAGCGCCGCCTGATTGTGCGCGGCGTCGGCGCCTTCCGGGAGGAAATCCGCGCCGCGCGCCAGGGCGTAGGCCCGGTCGCGGAAGTAGAGGAACGACCGCCCGGCCATCTCCGGGTTATTGAGCACGCCATGCAGGATTTCCAGTTCCGTGACGCTTTTGCCGGCGAGGCCGCGGAGCCACGGCTGTTCTTCCTGCAGGTCGGCGGTGAAGGCGTCGGCGCCCGGCGTCCAGCCATAGCGCTCGCCCAGCAGGCCGATGAAGAACGGGCGGCAGGCGCGGATTTCGTCGAGGCAGAGCTTGAGGGTCTCCTTGCGGGTGCTCTGCTCCTCGGCAATGCCCCAGCGCAGGTCCACCTCGACCAGCTCGACCTGGAGTTCGCGGCAGCGGCGGCGCAGCTCGGGCCAGGTCTGAGTCATTAGTTCGTCGCGCTCTTCTACCATGTCGCGGAAGGTGGAGGAGACGAAGACGCGGATGCTGCGCCGGTCGGTTGCGGGCCGGTTCGTTCGTAAACTCCCCGCGTCCCTGCGGCGCTCCTTGACCTGGGACCGAGGGCTGGAGATGGCCAAACACAAGAGCTTCACCGTGGCCACCAATGTGAAAGTCTACTTCTGCGATCCGCAGAGCCCCTGGCAGCGCGGCACCAACGAAAACACCAACGGGCTGCTGCGACAATACTTCCCTAAGAAAACCGGCTTGTCCGGCTACTCTCAATCCGACCTCGACAAGGTAGCGCTGCGCCTCAATCAACGTCCAAGAAAAACCTTGGGCTTTGAAACTCCGGCCAGTAAACTCCAAGCAAGTGTTGCAGCGATCCATTGAGACCGCCTGGGTTTTTCGTGCAGTTCGCGGGAAAGGGGCGATTGGCGATATAGCCCAATCGCGGCAATGCTTGTAGGGTCAGGGTTCGAGAATGAGTTCGCAGACACCGGAGTGGCAGTTGACGTGGGCGGTGCGGACGATCTGCGCTTGAGAGTTGGCTGGGAAGAGGCGGGAGAAGTCGGCGCGGGCGATGCTCTCATCGACGCCGGGGATGGGGCGGGCGGCGTTGGGTTCGGTTTGGATGGCTTTGCCAGCCTTGAGCAGCAGGCGGTACTCGACCTCGCCGGTCTCGGCGTTGGTGACGTCGAGTGGGATGGTGCGGAGGGAGAGCAGCGCCTCGCCGGGGTCGGCGATGTTGGAGACGACGCCCGCCTGGCGCAACGCGTCAGCGCGGGTTTGCAGGGCTTTCAGGTAGGGGTGGCTGCTGTCGTTGCCGGCGGTGGTGGCGAGGGCGAGCATGTATGTGGCGAGGGCGGCGGGCTTGTCGCCCTGCGCAGCGAGGATGTCGCCGAGGTGTTCGCCGAGTTCGTCGGAGGGCTTACTGATCCAGGCGGCGCTGATGTAGGAGCGGGCCTCGTCGAGCTTGCCCTCGCGGAAGAGAACGTAGCCGAGCGTGTCCCAGTTGGAGGCGAGCGAAAGCCTGTTGGCGCGCAGGGTTTCGGGATTGTCCTCGAGCGTGGAATGAGTGGTTTGATCGGTGAACTGGTCGACGGCCTGGCGCGATGCGGTCTCCGCCAGCGGGAGTTCGACGCCAGCCTGGGCGAGTTGGTAGGCGGCGTTGTTGCGGGTCATGGGGTCGGTGGTCTGCTTGATGACAGCGGCGAGGGTTGCGGAGCCGGAGACGGGATTGCCAGCCAGCAGCAGCGCGCGGCCAAGCACGACCTGCAACGTGGGGTTGCTGCGGCGAGCGGCAGGAATGCGGTCGATGGAGGCCGCCTGTACTGCGTCCGCGGGGTTGCCATCGTCAATCAGCATGATCATAAGCTGAACGGTGGGGTAGGGCTCGGGGGTTGGGGTGGCGGACCAGGCGCGCAGCGTTTCCATCCGCTCCTTGCGGAGGTTCAGCCGCTTCTCAAGCGAGTCGAGCATGGGGTAGAGGTTGGTCTGGTCGGGATGGAGCGTGAGTTCCTTCTGCAAGTCGGCAAAGGCATCGGCGTAGGTGTTGCGGCGGAGGGCGAGGAGGCCGTATGTGCTCCAGAGGCCGACCTGCTCGGGGCTGAGGGCTTTGGCCTCGTCGAGTGACTTCTGCGCGGCGTCGAAATCGCGTCTGTCGAAGGCGGGGTAGGCGGAGCGGATGAGCTTGTCGGCGTCGGCATTGCCGGGAGCGGCGCGCGTGCCGAGTGGCGCGGGCTGGTAGGTGAACGAGTTGGGTGCGGTGGATTTGAGGAGGAGCCAGTTGGCGGTGGGCGTGCCCATGCCAATGGAGGCGTTGGTGCCGGATGTGCCGGAAAGAGTCTTCTTGTCAGCGATCAACTGGATATATCTTTCCTTGCCTGGGTTCACCATGTCCACAAGCGCCTTGTACGCTCTCCAGTCGCTCACCGGAACCTTCTTCGCCAGCACCACGATCTTCCGATCCGCGTATACCGTGCCATTCTCCAGGCGGTAGGTCATGTCGTAGGTCGCATAGTCGCATTTCGCGTGGATCGCCGGCGGCAGGATCGCGCTCCATCCCTCCGGCAGCTTCATCGCCGAGGTCGAAGTCTCCGTCTGCGGCACACCCAACTGAATCGCCCGCACCGGCGGCTCCATCTCCGTCACCTGCGGAAACCTCGTCGGCACCACCTCCGGAAGCGTTCTCAGGTGCTCCCAGTCGCCTGCCTTCTCACGCTTGTAGTCGAACGACAACTTGAATGGCTGCGTCATGTCCGTCGGACGCGTAACCTCCGGGTTGCTCGTCGTCCCCGCAAACCCGATCCCCTTCGCTATTGCTTGCACGATCACATCGTACTTATCCGGCGGTAGCATCCGGAATGCCGCCCGCGCCGCAATCTCGCCATCGCCGCGGAACGTGATCGCAATGCGCGACGTCGATACCCCATTCGCGTCCAGCGACCCCGCGGCTTCCACCGTCACCACATTCGGAAACGGCGGATCCACCGGAGTGCGGGCGATAACGGAAACAACGCCAGATGTGGAAGGAATTACCAGCGCCTGCTTGTCCCGCGTCACCGACACCAGCATGGCCCACGGAGCGACCTCGGCGGTCGTGTCGAGCCAGACAGGTTTTCCGGCCAGGGTCAGGTGGGTGATGAGGTGATTGAAGGATGCAGGGGATGGGACGGCCTCGTTGAAGCGGACGCCCGCCCCAATGAGGACGGCGTCGGACTGAATGCCCACGGCGGAGAGCATGGCGGCAAGCAGTGTGTGCTTGTCTTTGCAGTCGCCGTACTGGTTCGAGAGGATCTCGGCGGCGGTGTGGGGCTGGTAGCGACCGATGCCGAAGGCGACGCCGATGTAGCGGATGTTGGTGGCGACGTAGTCATATAGCGCGCGGGCTTTGGCCTCGTCGGTGGACTTGCCGGCGGTGAGTTCGGCGGCCTTGGCCTTTACGGTGTCGTCGGGGATGATGCGGTCGGCCTCGAGCGCGCGGTACCACTCGCCCACCTCTTCCCAGGATTTGAAGGTGGACCAGGCGATGGTGGGCAGCTTGCCCTGTTCGAGGTCGAGCTCCTGATCGGCGGTCCACAGAATCTTCTTCTTCGCTTCGGCGGCAGCTTCGGCCTCCTTGCCTGCGGTGGGCTTCAGCTGGGAGTATCTCCAGAGGTAGATGTGCTGTGCCGGGGCGTCGGCGGTAGCGGCGGTGGAGGATTCGACAGGCTTGACGCTGGGGCTCCAGACGTTGACGTACATGCCAGTGGGGACGCGCAGCTCGGCGGTCTGGGAGAGGACGACAGCAGCGTCGCTGAAGACCTTTTGGCCCCAAAACTGGCCGGGAGCTTCGGCCTTGGTGCGGACGATGCGATACTTGAACTCGAGCGTGTCGCCGACGCGCAGGCTGCGGATGGGCAGCTGTAGCTCCTTCTGGTCGCTGTAGAACGGGGCCTGGCGCGTAACCGGGCTGGGCATGTCCATCGCGTCCGTAGTCTGCGTCTCCACCACCGTGCCATCGGGATGACGGATGCGGGCGTAGAACAGCTCCACATGTTCCGAGTTGCTGGCATAGGTCACAGACAGGACGCCATACTGCTTCACCGTGGCGTCGGACTGCAGACGCGCGACGAAGGTGAGCTGCCTCCAGCCGGTGCCGTCGGCGGCCATGTTGAAGATGCTTTCGGCATGCTCGATGACGATGGGTTCGGCTGCATAGCCTGAGTCATTCGCCGCCTGGGGCGGAACGGCAGCCTGCGGCGTGGAGCCCGTCGAGGTGGGTGTCGTCGCAGGTGTGGTCGTCTGTGCGAGGGGACGGAGATGAGCGGACGCGATCATTGCTACAATCGCAGCCGCAAAAATGCAGAACTTCAGGGCCGGCTGACGCATGGGTGTACCCGGTATAGCAGACGCCATGGTGAGAGTCTAGGATTTTTGCGGGGATTGGAAGATGCGAACGCTTAGCAGTCTTGGGGGCGGCGGATGCGGCGGCTCTGGTTGAGCAGGCCCATGGACTGCGAGAGGTTCTGCGGAGTGACGATGCCGACGATGCGCTCGCCCTCCATCACGGGAACGAGTTGCGCGCCCTGTCCGCCGGTGATGCGGCCCAGCGTATGGACCAGGGAATCGCCGGGCAGCGCGGTCTGGAAGCTGCGCGTCATCACGCCCTGCACGTAGCTGTTGCCGCCGGTGGCCAGCGCCTCCATGATGTTCTGGCGCGAGACGGCGCCGACCAGATTGCCTCCGCGCACCACGGGAAAGACGTCCTGCAAGGTGTGGACGGCGCGCTGTAGCGCGTCCTCCAGCGTGTCGGATGCAGAGAGCGTGCTGAACTGGGTGAGCATGACGTCGCGCATGAGCACGCTTTCGGCGTCGCCCTGGGAGAGCAGGTTGGGGCCTTCCATGTGGGCTGCGACGAGCACGAAGGCGCCCATGATGAGGAGCCAGAGGTTGCCCATCAGCAGCCCGGTGACGACCAGGGCGATGGCGATCCACTGGCCCAGGCCCGCGCCCAGTCCCCAGCGGAGGCCCGCGCCCAGTCCCGCGCCCAGACCGGTGGCCGGTGCGGCGCCTGGCGCGGCGGGCCGTTGCCGGTCTTCGACTTCCTGCGCGCCGCCGGCGTGAGTGCGGTGAAAGACGCGTCCTCCATCCAGCGGAAAGGCAGGCAGAAGATTAATTGCGCCGAGCAGAAGGTTGAGCCATACCATGGCGCGCAGCAGGTGGGCGGGCGCGATCCACGGCCTCTCGATGAGGTTGATGCCGGGCGTGGAAGCCAGCACAACAGCCGCGAGCAGAAGGCCGAAGCCGATGTTGGCGAGCGGGCCGACGACGGCCATGCGCCGCTCGATCGCCGGCCCGGAGGCGCGCTCAGTGGCTTCGCGCGTGGCGTAGGTGCTCAGGCCTCCGGTGGGCAGCAGCAGGATACCGCCGAGCTCCAGTCCGAACCACGCCGCAGCCAGCGCGCGCGCGCCCTCGCGCACGGCGACAGCGAACAAAAGCAGGAGCCAGAGGGTGAACATACGCCCGGCGCTCGATCCGGCGAACGAGCCAAGGCCGATCGCCATTGCGAGCAGGAGCAGGAAGAACGCATGAATGCGGACCTCAACGCCAAAGAACCGGCCGACCGGGAAGCTCCATCCGCGCATGGCTCCATTGTATTCGCTCGTGAGTTTGGCAATAACAAACAGAACAACGCCGACCGTCGCGTTTGAGGTCATAAGATTGAGAGATGCGGGTTATCGCCGGGACTTTTCGTTCACGCAAACTGATTGCCCCACGAGGCAGCGGGACGCGGCCCACCAGCGACCGGCTGCGCGAGACGCTGTTCAACATTCTGGCGCCGAGGGTCGCGGGATGCCGCTTCGCCGACCTCTACGCGGGCACCGGCGCGGTGGGGATCGAGGCGATCAGCCGCGGCGCGGAGCATGTGTGGTTCGCGGAGCGGGCAGAACCAGCGCTGGCGGCGATTCGCGCCAATTTGAAGGCGCTGAAGATTGCGCGGGGCTTTACGGTGGAGGCGCGCGGGACAGGGGCGCTGCTGGAACGGCTGGCCAAGGCGGCGGAGAAGGGGGGGTCGGTGGCCGCTGAATCGGTGGAGGGCGCGCGGGCTGGCAATTTGCTCGATCTGGTCTATATCGATCCACCGTGGGAGGCGGAGGCGGAGTACGCCAAGACGCTGCACCTGATGGGCAGCGCGCGCGGTCGGCTGATGCTTGCGCCCGGCGCGCTGGTTGTCGCGGAGCACAGCAGCAAGGCGCAGCTTGCGGAGCGGTACGGCGAGCTGGCGCAGACTCGCACGCTGAAGCAGGGCGACGCGGCGCTGAGCTTTTACAGCGTGGCCGTTCTGTAATCACCCCAGCGCGTCGAACGAACGATTCCGGTTGAGTCATGCATCGGGCTGGCCTAATCCTGGTGCTTTCCGGAGAAGTGTTCCCAGCCGCCGGGCTTAAGCGGCGTCCGGCGTCCGGCGGAGTCCAGCAATGAGATGCTGCTGCCGCGCACGAGGCTTCCGATGCGGGTGATGCGGACTCCGGCGAGAGAGCGCGGAACTCGCGCCGTCGGCGGAGCTGCGAAGAGGAGCTCGTAGTCCTCGCCGCCGTGGAGGGCGAGATCGAGGGCGCGGGTGGGTGCGGCTCCCGCGCGACCCGCCTGCGCGGCGTGGGTCTGCTGCGCCAGGGGATGAATCGGCAGCGCGGCGGAGGAGACTTCGGCGCCAACGCCGGACTCGCGGCAGAGGTGCGCGAGATCGGTGGAGAGGCCGTCGCTGAGATCGATGCAGGCGGTGGCAAGACGACGCCGCAGCAGAGCCAGACCTACCGCAAGGCGCGGCTGAGGGAACATCTGGGGATGCGCGGTGAGATGGTTAGGCGCAGGCATTCGCGGCGGTCTTAAGTTCGGCTGATTGATCCGACCGGAAGAGAGTGAAGTCGACTCCCACCCATTCCGCAAAGAACGCGGAATGGATGGGGCACCCAAATCTTTGTATGGATGGGCCGGATTAGTAGCGGCGCGGCGATCCATCTCGGCGAGCTCGGCGGCCGCGCCACCCAGTTCGCCGGTGACGTAGAGCGCGTCTCCGGCGTGAGCGCCACTACGGCGCAGCGCGCGACCGGCGGGGGCCGATCCGATCAGAACGATGTCCGCCAGCACCAGATCGCTGGGGGATTCGGCGGTATCGCCGCCCGCCAGCGGTACGGCGTGCCGGTCCGCCAGAGCGCGCAGGCCGGCGAAGAAGCGCTCGACCCACACGCGTCCGGCACGGGTTGCGAGCATTTCGCCGGGCAGAGCAAGGGAGAGGAATGCGGCTAGAGGGCGTGCGCCCATTGCGGCCAGATCGCTGAGGCCGCGGGCCAGCATCCGGTGACCGGCCGACTCCGGCGGATGCAAGTCGCGGCGGAAGTGGCGGCCTTCGAGGGTGAAGTCGGTGGTGACGAGGAGTTCGTGGCCTCGGGGCGGACGCAGGATGGCGCAGTCGTCGCCGATGCCGAGGGCCACGCTGCGCGCGAGGCTGCGGCTGCCGCATCCGGCAGCTCCCCCTGCTCCGCGCCCGGCCGCTCCCCACTCCGACCGGATGCGTTCGATCAACTCCAGCTCGCCCATCTCTCTCTTCATCGTGAGCCAAGCATAAACCAGCGGCGGATTGCCGGACGGGTGCGGCTGCATCCGGTCGAAGACAGGCGAAGAAGAGGGGAAAATGACCGGAAAAACTGTCGCTGGCGTTCAACTTATCGGCAATCTCGCCCAGAATCGGATTGCGTTGCTCCCGGTTGGCGGTTAAAATCCGAAGTAACGTCCAAGAGGGATGGTAACTGCGGAAGCTGATCGCGTACGGCGATTGGCAAAGTTCATTTGAGCCGGTTGCCGCGCACTCATCGCGCCGATCTCGTCGCCAAACCGCGGAGAGATGGCCCAATCACTGCACAAGGTCCAGGACTTGACTCTAAAACGCTTCAGCCTGAAAAAACGTTATTACGTTGTCCTTGTCAGCCGCGATGAGGGTGGCAGCCTGCGCAAGATTCCTGTTCCGCTGCACTATGCCTATGTCTTTATAGCGGCAGCAGTTATCGGGACGTTTACGGTTGCCGGGCTGGCCGGGTCGTACTCCCGCATGTTGATCAAGACGGCGCGCTTCAACCAGTTGCGCGACGACCACGCCACGCTGCAAAAGGACTACGCGCACCTGGAGAAGCAGGCGCACGAGAAGGACGTGCAGGCGGCGTCGCTGGGCTCGCTGGCGTCCGAGGTCTCGGCGCTCTATGGCCTGACGGCGAGCAAACTCGCCGTGCCCATGGGCCACATGCGGTTGATGCCGTCGCGCAAATCGGCCGGGACCGTGGCTGTGCAGGGCGCGCTGATCGCCGATACGGCCTCCAGCTTCTCCGACGACAGCTACTACAAGTCGCTCGACACCTTCTACAGTCTGCGCGACTCGGCGGTGAGCGGGGCCGTGACCCACGCCATCGACGGCGTATCGGCGATGGGCACGCTCTCCGGGATGGGCGGGACGGACCTGTCGATCGACGCGCCATCACTATGGCCGGTGATCGGGCCCATCCGCAGCAGCTTCGGCCAGCGGCAAGACCCCATCCACAGCAACGGTGAGGGCGAGTTCCACACTGGCATCGACATCTCCGCGCCCATCGGAACGCCCATCCGGGCCGCCGCCGACGGCACCGTGAAGTCGGCCGCGATGGAGAGCGGGTACGGGCGCGAGGTCATCATCGACCACGGCCACAATGTGGAGACCTGCTACGCCCACATGTCCGGCTTCACCGTGATGGCGGGCCAGACCGTGGTTCGCGGACAGGTGATCGGGTACGTCGGGATGAGCGGACGGACCACCGGAGCCCACCTGCACTACGAGGTGCGCATTCACAATACACCGGTAAATCCACACAAATACCTGCGCGCCACGCTCTCCGGCATGGACAGCGATGCCGCCGGACTCTAAGCCGCCGCAATCAGCCTACCCACTTGACACTTAGCGAAGATGCGGGGATTCTTCGCCGTTCCCCTTCGACTTCGCTCAGGGGCAGAATGACAGCATCAACCGGGGACAACCAAGCGTGAATCGGCTCTACCGCTTCGTCGCGCTGATGGGGGGTGTGGCTGCGGCGGATGGGGCTGCGAGAATTGCACTCTCCGGCGTCACCATCTTCTTGAGCAACTGCGTGGGCAGGATGGCGGTGAGCACGGCGCGGTCCTTGTGCTGCTCGATCTGGATGGAGGCGGCGAACTCGCTCATGGCCTCGGCGTCTGGCGCCTCGGACTGCGCCTCGATCTTGGGCTGGATGGCCTGGAAGAGCTGCAGCAGCGCGTCCAGCGCCTGGGTGGAGCGGGCGGCGTCGGCCTCGCTGGGGGCGATCTGCTCGATGCGCAGGTGCAGCGCGCCCAGGCCGTAGCGCAGGCTGGCGACGAAGGTGGTGTCCTCGGGCAGCGGAAGCTCCAAGCCGAAGACCGTGATGCGTCCGCGCTCCGAAAAGGGGAGGCCGACGTGGCCGATGGCCCACGCGCTGGATAGCAGCGGGACGTCGCGGTAGCGCGCGGCCAGCAGCGACGAGCCGGCAAACGGCGACGCCGAGGCGCGATAGCGGTCGAGCATGGAGTGGATCTGCTCGGTGGTGGGCATGTTGGAAGCGGCGACTGTGTCGTAGCCGAGCTGCGCGATGCGCAGGCGTCGGCCTTCGATGGGGATGGTGTAGATGGTGTGGCCGGCGTACTGCTCCTGCGAGGTGGCGATGCCGCTCAGGTAGCGGGCCAGGCGCTCGCCGTCGAAGCGGCCCTCGAAGACCTCGGAGTAGGCGACTGGGCCGTTGGGGCCTGCGGGGTCGTCCATGCGGTGCAGGGCGAAGGCCGCGGCGTCCAGGTCGCTCTCGGGGTCGATTCCGGTGGCGTCGATGAAGTGCTGGTAGTCCGCGCTGCGTGCAACCGGCGTGCGCTCGAAGTGGGTCGTTGCGCGCAGCGGCCTCAGGTTGAGGTAGACGATGGCGTCGGACTCCGGCAGCAGGCGGGCGACCTCCGGCGGGGCATGCTTGCGCAGCCACACGGCGGCAATCAGCGCCACAATCAGCGCCAGCATCAGAAGCAGCGAGTAGAGCGTCCGTTTCCGCATCCCGCCCTCTACTGTACGCTAGCCGCCGACCGAATTGCGTTGTCTTCTGCGTTGCTACGAGGTGGCGGCTGTGCTAAAGTTGATACTGTGCGCTGCCCTATATGGACAGCGCATTCGACTGTTTGGGCTGGCGTAGCTCAGTTGGTAGAGCATCTGATTTGTAATCAGAGGGTCGGGGGTTCAAATCCCTCCGTCAGCTCCAAAAGCGCCAGCTCCGCTCGGCCGACCGGCTCCGTTCCATTCGGGCGAGGCGCGTCTGGGCGATGACGGGCGGAAGATGCACAGGTGGCCGAGTGGTTAATGGCAGCAGACTGTAAATCTGCCGCGCTAAGCGCTACGGAGGTTCGAATCCTCCCCTGTGCACCATTTCTTTCATGCGGTTGTTTCATGCAGTTGCGTTAGGCGGTAGCGTCTTGCGGTGTTTCAGGCGGTGAATGGCGATGAGTGACAGCGAACGATGCCTCAACCCGGCGGCAAGCAGGCCGCGTATGTTGCTTGCGCTTGCGGTTTTGATAGTCTTGGGAGTGCTTTCGTGGCTTACGATAGATTCTTCTGCCGTACTTCACGTTCAGGGTTTTTCGAGCAGGGTTGTTTCGTACGGGCCTCGCGATGTCGAGATTCGATGGCTTCCGATCCTGTTTCTGGGCCTCTTCGCATTCAAGGTGGTGCTGGCCAACATGCGGGCACGCCTGGAGACGAGAGATCCGCAGTAAGGCTGGCATAGCTCAGTGGTAGAGCACTCCCTTGGTAAGGGAGAGGTCGAGAGTTCAATCCTCTCTGCCAGCTCCAGATTCAGGTTGCAAAGCGGGCCGACAGGCAAGAGAGGGCGGAGAACGCTGATCTATTGCCGGAACCGTTTTTTCGCCGTTTGGTCGCTCCCCCTCCCCCTGCCATCCCCCTTGGCGGTGGATGGGTGCGTAAGTTGATTGTTATGTGGTGGCCACAGGGAAAATTTACATAATAAATGATTCAGAAGTAAGTGGTTTGGAATCAATCGGTTGCGCGGGCTGCGGTTGGTCAAAAGATTGATTGCATTGAGGTTGCGGCTATAAGATTCAGGACATAAGGGTTTTGGGTGAAAAAGAGGCTTTGGCGCGAGTGGCTCCGGCAAAAGATTCATTGCATGGGAGTTGCTGGCAAAACATTGATTCGATGTGGCTTATCCGGTTGAGAAAGAACGGTTCAAGCGNNCGATGGATTTGATCCATATGTTAAGTGTATCAAGCGGAGCATAACTAGTATGCCAACTATTTTTCGGATGGATGTGGTTGATGCGGTGTGGGTTATGGGGATTTTTTGGTGCGCAGGGGCTTGACACGCGGAATTACTGGGGTTTTTGAGGAAAGATTTTCGCGTCCTCGATCGCTAACACGATCGAGGACGCGAAGACTTAAAGGGAGGGCCGATTCGGCACGCGTAAACTCGTGCCCTTCCGGCGGTGGCAACGGCAAAGAAATAGCGGGGTTTTGTGGGAGAAAAGGGTGGGCGGTTGGGGCGGGTGGGGTTCATCGGGGTTCTTCGCGCTCGAAAGACGCGCTCAGAATGACAGCAAGAACAAACAACGACGAAGAACAAGAACAGGCAACGACGAAATACAGAGATTCTGGCTGCGCCAGAATGACGACACGTGGGGGGAGTGCTGGGAAAGGCCCGGGGCTAAATCCCTTCCTTGCATGGGCTATTATTCGTGGGGCTGAAGCCCCACGCTCCCTCCGAAGAACAAGGGCAGAAGCAGATTCCTTCGCTACGCTGCGGAATGACAAACAGAAATAGGCAACGACAGAGATTCTGAGCCTTCGGCTCAGAATGACGATTTGTGGGGCTGCGCGTCGAGGATGGGGCATCCGTAATCCCAGGTCTCAGAAGCGAGACCTGGGGCACCCAAAATCCCACTCATGCGATGAAACCGCATGAATGGGGCACCCAGCCATCTCTCCAAACGTGGGCCGGGTGAGGTACATTGGTTCTGCTTCTTTACACGCTGCGCTCGGGGTGGCGTGCGATGTTGCGAATCTGATTGCCGCGCGGGCGTGCGGCAGAGCAAACGAGGAAAACCGATGAAGCTGCTCGCTGTTGTGCTGGGTTTGGGAGTGTCTACCGCGATCTGCGCCGCGCAGAGTGTGAACTGCAATATGCAGGGCTACAAGGCCGTCGATGGGGTGCGGGCCGTGGCGGGCGCGGGCGGGGTGACGCTGAACTGGCAGGGCGAGGCGCAGCAGGAGCTGCGCGCGGAGTTTGCGCTGCGCGATGGGCAGCCGGTGGTGGCGGAGCTGGCGGCGCGCAAGGCCGGCGGTGCGTGGATTGAACTGGGCAAGGAGCTGACGCCGCAGTTCGAGGTGACCACGGGGCGGCGGAGGATATCGACGACGGAGCTGGACATTCTGAAGCGGCTGGGCAAGGACACGCCCGCGATCGAAGACGAGTACAAATGGAACGTCTTCTGGGACGCGCCGCTGGTAGTCCCGGGGCACGAGCGGCTGGTGGGGCCGGGACGGACGCAGGACGAGATCCAACGCGCCGCGGTGAGTTACAAATCCGACGCGTGCACGGTGAAGACGGACGGCGACAGGGTGAGCGTGACGTTCAACGGGCTGACGCTGGGGATCTTCAGCGGCGATTTGCAGTTCACCGTGTACAAGGGATCGAACCTGCTGCGGCAGGAGGCGATGGCCAGCACCGAGGCGAAGGACGTGGCGTTCATCTACAAGGCGGGGTTGAAGGGATTTGCGATTGCGAAGGACACCAAGGTGGTGTGGCGCGATACGTCGCAGATGTGGCAGGAGGACGATTTTGGCGGCGCGGTGAACCAGCAGCCGGTGAACCTTCGTGCGAGGAACCGGCTGGAGATCATGCAGGCGGGTGCGGGATCGCTGGCGGTGTTTCCGCCGCCGCACAAGTTCTTCTTTGCGCGCGAGAACGAGGTGAACGGAGGCTATGTGTACACGCGCAAGGACAGCGACAGCAGCTTCTCGCTGGGCGTGATGCAGCCGGAACGATGCGAGGGATACGATCCGTGGGGCGTTTCGACCGAGGTGTGGACGCGGCGCGCGTCGACGGCGCGGTCGCAAGCGGAGAACTGCGCGCTGTACAACGCGCCGCCGGGAACCGTGCAGCGCATGGCCGCTTATTACTACCTGAGCGCGACGGGAAGCCACGCGACGCAGCAGGCCGTGATGGCGTATACGCACGACGATGTGTACAAGCCGGTGGCGGGGTTCAAGACGGTGACTGGACACTTCCATCTGGAGCTGAATGAGATGGTGCGCGACCGGGGAACGTCGGACTTGAGCCCGACGTGGGTGCCCGTGTTCCGCGGGCTGGGGATCAACATTGTGTACCTGGGCGACTTCCACGACGACTCGGACGCGCGCGATCCGGGGCCGAAGAGATTGCCGGAGCAGAAGGCGTACTTCGAGGGCGCGGCAAAGCTGAGCGACAAAAACTTCCTGGTGATGCCGGAGGAAGAGGCGAACGCGTTCATCGACGGACATACGTACTATATGAATCCGAAGCCGATCTACTTTACGCACTCCGGGCCGCGGACCAACGGGCAGCCGTTCGAGGAGAACATTGCGGGCTATGGCACGGTCTACCACCTGGGCTCGACGGACGACGTGCTGCGGTTCATGAACGAGACGAAGAGCATTCTGTGGGTGGCGCATCCGCGAACCAAGAGCTCGGCGATGTATCCCGACATGTATAAGGACAAGGACTACTTCCTGAGCGACCGGTTCATCGGCGGATCGTGGGAGTCGCTGCCGGTGGACCTGAGCCAGCCGCGGCTGTGCGAGGTGCGCTGCTTCGGCGTGAACGACGACATGAGCAATTGGGCGCCGAAACCGAAGTTCATGCTGGCCGAGGGCGATACCTACATGAAGGCGCCGGGCGACGATACGTATTCCTCGTTCGCGGTGAATTACCTGAAGCTGGATAAGGTGCCGCTGTTCAACGAGAGCTGGTCGCCGATTGTGGAAGGCATCCACGACGGGAACTTCTTCGGGACGACGGGCGAGATCCTGTTCCACAACTGGGGGATCGAAGGTGTGGGCGCGAAGAGCGTGTATACGGCGACGATCGAGTACACCTTCCCGCTGGAGTTCGCGGAACTGGTGTGGAGCGATGGCGCGAAGGTGGACCGCAAGATCATTCCGCTGACGGATACGACGGCGTTCGGGACGAAGAGCTTCCGGATACCGTTCGACGCGACGGGGAAGAAATGGGTGCGGTTTGCGGTGTGGGACTCGGCGGGAGATGGAGCGTGGCTACAGCCAGTGCAGGTGAAGTGAGAAAAGGCTTAACACCGATAGACACCGATGAACCCGATCAAAACCAGAGCGAAATGCGGGGATTCTTCCTGCCCCAGCCAGCAAGCTGGCCGGGGACCCCGTTCGCTGCGCTCAGAATGACAAACAAGTGCAGAAACAGATTCCTCCGCTGCGCTGCGGAATGACAAATCAAAGGCCGAGGAGGGGGCGGAGGTGGTGGCCGGTGTGGGAGGCGGGGTGGGCGGCGATTTGCTCGGGGGTTCCGGTGGCGACGACCTGGCCGCCGGCGTCGCCGCCTTCGGGGCCGAGGTCGATGACGTAGTCGGCGGACTTGATGATGTCGAGGTTGTGCTCGATGACGAGCAGCGAGCCGCCGCCGTCGATGAGCTTGCGGAAGGCGGCGAGGAGCTTCTGCACGTCGTCGAAGTGGAGGCCGGTGGTGGGTTCGTCGAGGATGTAGAGGGTGCGGGAGCGGGAGCGGGCGGCGATTTGCGCGGCGGTGGGATTGCCGGATTGATTGAATAGGTCGGAGGAGCTGCCGGTGCGGATGGCATTCGAGCGGGCTGTGGCGAGGTGCGAGGCTAGCTTGACGCGCTGGGCCTCGCCGCCGGAGAGCGTGGTGGCGGACTGGCCGAGGCGGACGTAGCCGAGGCCGACCTCGTCGAGGACGGCGAGCTTGTCGACGATGCGGGGGATTCCGGCGAAGTGCGAGAGGGCCTGCTTGACGGTCATGTTCAATACGTCGTGAATATTTTTATTCTTATATTTAATTTCCAGGATGGAGGATTTGTAACGCGTGCCGTTGCAGTCTTCGCAGGGGAGTTCGATGTCGGCGAGGAACTGCATCTCGACGGTGACGGTGCCGTCGCCCTCGCAGGTGTCGCAGCGGCCTCCGGGGACGTTGAAGGAGAAGGCGCCGGGGCCGAAGCCGCGACGGCGGGCGTCGGGCTGGGCGGCGAAGAGGGCGCGGATGTCGTCGAAGGCCTTGATGTAGGTCACTGGATTCGACCGCGGGGTGCGACCGATCGGCGACTGGTCTACGAGGATGACGTCGTTGAGGTACTGCGTGCCGGTGAGTTCACGGTAGAGATTCGTTGGCTCGGGCGCGGATGTGCCGGGTTCGCGGTGGAGCTGCTGCATGAGCGCGCGGTAGAGGACTTGATGGACGAGCGTGGACTTGCCGCTGCCGCTGACGCCGGTGACGCAGCAGAGGAGGTTGAGGGGGACCTCGACATCGATGCCGCGCAGGTTGTGCAGGCGGACGCCGGTGAGTTGGAGGAGTTCGCGGCCGGGCTCGCGGCGATGGCGCGGGACGGGGATGGTGAGGCGGCCAGAGAGATATTTTCCGGTGATGGATTGCGGGTTTGCGGTGACTTCGGCGACCGTGCCCGCGGCGAGGACGTGGCCGCCAAGCTCGCCCGCGCCGGGGCCGAGGTCGAGGAGGTGGTCGGCGGAGCGGATGACGCTGGGGTCGTGTTCGACGACGAGGATGGTGTTGCCGAGATCGCGCAGGGAGTGGAGGATGCGGATGAGCTTGGCGGTGTCGCGCGGGTGCAGGCCGATGGATGGTTCGTCGAGGACGTAAAGCGCGCCGACCAAGCGGCTGCCGAGCGATGTGGCGAGCTGGATGCGCTGCGATTCTCCGCCGGAGAGCGTGGAGGAGAGGCGGTCGAGGGTGAGGTATTCGAGGCCGACTTCGATGAGGTAGTGGATGCGCTGGCGGACCTCTTCGAGGACCTTGCCGGCGATCTCGATTTGTAACGGCGTGAGTTGGAGGTTGTCGAAGAAGGCCTCGGCGGCGGAGATGGTGAGGGCAGAGATTTCGCAGATATTTTTATTGTTGATGAGGACGGCGCGGGCTTCGGCGCGGAGACGCTGGCCGTTGCAGTCGGGGCAGAGAGCGTAGCCGCGATATTTGGAGAGGAAGACGCGGACGTGGAGCTTGTATTTTTTGCGCTCGAGGGCGGCGAAGAATCCGCGGATGCCGGGGTACGGGCCGCTGCCGCTGCCGTTCCAGAGGAGTTCCTGCTGCGGGGGGTCGAGGTCGTAGTACGGGACGTCGGTGGGGATGGCGACGGACTTGGCGAAGCGAACCATCTCGCCGTGGAAGGGGCGGTACTTGGGGGTGGTCCAGGGGGCGATGGCCCCCTGCGCGAGGGTTCGGCTGCGGTCGGGGAGGATGAGGTTGGGGTCGAAGTCGATGGTGTTGCCGAAGCCCTGGCAGCGCGGGCAGGCGCCGTAGGGATTGTTGAAGGAGAAGAGACGCGGCTCCGGCTCACGGTAGGCGCGATGGCAGGTGGAGCACTCGAATGCGGCGGAGAAGCGGCACTTCGTACCGTTCTCGTTTTGGAGAGATTCACTGGCGCGTTCGACGGTGTGGAACTGGATTTCGCCGGACTCGCGGTAGCCGGTCTCGATGGCGTCGACGATGCGGGAGCGGATGTCTGGGGAGATGGCGAGGCGGTCGATGAGGACGAAGATGGGTTGGGCGAAGTCGAGCGAGAGGAGGGACTCGGGCGTGGAGAACTCGACGATCCTGCCGGGCTGGTTGTCGATCTGTTGATAGAGGCGGTTGTAGCCGCGGCGGCGGAGTTCGGCGAGGCGGTCTTTGAGGGCGTCGGTGAGGGAAAGGCTTAGCGCCGATGGCACCGATTTAACCGATTTTTTTGATGCGGATTTTTTTGCGGGCTTGGGCGGGGCGGGCAGGGCTTCGACGGTGGCGGGTTGCAGTGGCTCGAATTTAATCTCGGCGCGGGTGATGGGGAAGAGGGCGTAGGCGCGGGTGGAGGCGGGAAGGGCGAGGAGGGCGGAGACGATCTCGTCGACCGTGTCGTGGCGGACAATGCCGCCGCAGTGCAGGCAGGTGACGGTGCCGCAGCGCGCGTAGAGGAGGCGGAGGTAGTCGTAGATCTCGGTGGCGGTGGCTACGGTGGAGCGCGGGTTGCGGGTCTGGTTTTTCTGCTTGATGGCGATGGCGGGAGCGAGGCCGTCCATGAAGTCGACGTCGGGCTTCTCGATGCGCTCGAGGAACTGGCGGGCGTAGGCGGAGAGGGATTCGACGTAGCGGCGCTGTCCCTCGGCGTAGATGGTGTCGAAGGCAAGCGAGGATTTGCCGGAGCCGCTGACGCCGGTGACGACGGTGAGGGCGTTGTGGGGGATGTCGACGTCGATGGAGTTGAGGTTGTGGGTGCGCGCGCCGCGGATGACGATGGAGTCGCTGGCGGTGAGGACGACGCGCGGCGTGCTTTCGTAAGGCTGCGCGGCTTCCCTGTCGATGCTTTGCTCAATCATGGCCACTCTCCATTGTCGGATAGTTGGGCCGTGATTGCGAATCGGGGGCGGGCGGAGTTGGCGGTAGACCCACTCTTCGCTCGACCACCCCAGCGAGCCAAGACCGCTCGCCGGGGACCCCGGAGTCGCAGCGAAGGATGGGGCACCCAAGATGGTTTTGTTGGTGCGCCACCCGCCAGAGACAGACGGACATTGCCGCGATGGTCAATTCCGCTCAGACCTCAGGAAGCCACGGGGCTACAAACGGGACAGCCCTCAGAGCCGCACTCCATAGCAACGCGCATGAGGCGGAGGAGATGATATGCCACAGTTTGGATCGCCTTTTTCCGAGTTGGCCAACAGCAGGAAGCTCACGGACCAGGAACTCGTCCGAGCGATTCGGTTCATGGTCGCCGCGGAGTACGAAGCGACCCAGATGTATATGCAGCTTGCCGAGTCAACCGGCAACAAACTCGCCGTGGCCGTGCTGAAGGACATCGCGGACGAGGAGATCGTCCACGCAGGCGAGTTTCTGAAGCTGTTGTACGAGCTTGCTCCCGATGAAAAGGCGCTCTATGCCAAGGGGGCGAAAGAAGTGGAAGAGATGGCGAAGGCACAACATAAGAAGAAAAAGTAGGGTGCGCAGGAAGCCCAAGCTGGTTTTGTGGGTGGCCATCCGTCCATAAAGTAGTAATATTTGCTACTGGAGGAACACTATGCCAGAGATTCAAAAAGTGAGCATTGCCTTGACCGGGGAGCAGGTCACGGCACTGAAAGCCGCGGTCGAGACCGGCGAGTACGCCACCACCAGCGAGGCCATCCGCGAGGCGTTGCGCGAATGGCAGTGGAAGCGCGATCTGCGCAGCGAGGAGTTGAAGCGGCTCCGCCGGGTGTGGCAGGAGGGGAAGGCGAGCGGCCCAGCGGTTGCGCTCGACCTGGCCGAGACGCGCAAGGAGGCGCGACGGCGGCTGAAGAAAGCCGAAGGCCAGGCCGCATGAGGCCAACCCTACTGTGGATGCCGCAGGCCAGAGAGGACTTGCTGGAGATCTACGTCACCATTGGATTGGACAACCCATCGGCTGCGGAACGCTGGTTCTCGGCGATGGAAGCGAAGGCGACGCTGCTGGTCGGCACGCCACGGATCGGAGTGCGTCGCCCGGAGATCGCGCCAGCGGCGAGAATGCTGGTGGAGGGCGTCTACCTGCTGCTCTATGAGACGCACCCGGACAGCGACGATGGGCCTGTGGATGAGGTCGAGATCGTGCGCGTGGTTCACGGGCATCGAGACTTGAGCCGCATCTTCTGAACAGAAATACCACGTCTCAGAAGCGAGACATGGGGCACACTGATTGGTTGTGGGTGGGGTCTGTTCAGCCGACTTCGGTGAGTTTTTCGGTTTGGGGGGACATGGTTGCGGTGCGGTCTAGCTTGTCCCAGGCGAAGGGCTTGCCGTCGATGGCGCGCTTGATGGTCTTGAAGAGGACGATGGAGAAGACCTGGCGGTAGGTGAAGCGCTGGATCCAGATGTGGCCGAGCAGCCAGGCGTCGCCGTGGCACGCCGGATGCTTGCGCTCCAGCGAGAAGGCCAGCGCGGAGGTGACGAAGTCGATGATGAGGAAGGCGAGGAAGAAGGCGAGCAGCTTCTCGAAGCTGGCCGCCGAGGCCGCCTCGGGATGGAAGTGCTTGTTGTAGAAATAATTGGCAACGCCGGCGAAGAACATCAGGTCGATAAAGGGCGAGAAGAGCGGAAGCAGGATCTGGAAGATGAGCGTGTTGGGCAGGGCGAAGAAGCCCATGGCGCGGCGTTTGCGGATGGCGCCGCGATGCTTGAAGATGGCCTGTAGGATGCCGAAGGACCAGCGGAAGCGCTGGCGCATGAGGCCGTTCATGTTGACGGGGGCCTCGGTGAAGGCGAGGGCCTGGTCCTCGTAGATGACTTCGTATCCCTGCTCGAGGAGGTTCATGGTGAGGTCGGCGTCTTCGGCGACGGTGTTGGTGTGGTATTCTCCGCCGGCCTTGACTGCGGCGGTGCGCCACGCGCCGATGGCGCCGGGGACGACCATGACGACGTCGAAGAGGTCGAGGGCGCGGCGCTCGAAGTTCTGGCTGGTGATGTACTCCAGCGCCTGCCAGCGTGTCCACAGGTTGACCCGGTTGCCGACCTTGGCGTTGCCCGCGACCGCGCCGATCTTCGGATTGGCGAAGTGGCAGACCAGGTTGGTGATGGCGTCGTGGGCGATGACGCCGTCGGCGTCGATGCCGATGTAGATCTCCTCGTCGGTCTGATTGAGGGCGAAGTTGAGGGCGTCGGCCTTGCCTCCGTTGGGCTTGGTGAGCACGGTCAGCTTGCCCGACGCGATCTCGACCGGGTAGGCGTCGATGGCGGTCTGATACGTATTATCCTTCGATCCGTCGTCGATGACGATGATGCGGATGTTCTTGTAGTTGGACATCAACACCGAGCGGATGGTGCGGACGATGACCTTCTCCTCGTTGAATGCGGGGATGAGGACGGCGACGCGCGGGGCGTAGTCTGGCCCGGCGAAGTTCTTGCGTTTGCGGAAACGGTCGATGACGGCGAAGACGCCGATGATGATGAGGCGCGCGCTCATCAGGATGTCGCCGACGAAGAAGACGGCGATGACGAAGTGGTTGAAGAAGGCCCAGACGAAGAAGGCGATGGAGTCCACGCGCGCCTGCCAGAGCTGATGATGGTTGAGCGGGGGCATGACCTCGGCGCGGGTCTTACCCATCAACTGGGAGACGGGAACGATGGTGTAACCGCGGTCGCGCAGGGCCTGGATAAGCACGGGAAGCGCGGCGATGGTTGCCGAGCGGTCGCCGCCGCCGTCGTGCAGCAGGATGATGGAGCCCTGCATCCAGGGGCGCGCCTGCATGTCGTGCATCTGCTGAAAGACGCTGTCGGTGATCTCCTGCGGGGACTTGCGCGGGTGCTCATCCCAGTCGCTGGTGTCGATCTTGTCGCCGACGATGACGTAGCCGAGGTCCTGAATGCGGTCGGCGGGGGCAGCCTGGTCGTTGGTGTCGGGCTCCTGGTCGATGGAGTAGGGAGGGCGGAAGTAGAGAGGCTGCACGCCCAGCTCGGCGGCGAAGAGGCGCTCGGTGAGGTTTAGCTCCAGGTCCGCGCTGGAGACCGAGATTTCGCTGATGTCCGGGTGCGTGAAGGTGTGATTGCCGATCTCGTGGCCTTCGTTGTAGACGCGCCGCATCAAGCCGATATTGTTCTGCGCCTCCTCGCCGATCATAAAAAACGCCCCGACGACGTGGTACTTCTTGAGGATGTCGAGGATGAGCGGGGTCCACTTCGAGTCCGGCCCGTCGTCGAAGCTGAGGGCGACCTCTTTGGCGCGATAGCCAGTCTGCTGAATGGTGTAGGAGAGCGGGTAGGAGGTCATCGACTCTGCGGTGACGGAGCGGAAGGGCAGCGGCACCGAATCGTCGTCATCCATGGTCACGACGCGCTGGCCGGACTGCATCTTGCGCGTGATGCGCAGGATGTCGCCCTGCCCTTCGGTGTCGACGTCGTAGCCGGGCGCCACATGGGCCAGGTCGAGTACCGGATCGGCGTGGATGGGACGGTCCCAGATCTTCCACAGCGAGTTGTCCTCGGAGCCGAGGCGCCAGAGGGCGAAGGTCTCGATGCCCAGGGCGCGGGCCGCGCGCATCTGGTTGAGCACGGTGACCGCGTCCAGGAACCAGACCTGGTGGCGGACATGCGCGTCGTCGTCGTCGTAGGCGAAGTGGACGTTGAGCGAGTCGGGATCGAGCTCGACCTGCGCATCGGCATCGTCGGCGTCCTGCCATGCCTCCTGGGTCGACTTCTCCTCGGCGGCCAGCACCTTCGGCACAAAGTGCTTGGGCGGCCTTGCGCCATGCTTCGCCGGCTCGGGCGGCAGCGACATGGTCCAGTCGTAGCCATAGCTGCCCAACGAGCAGATCACCTTCTCCTTGGGCACGATCTTCAGCACGTTCTTCAGGTTGTCGAGGAACCAGTCCTGTGCGGCGATCGGTCCTGGGCCGCTGCCGGTCTGGTTCTGGTCGTAGTTCATCAGCAGCAGGCCGTCGCAGTGGGCCGCCATGTACTTCAGATCGAGGCTGTCGTCGCCGACGGGCGTGTTGACATAGAGCTTCAGGTTGCGCGGCTGGAAGTTCTGATAGATCTGGGCGAGCAGCGCCATGTAGCCCGGCTGCGCCTCGTCGGGTATCCCCTCGAAGTCCAGCGAGATGCCACGGTAGCTTGGGTTCGCGGCGAGGAACTGGTCGATCTGTTGGACAAAATGGGCACGCGATGCGGGGCTGGAAAGAAAATCGCCGATGGACGGCTGGAATATGCCCTTGATGGGATTGTAGTTGTTGACCAGGGGAAAAACTTCCGTGTCCTCGCCCGCGGCTGCAATGGTGTGGGCAACCCTTCGCTCGTGGTCCACGCCATGCACTCCGGCCGCGTCCACCACGGCGAAGGCGCGGTTGTCCAGGCTGTAGGAGGTCAGAGCGCCGTCCGGCGTGACCACGTGAAGCCACTCCGGAAAGAGCAGATCGATCTGGTGGATGTGCTGCTTGAGCGAGGAGTAGCTGGCCGGATCGTCCTCGACGTAGAACGCCGCGCGCAGGCCTTCGCCGGAGTTCAACGGCACCTGGGAGGGCTTGAGGTCGGTCTTGCGATGGGGGGAGCGGCGCAGCTTCTGGCCGGTCCTGGCGGGCTCGACCTTCAGGGCGCTGATGTTGCGCTTGGGCGTTGCCAGCAGCAGTTCGGGCAGCGGCGTCATGTGCAGCAGGCCAATTACGAACAGGACCCCGACGACGACGCCGAGCAGCGCGAGGCTGTCGAAGATTCGCCGCAGCCGCCGCCAGCGCTTGCGTTGAGGGTCGAGGAAGACTTGCTGGTTCATGGTTCCCTAATGGCCAATTTCCGACTTAAACTGCTGGACTGCAATTGATCGAAGTGCTTGACCGCGAATCTCCGGCCCTGACGCCGGGCCACGCGCACGCGGTCGCGAACCGTGCCCGAATGCGAGGGTCGCACGGTGGAGGGCCGCATTCTCATGCGCGAGTTTGAAGCATCCGCAAAGCCGCTCCTGCGCAATCGTAAGCAGCCCTCCAGACATAGTCAACGCGCCGGCCAAAAAGCCCCACGCGCTACCCGGTATGATGTTGATGGATGAATAGAGAGCGACTCAGGTTCTGGCTTTGGGCGGGCGCGGGGCTGCTGGCCGGTCTGCTGCTGCGTCTGTGGTTTGTGGCCCACATGGCGCGGGCCGCCGGGGACAGCCTGGTGTACGGCGAGATCGCCAGGACGTGGCTGCAACATGGAGTCTACGGCATGACCGAAGCCGGCCCAACCCCCGGCTCCATCCAGATACGCCCCACCCTCTGCCGCCTGCCCGGTTACCCCCTCTTTCTCGCCGCCTGCTTCCGCCTCTTCGGCATGGGAGACTACCGCGCCGCGCTGAATGTGCAGGTTGCCGTCGATCTCATCACCTGCTGGCTGGCCGGCGCGCTGGCCGGACGCCTCTTCGGCCGCCGCGCACGGCTGTGGGTGCTGTGGATTGCGGCCCTCTGTCCCTTCACCGCGAACTACGTCGCCACGGCCCTGCCGGAGACGCTGGTATTTGGCTTGGTCGCGCTGGCCTTTTACGCCTTTGCGCGCTGGCAGGACGCCGGGCTGGGCACCAACCGCTGGCTGTGGACGGTTGCCGCCGCGCTGGCCTGCTCCATTCTGCTGCGGCCGGAACAGGGCCTACTGGCCGCGGCGGTTCTGCCGGCGATGCTCTGGCGGTCGTTGGCAACCCGCGAAGCGCGCTCCCGCCCGCTCCGTGCAGCCCTGCCCGTGCTGGCCGCGGCGCTCTGCGCCGCCCTTCCGCTGCTGTTGTGGACGGCCCGCAACGAACGCGTCTTCCACGTCTTTCAGCCGCTCTCCCCGCGCAACGCCAACGATCCCGGCGAAGTGGTCCTGCACGGCTTCGGTCGCTGGTATCGCAGCTGGGCCATCGACTTCGCCTCGGTCGACGAGTTCTGCTGGCCCATGGACGGCGCGCGCATCGAGTTTGCCAGCCTGCCGCCGCGCGTCTTCAGCGCCACCTCGCAATCGACCTCGGCAGAGGTGCGCATCCGCACCGCCGCGCTCTTCGCCGACTACAACACTACCCTCGAGCTCACGCCCTCCCTCGATGCGCGCTTCGACGCGCTGGCCGCCGAGCGCATCCACGACCAGCGGGCGCTCTACTACCTCGGCCTGCCCATCGCGCGCGTCTTCGACATGGCCCTGCGCCCGCGCACCGAGCTGATGCCGGTTGCCGATGAGTGGTGGAGGTGGAGGGAGCACCGCGCGCAGACCGCCTTCGCCGCCTGCTATGCCGCGCTCAACCTCGGTTTCTTTGCGTTCGCCTTTGCCGGATTCACCGCCTGGAGGCGACGGGCCTGGCTCTCGCCCGATCCACCCGGCCCCGGCCAGCGCGCCACCCGCGAATTGGCCTGCGCCATGGCCGCCAGCCTGCTGTTGCGCGCGGTGCTGCTGCTGTTCATCGACAACTCAGAGCCCCGCTACACGCTGGAGTTCTTCCCCGTGTTCTTGGTATGGACCGGCGCGCTGTTCGCGGCCCCGCGCAAAACCCCGCGCTAACCGCAGGCGCTTTAGTGCGACACTACGCTGCATTTGCCCTTGCAATTGATGGTAAACGGCCCTGCACCCACCTTTTGGTTCAAGCGGATGTTGGTGTAGAACACCGTCCGCGTGTCGCCTGTGGGCGTACCGCCCGAGGCTTCAAACGAGACTTGCTTCAGCGAGATATCGCGCGCCGGGTCGACCCAGATCGTGATGTGGCTGTAGTTGTTGGCAATCCCTGCGTCTCTCGGCTTCAGATCGAGCTTCTCCACGTCCACGGTCTTGCTGCCGTCGCTCATCTGCTCTGGGCCTTGGTCGGAGATGGTCCAGGCCCTAGCCAGATCGCTTCCGCTGCCGCCGAATCCGAGCGTCATCAAAGTCTGCGCCAGCGCCTGGTTCTTGCCGGACGCGGTAAACTCGTCAACCTGGTTGGTGCCTGGGTTGAACACACGCGCCTTATTGTCCTTGAACTCCACGATCTGCGCAGGCTGGTCTCCCGGCTTCGCATCTGGTGGAAGCATCCTCAGGCCCATCTGCGTGGAACTTCCTTTGCGCATGAAATAGACCTGTCCTGTCTGTCTCTCGGTATCATTCACAACCTTCGAGAAAAGTTCCTGATGCAGGTCCGCCTGCGCCGACTGAAACTTCGCGCTGCCGGCGTCCATCTGGGCCAGCACGGCCTTCAGGCGGCCGGGCCTGGCCTGCGCGCCCACGGTGTGAACCGGAGCGAGGCTGGCGAGAATCAGTGAGCCTGCTGCGGCTACTGCTGCGAGGAGCGGAAGCCGCATCAGCGCACCACCCAGGCGTTGTAGGCGACGACTTTACCGTGCGCGTCCAGCACCGGCTCATAGCGCTCCAGCGTCACCGCGCCGGAGATCGGCTCAACGATGCGCAGGATCGCTGCATCCCGATCGTCCTGGGATTGGCTGGCTGTTGGCCCGCCGGCCTGGTCGCTACGAATCTGGTAGACGAAGACGCTGCTTGTGCCTATGTGCCCCGCTTCCTTCACCAGCACTTCACTGCCATGCAACGCTACGGTTTCCACCGGGCGATCCTTGAAGTTGATGTAGTGCGGGGAGACGAAGAGAAAGATCAGGATCAGCGTCACCATGACGTCAAAGTGAAAGCTGCCCCTTTCGTACGACCAGAAAAAATAGCTGCGTAGAAGTTTGCCCATGGATTAGCTCCTGCCCGTGTGCCGCTGCGGCGCGATCAGCGTCTCCCACTCCGCGCGCGGTTTGCTTGGATCGTTCATGTACGGCAGCAGCGCCTCGGGAATGCGCACCGTTCCATCGGCCTGCTGATAGTTCTCCAGCACTGCCAGGTATGTGCGCCCGACGGCCAGGCCGCTGCCGTTCAGTGTATGCACAAACTCGGATTTTTTGCTCTTGCCCTGCGCTGCGCCGGACGGCCGGAAGCGGATGTTGGCGCGGCGCGCCTGGAAGGCTTCGAAGTTGGAGCACGAGCTGATCTCGCGGTAGAGGCCCTGGCCCGGAAGCCAGACCTCCAGGTCGTAGGTCCTAGCCGAGGCGAAGCCCATGTCTCCGGTGCAGAGGAGCATGCGGCGATAGGGCAGACCGAGGAGTTCGAGGACGCGCTCGGCGTCGCGGGTGAGGCGCTCGTGCTCTTCGTTGGAATCGGCGGGACGGCAGAACTTGACCAGCTCGACCTTCTGGAACTGGTGCTGGCGAACCATGCCGCGCACGTCCTTGCCGTAGCTTCCCGCCTCGCTGCGGAAGCAGGGCGTGTAGGCGCAGAAGCTGGTGGTGAGCTGCGACTCGTCGAGCGTCTCGTCGCGGAAGAGGTTGGTGACGGGGACCTCGGCGGTGGGAATGAGCCAGTGGTCGGAGTCCTGAAACTTGCCGGGTTCGAACGCGCCCTTGTCGTCGCAGTGGAAGAGGTCCTCGGCGAACTTGGGGAGCTGGCCGGTGCCGAAGAGCGACTTCGAGTTGACCATGTAGGGCGGCAAGACCTCGGTGTAGCCATGCTCGCGTGTGTGCAGGTCGAGCATGAAGTTGGCCAGCGCGCGTTCGAGGCGCGCTCCCTGGCCGTAGTGGACGACAAAGCGCGAGCCGGAGATCTTGGCGGCGCGCTCGAAGTCGAGGATGCCGAGACGCTCGCCAATCTCCCAGTGCGGCAGCGCGGGGAAATTGAAGCTCGGCGGCGTATAGCCTGTGGGCTTCTCGGCGCCGTCCCAGGTCTTCTCGACGCGGTTGGAGCGCTCGTCGGGGCCGACGGGGACGGAGTCCTGGGGAAGGTTGGGCACGGCCCGGAGAATCTCCGTCAACCTTTCATCTAGAAGGCCCGCGATTTGCTCTAGCTCCTCAACGCGGGCTTTGAGCTTCTTAGTTTCTTCCGTCAGGGCTGTTGCGTCTCCGCCTGACCTTTTTTGCTTCGCAATCTCTTCAGAGAATTTGTTTCGCTGAGCCTTTAGTGTCTCGACGTCAGTGATCGCACTGCGGCGATTACGATCCATGCTGGCAAAATCCTCCAGCACCTCGTCTGGGTTCATGTTGCGCGCGCGCAGCTTCTCTTCCACGACCGGCAGATTCGCCCGCACATATCCAAGGTCCAGCATCCTTATAATTCTACCCTTCCGCGCACCGTGGATGCGCTGCCAGGCCGTTGGCCGTTACACTGGGAGGGATGCGAACGGCGGTGACAAGCTGAGCAAGGCAGACATGCGCGTGACGCTGGCCGGGGTGGAGCTGCGCTCGCCGGTGATCGCGGCCAGCGGGACCTTTGGCTACGGCCTGGAGTTCGAGGAGATCGTCTCGCTGGAGCGCATCGGGGCGTTTGTCACCAAGGGCCTGTCGCGCGAGCCGATGGCGGGCAACGCAAGCCCGCGCATCATCGAGAGCCCGGCGGGAATGATGAACGCGGTGGGCCTGCAGAACATCGGCGTTCACGCCTTCGTCGAGGAGAAGATGCCCAGGCTGCGCGGAATCCCCGGGGTTGTGGTCATCGCCAACGTCTTCGGGTACACCATCGAGGACTGCGTGGAGGTGATCCATGTGCTCAACGACGCGCCCGGCATTGCGATCTACGAGCTGAACGCCAGTTGCCCCAACACCAGCCACGGCGGCATGGTCTTCGGCACCGACCCGGACTCTCTGTATCAACTCGCCACGCGCTGCCGCCACGCCGCCGAGCGGCCGCTGATGGTGAAGCTGTCGCCCAACGTCACCAGCATCGGCCAGATGGCGAGGGTCTGCGAGGACGCGGGCGCGCAGGCGATCTCGCTGGTGAACACGTTTCTGGCGCTGGCCATCGACGTGGAGACGCGGCGGCCACGCATCGCCAACGTGACCGGCGGGTTGAGTGGCCCGGCGATCCGGCCGATCGCGGTGCGCATGGTGCATGAGGCATCGCAGGCGGTGAAGATTCCCGTGGCCGGCATGGGCGGCATCACTCGCGCCGAGGACGCGGTGGAGTTCATGCTGGCCGGGGCGACCGCGGTGGAAGTGGGCACGGCCAGCTTCGCCGATCCGCGCGCGGTGGAGAACATCGCCAACGGCCTGCGCCGCTGGTGCGCCAGCCACGGCGTCGCCCGGGTGAGCGATCTGACCGGCGCAATGGAGCGATAACGGACGGCTTTTCCTCAGATTCCGGTTGCTTCAGTCCAAGTGCTCTGCTCGGGCAGGCAGTTGCTTCGGCATAAAATGGTGGCGTGACCACAGAATCCGTTCCCGCAGCCAGCCATGAAACCAAGAGCGGCCTTCGCCGCGTCCGCCGTGCGCTTCTCTCCGTAACCGACAAGACCGGCCTGGTCGAGTTCGCCCGCGCGCTGGCCGCGCATGACATTGAACTGGTCTCGACCGGCGGGACGGCGCGCGCGCTGCGCGAGGCGGGACTCACTGTGCGCGACATCAGCGACCTGACGGGATTTCCGGAGATGCTGGACGGGCGCGTGAAGACGCTGCATCCCAAGGTGCACGGCGGCATTCTGCACATCCGCGCCAACAAGGAGCACGTGGCCGCGGTGAAGGAGCACGGGATCGAGCCGATCGACATGGTGGCGGTCAACCTCTACGCGTTCGAGAAGACGGCGAACAAGCCGGGCGTGGCGTTCTCGGAGATCATCGAGAACATCGACATCGGCGGGCCGTCGATGGTGCGCTCGGCGGCCAAGAACTTCGAGGACGTGGCGATTGTGACGTCTGTGGCCGACTATGCGCCGGTTGCGGAAGAGCTTGCGGCGAATGCCGGCAGCCTGACTCGCGAGACGCGCTGGCGGCTGTCGAAGGCGGCCTTCGCGGTGACGGCGGCCTACGACGCGGGGATTGCCACGACGCTGGAGAGCATTGCGGCGCCCGCTGCGCACGGCGAGCCTGCGGTCTTCGACGCGGAGGGGATGCCGCCGGCCATCCGCGTCATCCATCCGCTGAAGACGGTGCTGCGCTACGGCGAGAACCCGCACCAGAAGGCCGCGCTGTATGTGGATGGAAGCGGGGGCGGAGTGGCCTCGGCAAAACAGTTGCAGGGCAAATATCTGAGCTACAACAACCTGGTCGATTTGGACGCCTGCTGGCAACTGGTGGGCGAGTTCGACGCGGCCGAGGATGCTGCGGTCGCGATTATCAAGCACACCAACCCGTGCGGCGCGGCGACAGGCGCGACCGTTCTTGAAGCCTACCGGCGCGCGCTGCAGGCCGATCCCGTCTCGGCCTTCGGCAGCGTGATCGGCATCAACCGCGAGGTGGACGCCGAGGCCGCCGAGGAGCTTTCCAAGCTGTTTGTGGAGGCCATCATTGCGCCGTCGTTCACGCCGGAGGCGGTGGCCTGCTTCGCCGCAAAGAAGAACCTGCGGCTGCTGGAGACCGCGGCGGTACATGACGACGCGGGCAGGCCGGCGCGCGCGCTGAAGCAGGTCTCCGGCGGGTTTCTGATGCAGGATGCCGACCGCATCCGCATCAGTGAGCCTGAACTGCGCGTTGCCACCAAACGCGCCCCCACGGCGGAGGAGATGCGCGCGCTGCTGTTCGCGTGGAACGTCTGCAAGCACGTCAAGTCGAACGCCATCGTCTACGCGCGCTACGACCAGGGCCACGGCCAGACGGTTGGCATCGGCGCCGGACAGATGAGCCGGGTGGATGCGGCGCGCTTCGGCGCGATGAAGGCGATCCTTCCGCTGGCTGGAACGGTTGCGGCGTCGGACGCGTTTTTCCCCTTCCCGGACGGCCTGGAGGCGGTGGCCGCGGCGGGCGCGACGGCCATCATCCAGCCTGGGGGATCGGTGCGCGACGCCGAGGTGATCGAGGCGGCGGACCGGCTTGGCATCGCCATGGTATTCACCGGGATACGGCACTTCCGCCACGGATAGAGTACGCGGGGCCGCTCCCGAGCGTTCGATCTACAGATAATTCGATCCGCGGAGATGCAGATATAATGGACATACTCTGCCGGGTTTGCGCGACCGGCGCAGGCAACAGCATCCAATGGATGCGCCACATCGTCTAACCAGTGATTGCGTGTTCGCTCCCGCCGGATAGGAACCTTTGACCATGGCCTTGCTCTTTCGAGCTTTACGGATTCACCCCCTCCGGCTGGTCTGGGTCGCCGCCCTGCTGATTGCAATGCCACAATTGCCGGCCGCCGCGCAGCAGACGGCCCCTCCGGCCAGCCCGAAGCCGCAGGACGCTCCCAAGCAGATGGATCCTCCGATGCAGCAGATACCGCAGCGGAGGGAGGGACCTGGTTCGCAGCCTGCCGCGGCGCAATCCGCCACGCCTCAGGGCCAGACGGAGCCCGACCGCGCAAGCGCCTACTACCACTACGGGCTGGCGCATCTGTACGAGGAGATGGCGGTCAGCGCCGGACGTCCGGACTACGCAACCCAGGCTGTCGAGGAGTACAAGCTGGCGCTGGACGCCGATCCAAACTCGGCGCTGCTGGAGGACGGCCTGGCCGACCTCTACTTCAAGATCGGGCGCATCAAGGACGCGGTAGGCGCCGCGCAGGACCAGTTGAAGAAGAACCCGGACGATGTGGCGGCGCACACGCTGCTGGGGCAGGTGTATCTGCGTTCGCTGGGCGACATGCAGGGCACACAGGCTGGTGAGATGCTGCAACTGGCGATCGCCGAGTACGAGACGATCGCGCGCCTGAAGCCGGCCGATCTGGAGACCAAGCTGCTGCTGGGGCAGCTCTACGCGCTCAACCACGACCACGCCAAGGCGGAGGCTGAGTTCAAGGCCGCGCAGAAGATCGATGGTGACAGCGAGGAGGTTGTGCTGCGGATGGCGGCGCTGTACAGCGAGGAGGGGGATGCGCAGCGCGCGGTCGATACGCTCTCGGCGGTGCCGGTGGCGGACCGGACGGCGCGGATCGAGTTCGCTCTGGCGGCCAGCTACGACCAGTTGAAGAAGCCGAAGGAGGCTGCCGCGGCCTACCGCCGCTCGCTGGAGATCGACCCGGACAATCCCGATGCCGAGCGCGGCCTTGCGACTGCACTGCTGATGGACGGCCAGTTGGATGAGGCGCTTAAGGCGTTCAACGCGCTGGTGGCGGCGGACCCGACGGACGCGCAGTCGGAGATCCGCATCTCCGAGATCCAACGCCGCCAGGGCCACTACGACGAGGCGCTCGCGACGCTGGAGAAGGCGAAGTTGCAGGTGCAGGACTCGCTGGAACTGAGCTACAACGAGGCGTTGATCTACGACGCGCTGGGCAAGTACGGCCAGGCAACGGATGTACTGACCGGCATTCTCGACAGCTCGGCGCACGCCGATGGCAAGTACTCCGAGCAGGAGAAGCAGAACCGCGCGATCTTTCTCGACCGGCTTGGCATCATCGATCGCGAAGAGAACAAGACGGCGGAGGCCGTGGCGGCTTACAAGCAGATCATCGACCTCGGCGGAGAGTACGCGGAACGCGGCTTCGACGGCGAGATCGATGCCTATCGCGACGCGCACCAGTGGAAGGAAGCAACCGAGGCCGCCGCCGAAGTGGCGAAGGCGCTGCCCAAGAACCACCTCGCTCAACTGGCCTACGCCGTGCAGCTTGCGGACACCGGGCAGGAGGTGGAGGGAATCGCGCTGGCCAAGGCGCAGTTGACCGGAGGCGCGGACGACCGCGAAGTGGATGAGGACCTGGCGCAGGTCTACATCCGGCTGAAGCGGTTCAAGGAGGCGAGCGAGCAGCTCGACAAGGCCGACGCGCTGGCCACAAAGCCGGACGAGAAGCTGGAAGTGCTCTACCTGCGCGGAGAGTTCTACGAGCGGCAGAAGATGTACGACCAGGCGGAGGTCCAGTTCCGCAAGGCGCTGGCGATCGACCCGCACAACCCAGGCGTGCTGAACTATCTGGGATATATGCTGGCCGACCAGGGCCAGAAACTGCCCGAGGCGCTGAAGATGATCCGCCAGGCGGTGGAGCTGGAGCCGCAGAACGGGGCCTACCTGGACTCGCTCGGCTGGGTCTACTTCAAGAGCGGGCAGTACCCCGAGGCGGAAGAGAACCTGCGCAAGGCCAATGAGCGCATGAACAGCGACCCGACCGTGCATGACCATCTGGGCGAGCTATACGAGAAGACCGGCAACCTGAAGATGGCGGTGGCGCAGTGGGAGCGGTCGATGACCGAATACGCCCACTCGCTGGCCGCCGACGCCGATCCCGAGGACGTGCAGAAGGTGCAGCACAAGCTGGAGAACGCGCGCGTCAAACTGGCCAAGCTGGGCCCCGCATCCGACAAGGGCGCCAAGTAACGGCCACGCAGCCGGACCCACTTCATTGCGCACGGTACACTTAACTCACTGTGACTTTGAATGAGGCGAAGAACTCCGGGCTGCACTGCTGCGCGGTCTGCGGTGACGCGGACGACGCGCTCACCGAGCGCGTCTACGCCGCGCCGCAGCGGCCAAGCCGCAGCGCGTTCCAGCGCGACTGCGAACGCATTGTGCAGGCGCGCGCGTTTCGCCGCCTGGCCGGCAAGACGCAGGTGTTCACCAGCCGCGCCAGTGACCACTTCCGCAGCCGCCTGACCCACACCATCGAGGTGGCGCAGATCGCGCGCGGCGTGGCCCAGGAGCTGGGGCTGAACCAGGAGCTGGCCGAGGCCCTGGCGCTGGTGCACGACATCGGGCACCCTCCGTTCGGGCACGCAGGCGAGCGAGCGCTGGATGAATGCCTGAAGCGGCACGGGTTGCGCTTCGACCACAACCTGCACGCGCTGCGCATCGTGGAGCACTTCGAGCTGCGCTACGCCGCGCATCGCGGGCTGAACCTGACACAAGGCGTGCGCGAGGGGATCATCAAGCACTCGCGCGACTATAGCGCCGGCGAGTATCCCGAGCTGGCCGGCTACCTACTCGACCGGCGGCCACCGCTGGAGGCGCAGATCATCGACCTGGCCGACGAGATTGCGTATCTTACGGCGGACCTGGACGACGGGGTGGAGTCGGGGCTGCTGGAGATCGACCACATCCGTGAGCACGTCGATCTGCTGGCCCAAAGCTATGCGCAGGTGGAGCGCGAGCACTCCGGCGTTGAGGCCAAGTACCTCTTCTACGAGGCGCTGCAACGGATGCAGAACATCCTGACCGACGACCTGATCGCGACCACGCTGGCCAATACGCGCGCGATCGGCGCCAGCAGCCTGGACGAGGTGCGCGCCCACCCCACGCGGCTGGCTACCTTCTCGACACTGGCGGAGGCGCAGCGCCAGCAGGAGAAGCGCTACCTCTACGAGACGCTGTATACCTGCCACGCGCTCTCGCTGGAGCACGACAAGGCCGAGCAGGTGGTCACGGCGCTCTTCGACTTCTGGATTGCGGAGCCAGAGGAACTGCCCTCAGGCTATGTGGAGCAGATCGAGAGCGAGGGGCTGGCGCGCGTCGTCGCCGACTACATCGCCGGGATGACGGACAGCTTCATCCTGCTGCAATACGCCCATGTAAAGCGCGCCGTGCGGCGGGAACGAACTACTTAGCGCCGATCTGCACCGATTAAACCGATAAGACCAAGACTGATGAAGGGGAAGCCGAACCTGCATTCCCACTCTCAACCTTCGTCTGCCTAGGATCGGTTTCATCGGTGTAGATCGGTGTTAAGCCTTTGCTCTTGTGAGGTTGCCCTGAGGAGGTCTGCGGGCATCCAACCGATAGGCACAAGGAGTACTCCCCATGAAGAACCGATTCGTACGCTCGCTGGCGAAGCTGGCTGTTCTGCTGGCCCTGCCGATCGCGGCCACCGCGCAGGCGCAGCAGCAGGCTGGGACGACTCTCACCATCGCGGGCCAGCCCGACCACGCCTCGCTGGTGCAGATCAACGGCAAGTCGTATGTGGATGTCGAGTCGCTGGCGCGGATCACCCACGGATCGATCCGGTTCCAGGGCAACCAGACCATCCTGACCCTGCCTGGCACGGCGAGTTCAACGGTGCAGCCGGCCCAGCCGAACCAGCCTGCGCAGCTCTCCGAAGGCTTTCTGCGGGCGGAGATTGAAGCGTTGACCGCGATCCGCGAATGGCGTGTGGCGATCGTCACCGCTGTGCAGACCAATAATCCCGTCACCGAGAACTGGGTGGGCGGGCTGCGCCGGTCGGGCGACAGCAAGCTGACGCTGGCAACTGCCGCGGCAACCACCGATCCGGACCGCAGTGCAGTGGCATTGCTGCGCAATGAGTTCACCAACATGCAGCAGATGAGCGATCAATTCCTGGCCATGCACGCCAAATCCAGCTACTCCGCTCCGGACTCCTTCGACAACAATCCGCTGGACCAGAAGATCCTGAGCTGCGCACGTGGCCTCGCCTCCATGGCGGCGACCAAGCAGTTCCAGGAGGAACCGACCTGTCACTGAAGCGGCCCATCCCATGCTTTGTCGGTCCAAGCCTTAGAATCTGTCTAAAAACTCGCGCGAATGCAATGTCCGTGCCATTGTTTTTGCTTCTGAGATAGGTCCGGGCTTCAGCCCGGACATCACGACTCGCCACAATTCGGGGCTTTAGCCCCTGGGATATGGGTTTCTTCCGGCCCCACATCCCGAGCAGAACGCTTCCTGGGTAGTTTTTAAACAGGTTCTTAGAGCTTATCCGTAAATA
>PLOU01000128.1 GCA_003142235.1 Granulicella sp.
CCGTACGACACCAACCCGCCGATGAAGCCCAGCGGGATTCGCATTGGCACGCCGGCACTGACCACGCGCGGCATGAAGGAGCCGGAGATGCGCGTGATTGCGAAGTGGATCGTCTCGGCGCTGGAGCATCGCGCGGACCCGGCGAAGCTGTCGCGGATTCGCGGCGAGGTGCTGGAGATGGCCCAGCGGTTCCCGCTGTATGGGTGGCTGCGGCAGTAACTCTTCGGCTGCGACCCGATCCACGAAGTTGTACCCAAGAGCCACCTTTGCGTGAGACACTTTCCATCACCGGCGATTTGGCTGGCAGATGGCGCATCGAACATTGAGCGCGGGTTCAAGCGCAGTCGCCCGCGCCATGCTCCAAAGGTGGTTTCATGCTGATCGCAATCTTGTCCTGGCTGCTGGCGATCCCTCTACTCGGTGTGACCACGGGGCTGCGCGCGATGACGCCGATGGCCGTTCTGTGCTGGTTCGCCTACCTGGGCTACCTTCCCCTGGAGGGCACCTGGGCGGCGTGGATGGCCAGCGTTGCGGCGGTTGCGACGTTCACCGTGCTGGCGCTGGCGGAGGTTGTCGCCGACAAACTACCGCGAACGCCCGACCGGATTACGCTCGGCCCGCTGACGGCGCGGCTTGTATTGGGCGGGCTGATCGGCTCGATCGCCGCGACGGCGATGGCTGGGCCGGGGCTGGAGGGCGTGCTGCTGGGCGTGGTGGGCGCGGCTCTGGGGGCCTTCGCGGGGTTCATGATCCGGCGCGACATGGTGGAGAGGACCGGCTGCGCGGACTGGAAGGTTGGGGTGGTTGAGGACCTGATCGCGCTGCTCTGCGCGGGCTTCGCGATGCATGTGGTGACCAACTGAGGGTGGTTGTGCGTTCTCCGTTGTGTGCTGTTCGTTCTCCGCTATCCGTTGTTCGTTGGGCGCGCGAGCGCTGTTTGCCAGAGCTTCGCGGGGGCCATAAACTTACGAACTATTAGCAAAATCCCTACCCATTCTTAACGCAGAAGAGCATCTCCTTGAACTTGGCGCTGGCTGGAACCAGCGCGAGGTCCTGGGTGAGTGCGATGAACCATCTTCGAGAAAAGTCGGACGAATTTGCACGGAAGCTGTGGCTGTTCTGCTGGCCGCTTGTGTTTGTGGTCGGGATGACCGTGCTGAGCGAATGCGGCCCGCAACTGTTCAATTCCGGTCCTTCGGCTGCGGCGACGCCCGCCGCCAGCCAGCAGGCCGCGCATTCCATCCGGTGACGCCGCGCGGAGATCGCTACCCTTCGATCGCTTGGGGCGTTCCGAAATCGTAAGCGGGCGCTACTTGGGCAGCAGCGAGAGGACGCCCTGGCTGGGGCTGGGGATGACGTGGGCGGCGATGAGCTTGCCCAGGCCCTCCACATGGGCCTTGCCCGCGTCCACCGCGGCGCGCACGGCGGCGACGTCGCCCTTGATGATGATGGTGATGTATCCGCCGCCCAGCTTCTCGCGGGCGAGCACCTCGACGTTGGCGGTCTTCAGCGCGGTGTCGATGGCTTCGAAGGCGGCGGTGAATCCCTGGGTCTCGATGAGTCCCACGGCAAAGCTGGCTTGTTCGTTCATGGTGTTCTCCGGTCTCTGGACGGACGGCTGTTCGATGAGGGGGTTGAAGTCGGGCGCGGCCTCCCAGGCGGCGCGGGAGCCCTCCGCCGGCTGGGGGATGACGTGTGCGAGGATGGGGACCTGCATGGCCTGCGCGGCAGCTTCGGCGGCGTGCGCGGCGGACTGGATATCGCCGATGCGCCCGGCGAGCTTGATGCATACTCCGGGCGCGTCGTTCAGCTCCGTCTGCACCACGCGGACATTGGCGGTCTTCTCCATGGCGTCGAGCACGACCATGGCTGGCGACCAGCCGCCGATCTCGAGGATGGCGAGTGCCTCAATCAGAAGAGACCCCGATTCTTGATCTCATGCACCACTTTGTAGACGATCTGCTCCAATTTGTCCTGGCCGATATCTCCGGTGCGCACCGGACATCCTGAGGCCGGCGGGTTTACCAGCTCGAAGTCGGCGAGGATGCACTGCATCACGTTGCTGAGGACCTTGTGCTCGGAGTGCTGCACGCTGGTCTGGGGCAGCCGGGTGTGGCCGAAGTGGAAGCCGCGCAGCGCGGCCGCGGCGCGGAACCCGTCGGGAAACTCGAATGGGAGGTTGAGCATCACGTCGAATAGTTCGAGGATGCGGTACTGCCACTGCATGGCCCCCGCGGTGTCGCCCGCGCGGTACATGTCGTACATCTTGCGCGTAATCTCCGGGACGACGTTGCTGGAGGCGTGCGTACCGCCGTCGCAGCCGATCATCAGCATGGGGATGAGCACGGCCTCCCATCCGGTGAGGAAGGTGAAGTCGGGCCGGTTGGGGCGGATCCCCGCGATCATGCGCATCATGAAGGCCAGATCGCCGGAGGAGTCCTTGATGCCGATGACGCGGGGGAAACCGTCGGCCAGGCGGCGGATGGTGGTCACGTCGATGGGGCTGGCGAAGGCCGGAATGTTGTATAGCGTCAGGTCGATGGGCGAGTTGCGCGCGATCTCCGCGAAGTACGCGTACACCGACTCCGGCGCGAGCTTGTAGTAGTAGGGCGCCACAATGGCGACGGCGCGCACGCCCATATCGGCGTAAGCCTGACAGGCGAAGAGCGTCTCCTTGACGTTGGCCTCGGCGGCGCCCGCCAGGATGGGAACGCGGCCCGCCGTCTCTTCGGCGACGATGTGGACGATGCGGCGGCGCTCCGCCGGAGTAAAGCGCGTGAACTCGCCGGTGGACCCGTTGGGATACAGGCCATGCACGCCCTTCTCGATCAGCCAGGAGACGAAGCGGCGCAGTTCGGCCTCGTTGATCTGGCTGGTTTCGTCCAGCGGGACCAGAAGCGGGGTAAAGATTCCTTCCAGTTTGCCCAATTTGACTTCCTTTCACGGCAGAAACAAGGCTTCAACGAGAGAAATGGCTGTAAATAACATTACTCCTAGGCTCCAGACGAAAGCATCTCTCGAACTGGTTAAAAAATTGGTGGCCCCGCAGACCTTGCGGAGAGCGGGGCCATGTCCCTTGCAGACGGCCCGTAAGCCGGATTCTGTTTTAGACGATCATTCCTCTAGGCGACGCGTTACCGCGCCGCTCCAGCAACCTACCCGCAAGTTCCGGCAGCCTCGTCCGCGAACGGACGAAACCAAGCTCTCCGCCTGAGCGCATCGGGCCGATACGCTCGTGCCCGCTGGAGAGTGCGGGCGCGATCCCTGCCTATTTGGTCTTGCTCCGTGTGGGGTTTACCATGCGGCGGTCATTGCTGGCCGTCCGGTGCGCTCTTGCCGCACCATTTCACCCTTACCCCCGGCGGTTTGCCCGGCTTGGCTTGCGCCATGCCGTCCGTTCGTGGGCGGTATATTTTCTGTTGCACTGGCCGTCTTTGCGCCTTGAAGCGCAAATCCCGGACGTTATCCGGCACACTGCCCTGCGGAGTCCGGACTTTCCTCCCCCTCCCGACGCGCTGGCCTGACGAGAGGACTGGGCGCGGGAGGCAGCGATCATCCAGCCGCCTGCCTCTTGAGTGTATCGCAGACCAGGGGTGGGCGCGCGGAACGGATAGGGACTGGACTGCGTACAATCAAGCAAGAGCGATGGAATTCCGAGAGGCGATCAAGCTGGCGTTGCAGTCCCTGTGGCAGAACAAGCTGCGCACGGTGCTGACCCTGCTGGGCATGATGATCAGCGTGGCCAGCATCATCGCCGTGGCAACGCTGGTCAACGGCGCGTACACATACGTCACCACCAAGTTCACGCGCTATGGCGCGGATGAGTTCACGGTGCAGCGCATGCCGTCGCTCATCTTCAGCTCGGAGGAGTACGAGCGCTATCAGAGGCGGAAGTACATCCTCTACGACGACTACCTCTATGTGCGCGACAACTGCACGCGCTGCACCGAGATCGGGCTGTCGCAGTGGAACGTGGCCAAGGTGGTGCGCGGGACGAACTCGGTGACCGACACCACGATCCGCGGCTACACCTGGCAGATGCCGTCGTTGAAGAACCTGGACATTGCGGAGGGGCGAGGGTTTACACAGGTCGATGACGACCATGCGACGCGGGTGGCGATCATCGGGACGGACATTCGCGACAATCTGTTTCCAGGGGTCGATCCACTGGGCCTGGAGCTGCGCGCCGATGGGATGCCGTACACCGTGGTGGGAGTGGCGGAGAAGCAGGGCAGCACCTTCGGGCAGAGCCAGGACAACTGGGTTGCGGTGCCGCTGACCGCCTACATGAAGACCTACGGCACCGCCATGAAGGCGGCGGTGATCTATGTGAAGGCGGGGTCGGCGGGGCCGGTGCTGGAGGCAGCGGGCGACGAGGTGCGCGTGCTGATGCGCGCCAAGCGGCACGACGCGCCGGGCGCGGAGGACTCCTTCGAGCTGAACATCAACGATACGCTGGTTAGTTTCGTCTCCAAAGTGACGGCGATGTTCGGCGCGGTGATGGGAGGGGTTGCGCTGATCTCGCTGGTGGTGGGCGGGATCGTGATTATGAACATGATGCTGGCCAGCGTGACCGAGCGGACGCGGGAGATTGGGATTCGCAAGGCGCTGGGCGCGCGCGGACACGACATTATGTTGCAGTTTCTGGTGGAGTCGAGCGCGTTGGCGCTGATGGGCGGGTTCTTCGGCGTGCTGCTTGGCCTCGCAGTGGCGCAGGGAGTGACGCTGGCGCTGGGGTTCCCGTCGACGATTGCGTTGTGGAGCGTGATGCTGGGACTGTCGTTGGCGGCTTCGGTGGGGATATTCTTCGGGGTGTATCCGGCGCGCAAGGCAGCGAATCTGGACCCCATCGTGGCGCTGCGGGCGGAGCTGTAAAGGCAGGGAACAGGGATTAGGGAACAGGGAACAGGAAAACGACGATGCGGATGGGCGACTTCAAAGAGACGGTGACGATGGCCATGGGTACGCTGCGCGCGAATAAGCTGCGCAGCGGGCTGACCATCCTCGGCATCGTGATCGGCGTCTTGACGGTGATTACCATCTCGTCGGTGGTAAATGGGTTGAACTCCGGCGTGGAGGGGTTGGTGCAGTCGCTGGGATCGAACGTCCTGTTTATCTACCGCTTTCCCGCGTTCACCGGACGTCCGACCACCGAAATGCTGACGCGCAAACAGTTGACCTACGACGATGCGATTGCGATGCGTGAACTGCCACATGTGGTGGCCGTCTCGCCGGAGCTGCAGTATACCGACAACACCGCTCCGGGGCGCAGCGGGGTGACGGCGATCAAGGGCGCCGGAAAGACCATGCAAGGCACGATCCTGGCGGGAAACACTCCGGATGAGAAGGACGTCTCCGATCTGGACATGCTGGATGGCCGCTTCTTCACCGAACAGGACCAGGAGCGCGCGGCGCGAGTGACGGTGCTTGGCTACGACACGGCGGACCAGTTGTTCCCCGGGCAGAGCGCGATCGGCCGCGATGTGGAGGCCGCCGGGATGATGTTCACCGTGGTGGGGGTGCTGGACAAACAGAAGCAGCCCTTCGGCGGTGGCAAGAACCCGCAGGACAACCAGGCTTACTTCCCCATCTCGACCTTCCACTACATGCACCCCGAGCAACTGGACTACTGGATCACGCTGAAGTACGACGATCCGAAGAACCGGCTGACGGTGCAGGATGAGCTGACGGAGCTGTTGCGGCGGCGGCGCAAGGT
>PLOU01000054.1 GCA_003142235.1 Granulicella sp.
GCGCTCAGGATGACAGCAAGAACGGGCAACGGCGAAATACGGAGATTCTGGCTTCGCCAGAATGACGACTCTCAGGTGGCTTCGCCAGGATGACGAGCAAGAATTGCCTCAGGGGCTAAAGCCCCGGTCATTATGCGGCGGTTACGGCACGGGTGAACCCGTGCCCTTAAGCAAGACAAATACGGAGATTCTGGCTGCGCCAGAATGACGACACTCATGTGTCTGCGCCAGAATGACGACTCTCAGGCGGCTTCGCCAGGATGACGAGCAAGGACAGGCAACGGTGAGATGCGACACCCGGCGGGCAAGGAGCGCTCGCCGGGTTGTCACGTCTGAGGCGGCGGGTTATTGGAAGGTGCCGGACTTTTTGAAGTCGCCGCCTTTGACGATGGAGATGTCGGTGGGATCGATGTGGCGCTTGAAGGCGTCGTTGACCTGCTGTGGCGTGAGGGCGGCCACGGCGGCCTCCAGTTTTGCATCGAAGAGCAGGGTGCGGTCCCATCGTTCGCGGCTGCTGAGCAGCTCCGCTACGGAGCCAACTTCGGTGCGCTGCTGCGCGCGCTCGTCGAGCCAGGTCTTCTTGGCCTTCGCGACCTCGTCGGCGGTGAATCCGTCCTTGAGGGCGAGGGCAAGCTCCTGGTTGAAGTCGGCTTCGACCTTGGCCATGTTCTGGGGCGCGGCGATGGCCCCGCCGGATAGGAGGCTTCCGTCATCCTTGGTGCGAATGGTGAATCCGGCAGAGGCGCCGTAGCTGAGGCCGTCCTTGACACGAATGCGCTCGAAGAGACGCGAGTTGGGCGAGCCGCCGAAGATCATGCCGGCGATGGTGAGGGCCGCGTAGTCGGGGTCCTCGTCGCTCATCTTCATCGGCATATCAAAGAGGAAGAGGGCATTCTGTTTGTCGGGGGTTTCGATCTTCTGGTCGATGGACGCGACGGGGACGTAGCTATAGTGAAGGCGCGCGTAGGGGCTGGGGCTCTTCCAATCGCCGAAGAGTTCGGTGACGAGCTTCTTCATCTGGGCGGGGTCGAACTGTCCGCTGATGACGATCTCTCCCTCGCTGGCCCCGTAGAACTGCTTGTAGTACTGGCGCGCGTCGTCGAGGGTGAGCTTGTTGAGGTCCTCGATGCGCTCGTCGATGGTGGAGGTGTAGCGCACGTCGCCGCGGGAGTACTGCGGGTTCATGTGGCGATCCATCTCCATGGAGGCCAGGGTTGAGGGGTCGGACCTGCCGCTCTCGGCGCTGGCGAGGCGCTGCTGGCGGATCTGTTCGAATTCGGTGGCGGGGAAGCTGGGTTCGCGCAGGAGTTCGCGGGTGAAGCGCAGCGTATCCGCGAGGTTGGCGTCCAGTGTGCGGAGGGAGACCGAAACGGAGTTGGAGTGGCCGGCGATGTTGATCTGCGCCTTGAGGCGGTCGGTCTCATCCTGAATCTGCTGGCGGTTCTTGGTGGTGGTGCCGCGCAGGAGCAGGCCACCAGCCATGGTTCCGGCGGCGGATTTGTTGAAGAGCGACTTCTCGTCGCCGAAGCGGAGGTCGATGGTGGCCGAGACGGTGCCGCCGCGGGTCTTCTTGGAGAACATGACGAGCTTGAGACCGTTGGGCAGTTTGGCGCGGATGACGCGGGCCTCGATGTTCTGCGGCGTGGGATCGAAGGTCTCGCCCTCTTGAATGGCCGCGCCGCCGTGGTAGTCCTTGAAGCGCGCAGCGGGATCGGGCGTGGGGGGAATCTCGGCGCGATCGGGAGTCTTGGTGGGAATGAACTCGCCGAGCGTGCGGTTGGAGGACTTGAGATAGGCCTTGGCCACGCGCGTCACGTCGGCGGGGGTGACCTTGTTCACCTCGTCGCGCATGAGGTAGAAGGAGCGCCAGTCGCCGTCGCCCGCGTATCCGCCAAGCATGAGGGCAACCTGTTGCGAGTCGGTGAGCGCCAGTTCAATGTTCTTTTCGATGCGTGCCTTGGCGCGATCGACCTCCTCCTGCGTGGGCGGATCGCTGGGCAGGCCCTCGACCGTCTTGAGCAGAATCTGCTGGGCGTCGTCGATGGACTGCTCCGGCTTGAGCTGCACGAATGCCAGTTCAACCCCGGGGTCGTGCATGTCGTTTGCGCCCATGCTGACCGCGACAGCCTTCTTGGTGTCGACCAGCGCCTTATACAGACGGCCTGTCTGCGGAGCGCCGAGCACCTGGGACATGACTTCGAGGGGCGCGATATCGGGATGCAGCGCGGCGGGAATGTGGTAGACCGCAATGATTGCCTGAATGTCTCCGATGCGGCGGAGGGTGACGAAACGCTCGCCTTCCTGGGTGGGCTCGACGGTGTAGGGCTGGGTGAGCACTCGCTCGGGCCGGGGCAGTGCGCCGAGGGTCTGGGAGACCATGGCCAGCGCCTTGGATGGGTCGAACTGTCCCGCGATGATGAGGTCGGCGTCGTCGGGCTGGTAGTACTTGTGATAGAAGGCCGCGAGGTTTGCGATGGGCACACGCTCGACGTCGGTGCGGTCGCCAATGACGGTTTTTCCATAGTTATGGAAGTTGTATGCGGCGGCCATGACGCGCTCGTCGAGGACGTTCAACTGGCTGTTCTCGCCGGCCTCCATTTCGTTGCGGACGACCGTCATCTCGCTGTCGAGGTCCTTCTTGAGCATGGTCATGTGGGCCATGCGGTCGGTCTCCAGATCGAGCGCCCAGCGGAGATTGTCGTCGCTGGCGTTGACGGTCTCGAAGTACATGGTCTGGTCGTAGTTGGTGGTGCCGTTGAAGTTGCCACCAGCGCGGTTGGTGAGGTCCTTGAAGAGTTCGCGGCCGTCCTCGGCGCTCTTGAAGGTCATGTGCTCCAGGAGGTGGGCCATTCCGGTCTCGCCATAGGCTTCGTTGCGCGAGCCGACGAGGTAGACGACGTTGACGGTGATCTTGGGCTTGGAGTTGTCGGGAAATAAGAGGACGTGCAGGCCGTTGGGAAAGGCGTACTCCGTGACGCCCTCGACGGAGGTCACCTTCTGAACGCCTTGCGGCAGGGTTTGAGCGAAGGAGGCGACAGTCAGAAGGACGGTGGCTGCAACGAGAGCGAAAAACCTTTTGAGGCCCATGGATCACCCTTTCAAATTTCAGCAGCTAATTATATTCGGAAAAACTGTATGGCACTGAGATGGGGTTGTGAATCGTTGGTGGATGGGAGCGATGCGCCGGGAAGACGATCCGCAAGGCGATGGAAGGAGCGATGCCGGCAGAGGTTGCATATACGTCAGACGGAGGACAACTGAATTGGTTAGGGATGGAAGTGCGAGGGGGGGGAGGCGGCATCTCCCACATCTCAGAATCGAGACGCCACCCCAGCGAGCAAGTGCACTCGCTGGGGGCCCCGGATGTGGGGCACCCGGCTTTGTGACTCAGTTCAGATCTGGGCCACCCGCCAGATGATCTGTCCTTCCCTATCGATATTCGTGATATATCAGAGAACCCAATTGCCGTTCAATCCCCGCCTTCTCCGGTCCATGAATGCCATCGGACAGTGCCGACTGCACAAGGTTAGGAATCAACTTGGTCTTCTCTAGTTCAAGAAAATCATGATCGTCGTTCAGCAGAAGTAGTCGGTGGTTCGGATACTCTGACGCCAGGGCGATTTGGCTTCGGTAGTCAGCGGTGTGATCATAACGACCGGCCACGATGTAAACATCGGCGGTGACAAAATGAGCTGCTCTGAAGTCCATGGACGGGGCAGCAATCTTATTCTGCGCCAGCAGTTGAAGCAGTGGCTCGGCGAACAGCTTGCCCACTTCCATGTCTGGATCGATTCGCTGCTCTGTGCCAGCTCGCGCAACCGCGAGCACGGGCGCAAACAGCTCAAACACGCGCACACTGATCGTAGGGTTTCCGGCTTTCAAGAAATCCTGAATCGGATCGACCTCATAATCCTTGCTCATCTTCGCAATGCTGGTCTCATCCCAGATGTCGAGTATATGAATTAACTTCGCTCGCTCTGCGGCAATATGAGCAGCTGGAACAAATAAATTCTGCCTCTGCAGCAAAAGCATAATTCTGCTGCGATCAGCCGGGCGCCGCGCAACGGCTTTGAGAAGCACGGACTGAAGCGTGATGTCGGATTGTCCAATTTCGTCCCAAAATGTATCAGACGAGAGACCAAACTCCGCATCGAGAAACCGGTTGACCGAAGCCTGCGTAAATACGGTGGCCACATGCTCCGGATGTTTGCAAAGGTATTGGTGAACAAGGAGCGCCCCACCGGAACGTCCATATAGAGCAACCGTGCCAGTGGAGCCCAGCATGTCCTTGCGCACCGAATCAATGTCCTCAATCCATTCGTCGCTGTTGAGAATCTGGTAAGCATTGAGCCAATCAACAGAACCGCCCTGCTTGACTTCTCGCATTACTGTCTCGTTCACACCACGCCCGATGATGCCCACCACATTGAAGGAGTCACCAAAGAGCTTGTCTTGCAGCGGCGTGATGAGTCCTTTGCGCACATAGAATTGCTGCCCATCGGCGATGACAAATACGGTGCGCTTCGCCGGATCGAATGCTTTTCCCAGTTCGTAATAGAGGTCGAACGAGCCCTTTTCAGGATGCTCGTACACAAACGGCACGCGCACAGTATGACCGATGCCGGGCTTCGGGTCGATGGCACGGCTCCCCTGACCGTAGATAAGTGGTTGCCATAATGAAATTGCAAAGAATACGAAAAAAATGAACCAACAACGCCGCATCTTACTATTCCTCCTGAGACCTTCATGGCATCGAAGGCTATGCGCCTACTGGCTGAGCTTCATTCCATCTCTGTGATATAGGCAAGTTCAGCACAAGCTGAATCGCCTATACGATCTTAGACTCGGAAAGCACGTATTTGCTTGCGATAATCCTTCCAATTATATTTT
>PLOU01000004.1:0-6557 GCA_003142235.1 Granulicella sp.
GAGCAGGGCGCGGACCTCATCGGGGGTGTGGAGTTCGCCGCGTTCGGCCTGGGCCATGCTCTCGGCGAGGCGCTGGTGGATGGCGTCCTTGTTGCACAGGAGCCAGTTCTCCTGCGATTCGAGGAGGTCGAGGGCGCGGTTGATGAGTTCGGCGGGCTCGCGGTAGGCGCCGCGGGCAATCTCACGCTGGATGCGCTGCTCGGTGGCGGGATCGAGGGCGAGGCTCATGGGTTGAGTATAGCGCGGTCTGCAGGGGAAGCGGTCCGCTTCGCGAGCGCCCACCCATGCGTACAGGACGCGCATGAATGGGGCACCCGGCAATACAACGTAATCTACCTCGACCGAATCAAACCCGGTAGAGGTATCAATTTCATGCGTACAATCACATCGTTTGCGCTGGCTGCCGTTGCAGGCATCGCTTTAGCGGCGGCGCCCATGGCGCGGGCGCAGGTCATCATCAGCGTTGGAGCCGAGCCATCGTGTCCCTATGGCTACTACGACTACGCGCCGTACAGCTGTAGCCCCGACGGCTACTATGGGCCGCAGTACTTCAATAGCGGGGCCTTCATCGGGGTGGGGCCGTGGTTCCATGGCGCGAGCGAGTTCCATGGCACCGTGAACAACCAATACGACCCGCAGCATGGGTACAAGGGCGATATGCCCAAGGCCGGCGATAAAGCTGGTCCGACCAGAGCGGCCTTCAAAGGCAACGAAGAGCGCGATGGACGCGGCCACTTATCGGGCAAGAGATAGGGGAACAGTCTCCGTGGGCTGAACCCAGATGGGTCCAGTTCTGGGGCTGAATCTGGATTTGCGGGAGAGGCCCGGTGGTCTGCCGGGCCTTTTTTGCTGCGCGCATGTGGTTGGAGGGGGATTCAGCTCGAGCGCGACACGATGTATCGCGCGGTGACGCGCGGGGAGGACACGTTTACGGTGGCGGCGTGAAGGGTGGAAGGCGGTGCGAAGGAGCCTCAGTCGAGGTTGAGGGAGGCGGCGCGGTGCAGGATGGAGAGGCGCTTGCATCGGAGGGCGGCGGAGATTGCGCTCTGCTCGGAGTCGAAGGAACCGTGATCCTGGCCGGCCCAGCGGAAGCGCCAACAGTCGCCCTCCTGGTAGATCTCGGGCTCCGCGGAGGTGGGGCGCGCGGCCTGCGCAGGCGCTTCTTGTAGTGCGTTCATTGTGTTCCTTTCAGTGAATCGATTTGTCTTCCCACTCATGCGATGAAGCTGCATGAATGGGGCACCCGGCAACGACGAAATACGGAGATTCTGGCTTCGCCAGAATGACGACATACAACGATAACGAGAAAAATCAGTTTCTGTACAGGCTCTTAGCTGCAGCCGGAGGTGCTGCCGCAGCTCATGCAGCGGTAGCAGGAGCCGGAGCGGGTCATGATGGCACCGCAGGTGGCGCAGGAGGGGGCGTCGCCCATGTCATACATGGCGCGCATGGCGTCGGCGGGGTGGTAGAGGCCGCGGTCCTCGAAGGCGGTTGTTGGTTGCTGGTTGCCGGTTGTTGGTTGGCCGCCGGCGGCGGGTTCGGGGGCGATGCCGTGGCGGGGCGGGGTGCGGTCATCAAACTGGCTGTGGGCACCGTACTGGCTGTCTGCTCCGTTGTCGAAGATCTCTTCGTCGGAGAGGGCGCGAGGGGTTCGGGTCTCGCGCTGGAGGATGGCCTGGGGGCTGGCATCGTCGGCTGTGGGGGCGAGGTTGTCGAACGCGCCGCTGGGGAGGACGGCTTCGGAGGGGGCGGCTTCGCCGGCGGCGGGGCCCATGTTGGCGAAGAGGTCGAGCTGGTGGCCGGAGAGGAAGCGGATATTAATCCAGCGGAAGATGTAATCCATGATGGACTTGGCGAAGCCGATCTCGGGATTGCCGGTCCAGCCGGAGGGCTCGAAGCGGGTGTGGGCGAACTTCTCGCAGAGCACGCGCAGGGGGACGCCGTGCTGCAGCGAGATGCTGATGGCGGTGGCGAAGCTGTCCATGAGGCCGGAGACGGTGGAACCTTCTTTTGCCATGCGGATGAAGATCTCGCCGGGGTAGCCGTTGGGATAGAGGCCGACGGTGATGTATCCCTCGTGGCCTGCGATGGCGAACTTGTGGGTGACGGAGGCGCGCTCGGCGGGGAGGCGATGGCGGCTGGCGCGCGGGGGGGCCTGGGCGTCCAGCGCGTCAACGTTCTGGGTGCTGGCGGCGAGGACCTGGTTGAGTTCGTGGGCGAGGGCGGCGTTGGCAGCCTCCAGCGCGGTGATGCGGTCGGCGGCGGTCAAAAGGTTCTGTTCCGATATGGCGAGCTCGCTGGCAGCGACGGCGCGCGTGCCCTTGCGATCGGCGTCGGTCTGGGCCTGGACGTTGAGGGGCTGCGCTCCCTTGGAGTTGTCGCGGTAGATGGCGACGGCCTTGATGCCCTGACGCCATGCCTGCATGTAGGCCTCGGCGATGTCTTCGACGGAGCAGTCCTGGGGCAGGTTGACGGTCTTGGAGATTGCGCCGGAGAGGAAGGGCTGGGTTGCGGCCATCATCTTGATGTGGCCCATGTAGTGGATGGAGCGTGTTCCCTTGGCGGGCTTGAAGGAGCAATCGAAGACGGCGAGGTGCTCCGGCTTGATACCGGGCGCGCCCTCGATGGTGCCGGTGGCGTCGATGTAGCTGACGATGGCGTTGACCTGGGCCTCGTTGTAGCCGAGCTTGATGAGGGCGGAGGGGACGGTGGAGTTGACGATCTTAATCATTCCGCCGCCGACCAGCTTCTTGTACTTGACGAGGGCGAGCTCGGGCTCGATGCCGGTGGTGTCGCAGTCCATCATAAAGCCGATGGTGCCGGTGGGGGCGAGGACGGTGACCTGGGAGTTGCGGAAGCCGTGCTTTTCGCCGTGGGCGAGCGCGCCGTCCCAGGCGTGGCGGCTGGCCGCGACGAGCTGCTCGAGCTGGGGAACGTGGAACGGCTCTTGCGTGGTGCGCGGGCTGGTGATGGTGGGCTTGCCGATGTTGTTGACCTCGGCGCGATGCATGCGGATGACGTCGAGGAAAGGTTCGCGGTTGACGTAAAAGCCGGGGCAGGCACCGCCAGTGATCTCGGACTGCTGGGTGATGGAGGTGGCCGCGCCGAGCGGGGCGCAGGTTTCGGCGATGCGCGCGGACTGCCAGTAGGCGTCGCCGCAGAGGATGGCGGTGAGGGTTGCACTGAGGTCGCGGCCGGCGTCGGAGTCGTAGGGCAGGCCGAAGGCCATGAGCAGCGCGCCGAGATTGGCGTAGCCGAGGCCGAGCGGGCGATAGTCGTGCGAGTTGCGGGCGATCATCTCGGTGGGATAGCCGGCGGCGTCGACGATGATCTCCATCGCGGTGGTGACGATGGCGATGGCATAGCGGTAGGAGGCGATGTCGAACTGTCCGCCGGGAGTGAGGAACTTGAGCAGGTTGAAGCTGGCGAGGTTGCAGGCGGAGTCGTCCAGGAACATATACTCGCTGCATGGGTTGGAGGCGTTGATGCGGGCTGTGTTCTTGCTGGTGTGCCACTTGTTGATGGTGGTGTCGTACTGCATTCCGGGATCGCCGCACTTCCATGTGGCGTCGGCGATCTTGTGCATGAGGTCGCGCGCGCGGTACTCGCGGACGGGCTCGCGGTCCTTGACGGTGCGGGTGGAGAAGCTGGTGTCGGACTCGACGGCCTGCATGAACTCGTCGGTGACGCGGACGCTGTTGTTGGCGTTCTGGAAGAAGATGGAGCTGTAGGCCTCGGAGTCGGGGCCGGAGCCGTCGTAGCCGGCCTGGACGAGGTGCCATGCCTTGGCCTCCTCCTTGACCTTGCACTCGATGAACTCCTCGATGTCGGGGTGGTCGATGTTGAGGATGACCATCTTGGCTGCGCGGCGGGTCTTGCCGCCGGATTTGATGACGCCGGCGAAGGCGTCGAACCCGCGCATGAAGGAGAGCGGGCCGCTGGCGGTGCCACCGCCGGAGAGGGTCTCCATGGAGCCGCGGATGTTGGAGAGGTTGGAGCCTGCGCCGGAGCCCCACTTGAAGAGCATTCCCTCGGTCTTGGCGAGGGTGAGGATGGAGTCGAGCGAGTCGTTGACGGAGTTGATGAAGCAGGCGGAGCACTGGGGCTTGGTGTATCCGGTGACGGAGAACTCGACGCGGCCGGTGGCTGGGTTCCAGTGCCAGTTCTGCGCGTCGGAGTTGGGCTCGAGACGATCGCAGCCGACGTTGAACCAGACCGGGGAGTTGAAGGCGACCTTCTGGTTGAGCAGGAGGTGGGAGAGCTCGGCGTGGAAGGTGGCGGCGTCGGCGGGCGTGGCGAAGTATCCGTCGCGGAGGCCCCAGTCGCGGATGGACTCTGCGACGCGGGTGATGAGGGCGCGGACACCACTCTCGCGCTGGGGGGTGCCGACCTGGCCGTGCAGGTACTTGGAGGCGACGATGTTGGTGGCGGTCATGGACCAGTCGGAGGGGACTTCGACGTTCTTCTGCTCGAAGATGGTGCGGCCCTTGTAGTCCTGAATGATGGCGTCGCGCAGCTCCCATGTGATCTCGTCGAAGGGCGAGATGCCGGGGCGGGTGAAGTGGCGCGAGAAAGAGAGGCCGGCGGCGCGGGCGGCGGGGCGGGCGGCGGCGGGGGACGGGGCCGCGGTGAGGTTGATCGCGTCGGTGTGGCTCTGGGTCGAGTTCATGGGAGGTACATCTCCTTCATTATCTAATGGGCGCTTCTGGCGGCGCCGAAACGAGTGCTGCAATGGGGCTTGATTGCTTCTCGGCAGTGGTGCTGAATCGAGTGCTGCAATGCTGCTGGATGACTCCTCTGCCGTGGTGCTTCTACTCCATTGGTGCTGAATCCGTGGTTCTGAATGCGGGGACGGCGCGTACTGGCCGGTGGTGGCGTGGCCCTTGCGGTTCCTTCGGTTCCCGGTGCGTGCGAAAGGGGTCTGCCTCGGCCTCTGTGCCAGCGGGGAGCCCTGCGGCCCGACTGCGGGAACGATTGAGGGGATAGGGAACCGGAGTTGCCTGGTTACCTTACGAAACGACGGTACCTAAGATGCATTCGTGAAAGTACCGCCCCCAGTGGGGTGTGTCAAGTATAAAGCACAAGATATTGTGTTGGCTCTGCGAATACTCCTATTTTGGGATTGTTGACGGCAGGTTAACGGGAAAAACAAGGGAAATTGCTGTGGAATTCTCTGAAACCAGGCGTTATTAGCGGGTTTGACGGCGTTGCCGCGAGTGGGGTGGGAGGGCCCGGCATCAAGACTCCGGGGCCGGGCGGGAGACGTGCTGCCGCGGAGAGGGGATGGGCGGGCGGAATCTTTGCGGCGAGGGCATGAGTTGAGAGTAGGGCGCGAGGAAAGGCGGGGCAAGGCGCAGAAGTGGTGCAGAAAGTGTGGACGCGGGGTGCAAATGTGGAAAAGGCGCTGGAAAGTGGAAAAGGCTCTGGAAAGTGGAAAAACCGCTGGAAATGGGGAAAAATCGTGCAATCCCAGGGTGAAAAGGGGTTCCGGCCCGCTCAGAGGAGCAACATGCAGTCTCCGTAGGAGTAGAAGCGGTAACGGAGGCGGATGGCGTGGTCGTAGGCGGCGAGGATGGTGTGGAGGCCGGGGGCGGGGGCGTTCTCCGTTGTCCGTTCCCCGTTGTCCGTGCAGGCGGCGAAGGCGGCGACCAGCATGAGGAGGGTGGATTCGGGGAGGTGGAAGTTGGTGAGCAGGCCGCCGACGATGCGGAAGCGATGGCCGGGGGCGAGGAAGATGCTGGTCGAGCCGGAGTGGGGTTCGAGGTGAAGGGGTGGTTGTTGCGGCTCATTCGATCCCACCCATGACGATTCCACCCCAGCGAGCAAAGACCGCTCGCAGGGGGCCCCGGATGAGACCGTCATGGATGGGGCACCCGGTTCATTCGATCCCACCCATGACGATGGGACCGTCATGGATGGGGCACCCGAGGCTTGCGCGGCGATGTGCTCCAGGGCGCGGGTGGTGGTGGTTCCGGCGGCGACGATGCGGCGGCCTTCGGCGAGGGCGCGGTTGAGGGCTTCGGCGGTGGCGGCGGGGAGAGTGTAACGCTCGGCGTGGAGGCGGATGTCGGCGAGGCGGGAGACGCGGACGGGCTGGAAGGTGCCCAGGCCGACGTGGAGGGTGAGGGTTGCGATCTCCACGCCGCGGGCGCGGAGGGCGGCGAGGATCTCGGGTGTGAAGTGGAGGCCGGCGGTGGGGGCGGCGGCGGAGCCGGGCGGATGGCTGTAGACGGTCTGGTATCGGGCACGATCTTCCTCTGAATCGGGCTGGGAGGACTGGCGGCGGTGGATGTAGGGGGGAAGGGGCATGTGGCCGATGCGGGAGAGCGCGGCGTGGAAGTCGGGGAGCGGGGCGAAGCGGAGGGTGCGCTCGCCGAAGGGGCCGGCGGCGAGGATTTCGGCGGTGAGGAGGGGCTGGGCGGAGCTGGCTTCCGGGCTGCGGTCAAAGAAGAGGAGGGTTTCGCCGGGGCGGACCTTGCGGGCGGGGCGGACGAGGGCGCGCCAGAGATTTTCGGCGGGGTGAGCGGCGGAGGCTTCGGGCTGGGTTTCGGGCTGGG
>PLOU01000004.1:6596-7084 GCA_003142235.1 Granulicella sp.
AGTGCGCCGGTGGCGCGGTTGAGGACCATCATGCGGCTGGAGCCGCGCTGGGCGGGCGGGTGCTGGGCGATGAGTTCTACCGGCAGGTCGTAATGGAAGTCGGAGACGAGCATTGGGGTGGGGTCGGAGACGGGCATCAAGATTGAGTTTAGCTTTGCACCCCACTTATCGCGATGAGACTGCGATGAATGGGGTGCAAAGCGTACCTCAGGGGCTAAAGCCCCATTGACTATGCGGCTCTTACGGCACGGCTGAAGCCGTGCCCTTAAGCAAGACAAATACGGAGATTCTGGCTGCGCCAGAATGACGGCGTGAAGACGGGTGAACCCGTGCCCTTAAGCAAGACAAATACGGAGATTCTGGCCTTCGACTTCGCTCAGGCCAGAATGACGACGTAAAACGATCAATGGGGGAGAACAGTATCCCGACTGGATCTTAGTTTAGCTGCCTTCGGAGGCCATGTGGACGGCGCGGTCGAGGGCGGCCTG
>PLOU01000116.1 GCA_003142235.1 Granulicella sp.
TTTCGGAGGGAAGTGGTTGATGGAGTGGGAGTTATGGGGATTTTTCGGTGTTGAGGGGCTTGACATGCGATTTTGCTGGGGTTTTTGGGGAAAGATTTTCGCGTCCTCGATCGCTGGCGCGATCGAGGACGCGAAGACGTAAAGGGAGGGTGATTCGGCACGCGTGAACGCGTGCCCTTCCGGACCTGGCGATACGGCGATTCGCACGCGGCAACGCGGGCTCTTCCAGCGATGACAACTGCAAAGATAAAGCGGGGATTTTGTGGGAGAAAGGGGTGAGCGGTTGGGGCGGGGCGGGGTTCATCGGGGTTCTTCGCGCTCGAAAGACGCGCTCAGAATGACGGCAGGAACAGGCAACGACGAAGAACAGGCAACAGCAAGGGCAACAGCAAATACCGAGATTCTGGCTGCGCCAGAATGACGATTCGTGATGGGGATGACGGGGTATGGGCGGCGCGCTCCGGTCGGGATGACGGGGTGGGAGGAAGGGTGCGGGCGATTGCGGTACCATTCTGGGGCGCGGTTCTGGCGCGAGGAGATGCGATGAGGATTGCTTGTTCAGTGGGATTGGCGGCGGCGATGGCTGTGGGAATGATGACGCAGAGCGTGGCTGCGGCGGGTGTTGGCGTTGCGACCGTGAAGCTCTGCGACGCGCGGGCGCATGGCGCGAAGGCGGACGGGGTGACCAAGGACACCAAGGCGATCCAGGCGGCGATTGACGACTGCGCGAACGCGGGCGGCGGGACGGTGCGTCTGATCGGCGGAACATTTCTGACCGGGCCGATTCTGCTGAAGAGCAACATCACGCTGGAGATTGAGAAGGGCGCGGTGCTGCTGGGTTCGCCCGACCGCGCGGATTATCCGATGGTGACGTTTGCGCGCAACCAGACGGTGCAGCCGCTGGTGAGCGCGGTGAACGCGAAGAACGTCGCCATCGTCGGCGAGGGCACCATCGACGGCAACGGCAAGGTCTGGTGGGACTATATCATCGGCGCGAAGGAAGCGGGCGTGCTGGGCAACGACCATCCGCGGCCAATGGGCGTGGTCTTCGACCACACGAAACATGTGCGGATGGAGGGCGTGACGGTGCAGAACTCGGGCTTCTGGCAGATTGTGCCGTACTACGCGGACGACGTGACGATCCGCAAAATTCGCGTTCTTGCTCCGAAGTCTCCGAATACGGACGCGATCGATCCCTTCAGCTCCAGCAACGTGGTGATCGACCATGTGTTTGCCAGCACGGGGGACGACAACGTCGCGATTAAGAGTGGAGCGATCAACTCGCCGGGGCCGGACGCGCCGAGCCGGAACATCACGATTACGGACTGCACGTTCGAGAACGGCCATGGGATTTCGATCGGCAGCGAGATTGCGGGCGGCGTGCAGAATGTCCGCGTGGAGAGGGTCAGCTTCAAGGGGACGGACCAGGGAATTCGCATCAAGTCGGCGCGCGACCGCGGCAACGATGTGTCGAATATCTCGTACAAGGACATCACGATGGTGGATGTGAAGACCGCGATCCTGATTACCGAGTACTACCCGCACCCTGCGCCCGAGGGTGAGGTCCCGGCCGAGCCGGTGGGGCGGCTGACGCCGAAGTTTCACGACATCTCGATCGAGAATGTGACGGCGACGGGAAGCGGCTCGGCGGGGACGATTGTGGGGCTGCCGGAGTCTCCGGTGCTGGGGCTGACGATGAAGAACGTACACATCGCGGCGAAGACAGGAATGTCGATCGCGTATGCGACGGTGGCGATGGACGACGTGGTGGTGACGCCGGTGACGGGCGATGCGATGAAGATTGCGCCGACGGCGAAGGTGACGGTGAAGAAGTAATTCTTTTCACACCGAGCATGGAATTGACCGGGTGAGACGGGCGGGAGCGCGTGCGGTACTTCCACTTATTCCTTGCGACTACCGGGCCCGTAGCAACACCAATTCAATCCACCCGGCCAGTCTCTGGCAGACCGGATGTGCCCGGACGTTATATCTTGGATGAGGAAGCGTTGCGAGGCAGATCTCCGGACCAGGTGTCTGGGTCCTGCGCTCGCGCCAGTGTCAGGGCCGACGCGCACGGCGCGCGATCGCGCCGCACCGATTTCTGCCCCAGCGAGCAAGAACGCTCGCGGGTGGACCAGAATTTCACCCCAGCGAGCAGAAACGCTCGCCGGGGGCCCCGAATTGGAGATCAATGCTCAGGATGATGATGAAGAAGATTGCGATGGCAGCGGTTCTGGCTGGACTGCTGACGACTGTCTGCGCGCAGGCGCAGACCAAGCTCGGGCCGGCCGCGCCCGTCACCTACGACAACAAATATGAGGTGTACGGCGGGCTGAACTTCATGAACTTCATGGCCGGCCAGGACCTGACCCGGCGCATGGACTTCGGCGGCGGCGAGTTGGAAGGCACCTACTGGCTGACCCGTAAGTGGGGGCTGGCGGCGGAGTACCGCGGCGAGGCGGGAACCACGCCCGTGCTGCCGAATGCAGGCATCTACGGAATTCACCGCCCGCTGGTGTATAGCAACATGGTGCTCTTCGGCGCGCAGTATCGCTGGATGCAGAACCAGCACGCGGCGCTCGACCTGCACGCGTATGGCGGGCCTGCGTATGGCGTCTTCGACGCAGGGACCGCGGGAGCCCCGCCGGGAAATCAACAGAACACTCCGGCGCAGATCGCTCATCTTGTTGGTCTCTACGCCAACCACACGGCTCCGATCTTCGCGCTGGGAGGCAGCGTGGACATGAACCGGTCGAAGAACTGGGCGGTGCGGCTCTCGCCCGATCTGATCCTGGATGAGTTCGGCTCGGGGACGCGCGAGTTCTTTGCCATCTCCGGCGGAATCGTCTACCGGATTCCTGTGAAGAAGAAGTAGCGATTTTACTGAGTAGTAGGTTATCGCACTTCGAGAAAAATACGGAGATTCTGGCCTTCGACTACGCTCAGGCCAGAATGACGACGCAATAGGAACACAGGCGCTCGAAGCACCGAGGCAGGGCAGCATGGAGGCGATGAGGGAGTTGTTGCGCGGCAGCTTGAGGTCGAGCCTGGGCGGCATGCGCGAGGAAGACCGGCTGGCGGCGGCGTGGACGGTGGCCTGCGGACCCGCGATGGCCGAGCACGGCGCGGTGGTTGGCTACGAGGCGGGCGTGGTGCGGGTCGAGGTCGCCGGCGCGGTGTGGATGCGGCAGATGATCTCGCTGGGCGGCGTGCTGGAGCGCGAGATGGCGCGCATCAGTGGCGTGCCGGTTGCCGCGATACACTTTGAATTGAAGAAAGACTGAGCGACGGCAGAAGAACGGCAGGAGCAAAAGCAGATTCCTCCCCCTTCGACAAGCTCAGGGTGCGGAATGACAAACAAGGGACGCTGCGGAATGACAACGGCACTGTGCAATGACAAAGGATGGGACGGATGGCTGATGTTGCGGGCGTAACCATGGACGAGGTGTTGCGTGTGGCGGAGCTGGCGAACCTGGACCTGACCACCGAGGAGTTGCCACACATGCAGCGCGACCTGAACGCGATCCTGGGCCACATTGCGCAGTTGAATGAGCTGGACACTGCGGGCGTTCCGGCGATGGCCCAGGTCGGCGAGATGCTTGGCGCAGAGATTGAATCCACCGGCGCAAGCCTGCGCGCCGACGCAGTGCGTCCGTCGCTCGAGCGCGCGGCGGTGATGGACTCGGCGCCGGAGAGCGATGGGAGATTCTTCAAGGTGCCAAAGGTGATTGAGAGATAGGCACTTCGTGCGGTTCTCGACGCGCTCACGCGCGTGAAGGGAAAATGCGGGACGGTTTTGAGGCGAGATGTCGGTTCGAGGTTCGAGGCAGGAGATGGAATTGGGAAGCGCGACAATTCAAGAAATACGAGCTGGGATTGCGAGTGGGAAGACGACAGCGACGGCTGTGGCCGAGCAGCACTATGCGCGGATCGCGGCGGAGGACGGGCCGAGCGGCAAGGGGATCAACAGCTTTCTGGCGCTGAGCCGCGAACGCGCGATGGCGCAGGCGGCGAAGATCGATGCGCTGGCCGCCAAGGGCGAGCCGCTGCCCCCGCTGGCGGGCGTTCCGGTGGGGATCAAGGACGTGCTCGCGATGAAGGGCTCGCCTGCCACTGCTGGCTCGAAGATTCTGCAAGGCTACAAACCTCCTTATGATGCGACGGCGGTGACCCGGCTGGAGTCGGCCGGCGCGGTGCTGCTGGGCAAGCTGAATTGCGATGAGTTTGCCATGGGCTCATCGAACGAGAACTCGGCCTACGGGCCGGTGCGCAATCCGCGCGCGTTGGACCGCGTGCCGGGCGGGTCGAGCGGCGGATCGGCTGCGGCGGTTGCGGCGGGCTTCGCCGTGGCGTCGCTGGGCTCGGACACCGGCGGATCGATTCGCCAGCCGGCGGCGTTCTGCGGCGTGGTCGGCGTGCTGCCCACCTACGGGCGCGTCTCGCGCTTTGGGCTGATCGCCTTCGCCTCGTCGCTGGACCGCGTGGGGCCGTTCGCCACCAACGTGCGCGACGCAGCCACGATGCTCAGCGTTATCGCCGGTCAGGACGCGAAGGACGCGACCAGCTCCGACCGGCCCGTTGGAGATTATGTGGGCGCTCTGGCGAAACCGGTGAAGGGCCTGCGCATTGGCGTTCCCGCGGAGTACTTCGGCGAGGGGCTGGACGCGGAGATTCGCGCGGCCATCGAGCGCGCGCTGGACGGACTGCGCGCCGCGGGCTGCGTGGTGAAGACGATCGCGCTGCCGCACACCAGGTACGCCATCCCGACCTACTACGTGATCGCCACGGCGGAGGCCTCGGCCAACCTGTCGCGCTTCGACGGCGTGCGCTTCGGGTTGAGGGCGGCTGAAAACGCGGGCTCGCAGACGCTCTCTGCGATGTACCGCGAGACGCGTGACCAGGGCTTCGGCGCGGAGGTCAAGCGCAGAATTCTGCTGGGCACCTACGCGCTCTCGGCCGGCTACTACGATGCGTACTACCGCAAGGCGCAACAGGTGCGGACGCTGCTGACGCGCGACTTTCTGGCCGCGTTCGCCCAGGTGGACGCCATCGTCGCGCCCATCACGCCAACCCCGCCCTGGAAGCTGGGCGAGAAGACCGCCGACCCGCTGCAGATGTACCTGGAAGATATCTACTCGGTCGCGGCCAGCCTCGCCGGCATCTGCGGAATGTGCGTTCCCTGCGGCGAAACCAAGGCCGGGCTGCCCATCGGCGTGCAGATCATGGGCCCCCATTTCAACGAGGAGACCATGTTCCGCGTCGCGCTCTCCATCGAGACAGCACAGAGGTAAATCTTCAGGAATTTTCTCGCCGCTAGCTCTACACTCGGCCAAGGCGCAACAGTTCGCCGAGGAGCTGCGCGCCCAGTTCGGCCTTGTCGTGCATCTGTGGGGCGAGCGGCTGACCGCCGCCGCCTGCGTGCCGATGCAGGAGTTGCGCCTGAGCTTCGCGAGCATCTTCGCAGCGGTCTCGCTGCCCAAACTCCACTCCCGCCGCCTTCGTGAATCGTGCGGACTAGTGGGGTAAGATTGAAGGAAGTCGGGGCGTAGCGCAGCCTGGTAGCGCATCTGCTTTGGGAGCAGAGGGTCGTCAGTTCGAATCTGACCGCCCCGACCAGCATATTTCATTGAGAATCAAGCAGACTAAATCTCTATTTACGGATAAGCTCTAAGGCAGGGGATATTCTGAGCAGCGAATTTGAGTGCCGTCGTATTCCACTTCGACGACCGTATTGACCATCTCCCGCTGCCCAATATGTTTCAGTGCAGCATCGAAGAGCTCCTGCTGCTGAGTTGGGGTGACATTGGGTATGATCACGATGAGTCCAGCATGAAGCTGCCGCCTTCCGTGCAAAGCCAGAAAATCAGACCTGTTATTGGTCACAAACGTGTAGTCACGCTCGATCACAATGTCCATGAGTTCCCAGTCTTTGAAACTGCCTAGACCGAGGTAGTTAACATGATCTGCCGCATGCCCAGCTGCATGCGCACGATCAACCAAAGACAAGTGCAGGCATTCATCGATCAAGAGTTTCACTACTTCACCCTTGATATGGAACGATGCCGCGAGACTTTGATGGGAGCGTGTTTGGCCCATGGACGCCGCGCTGGGCGGCCACGACGCGGAAACGCAAGCATGTAGAGAGTGGCCATCCCAACTTTTTCAGAGTCGAGCGCCGGATATCCTTCGACTATCTCCTCCACGGTTGTTCCCTGCTCCAGCATGCTTGCCACCAGCTCCACGGGAATACGAGTGCCCCGGTAGACGGGAGTGCCTTGCATAACCTCTGGATCAGACACAATCATCTGTTCTGCCTTCCCGAGCCGCAATAGATTCTGCGTCACTCCCTCACGTGCTGTCTTTACCTGTACGACTAGAGCTTGACCATCCGATATAACAAAAAAATCCACGTCAGGGGATGTCTCGATCGCTTTGGCCACCTTGCGACGCTCGACCATCGGCAACAAACGAACGCCCTCCGCTTCGAGCTTGAGATAAATCAGTTGCTCCGCCGACAGAAACCGTTGCGTCTCTTGCCCTACGCGCCGCCGGCGTGGACGTATCAGATGCCCCTCAATCAGCTTATGTACAGCCTTGAGAGGCAGTTCGGTAACGGCTGATGCTTGAGCGGGAGTATAAGCTCGGTTTTTCATAAAATAATTCTACCCCGAACAGGGAAGAATTACAACACTAAACGATCTGCGCTGAAGTGGCTGTAGTCGATTTTGTAGCTGTCAAAGCACCCAAAAGCCACAAAGATCAATAGGGTTTAGGTGGTTCATGGCAAAAAACTCAATCAAAATCACTTATTTCCACTCGATTTCAACAGAGTTCCACAAACGATATGATCTGTTTTGGGAGCAGAGGGTCGGAGGTTCGAATCCTCTCGCCACGACCATTGAAAATGCAGACCAAACCGAGCTTTTCGCACCCAGCGAAAAGCTTGCCGGTGTCGCTTTTGAGGGCGGGGGAAAATTCCGCCCTCGCCACGCCGTAGATACCCGGTATCTACCACCAGCGACGCCGGGCCGCTTTACCGGCGCGGGTCTGCCAGCGAGGGATTTCCGAGGCTATTGCTCCGACTTCCTTTCGCTTCGCTCCAGTCGGTCTCCGCAGAGCATCCTCATCCCCGCAATCCCCTTGATACTCCTAGTCCAAAAGGCTCCGAACCCGGCTGTCTCCTGCACACGCCCACCTGGGAGTAAAGGGGGAGTTATCTACCCGCAGATGCATCGGTTGGGGATGAGTCAAGGAAGGCAGTCGAGCTTCGCTCGATGCCCACTCATCCCACCCCAGCGAGCAAGCTCGCCGGGGACCCCGGTTTCGCGATAAGACCGCGATGAATGGGGCACCCGGCATAGAATAGGTTGCGTGAACCATTCCTTCGATATTGGCGCCGTTCCGGTTGGGCGCGGCAAGCTGTTTCTGATCGCCGGGCCGTGCGTGCTGGAGTCCGAGACGCATGCGCGAATGCTGGCCGACGCGATCCAGCGCACAGCCGCCGACCTGGGCATTCCGTATATCTTCAAGGCCAGCTACGACAAGGCGAACCGCACCAGCATTCGCAGCTTCCGCGGGCCGGGGCTGGTGGAGGGCGCGCGAATCCTGCGGGCGATTGCGCAGAGCAACGGGCTGCCGGTGCTGACGGACGTGCATACGCCGGAGGACTGCCTGCGGCTGTCGAAGGCGCTGGGCGATGTGGAGGCGGTGTTGCAGATTCCGGCGTTCCTGTGCCGGCAGACGGACCTGCTGATTGCGGCGGCACACACGGGGCGAGCGATCAACGTGAAGAAGGGGCAGTTTGTGGCGCCGCTGGACATGCAACATGCGGTGCTGAAGGTTCGCGACTCGGTGCTTCCGGGCAAGGCGGCGCGGGTGATGCTGACCGAGCGCGGGGCCAGCTTCGGATACAACAACCTGGTGGTGGACATGCGCGCGCTGCCGATGATGCGGCGGTTTGCGCCGGTGGTCTTCGACGCGACGCACTCGGTGCAGACGCCCTCGGCGGCCAATGGAGTGAGCGGCGGGCAGCCGGAGTTCATCGCGGTGCTGGCGCGCGCGGCGGTGGCGGCGGGCGTGGATGGGGTCTTCCTGGAGGTACACGAGGACCCGGCGCAGGCGAAGTCGGACGGGGCCAATGCGCTGCGGCTGGACAAGCTGAAGGGGCTGCTGGAACAGTTGCTGGCGGTCCATGCGGCGGTGGCGGTGAAGTAAAACGGCCTGCGCGGGCAGGCCGTTTGTGGGGCAAATGCAGTTTCCCGATGGTGCAGACTATCCCGCTACGAACGAAATGCGGGGATTCTTCTCTGCGTTCAGAATGACAATCGCTATTTTTCCACGTACCACTATTCCCACTGACCACGGATCTTTACTGGTTGAAGTTGTCTTCTTCGTCTTCCTGGAGGCCGTAGCGGCGCAGGAGGTTGGGGAGGTTCTGGGAGAAGGCGGAGCGAGGCATGACGGTGTCGCAACCGGCCTCGATGGCCTTGGCGCGCAGCTCGTTCTGCAGGTGGGAGAGGAAGCCGAGGATGGAGGTGCTCTTCTTGAGCTTTGCCTTGAGCTTGGGGATGAGGGTGAGGGGCTTGGCGCTGGCGTTGTTGAGGTCGAAGACGATGAGGCCCGGGCGGTCGGCCTCCTCGCCGTCCATAAGCTCGGCGAGGACCTCCGGGTCGTTCTTGATGAAGGCGACCTTGACGCCCAGCTTGCGCGCGGTCTCGGTGATCTTGGCGTTGAAGAAGAGGTCTTCGATGAAGAAGAAGATCCGGGTGGGGGCGTCCTCGGGGATGGGGATGGGGCGGCCGATGGAGTAGTCGATGGGCTGGGAGTCGCTGACATAGCCGCGCGAACCGCCGCCCCTGGGCTGATAGTTGCCCTGGGCCTCGATGGTGGAGGGAGGCGAATCGGCGAAGTTGCCGTTGACCGTGCGATAGCTGTGGTCCATGGGGCCGACGAAGCTGCGCGGGCCGCGCTGCTGCTTGCCCCTGCGTTTCAAGCTGCCGCCGTTGCCGGGCTGATGGCTGTTGGCGTCGCGGTAGCCGGCGCCATTGCCGTTGCCGGGGCTGGCCTGGTTGCCGGGGTTCTCCGGCGCGCGCTGACGGTCGCGGTCGCGAAACTTCTTCTTCCAGCGCTTGGTGGATGGACCCGCGCCGACCTGCTGCTGCGCGGCCCCGGCCTGGAAGTTCTGCTGCGGCTGGCCCCCGGAGGCCAGGACCTGCTCGCCCGCCTGGAGGTCTCCGACAAACTGGCCGGGGCCGTTCTGCCCTCCCTGCTGGAGAGCGTCGGGCGACTTGTTCTTGCGCTTGCGGCGGCGGCGGCGGCTGCTCTTGGACTGCCCCATGCCGTGCTGGATGTTGTGCGCGGAGTCCTGCGGCTGGCCGTTCTGGTCCAAGCGCGGCTGGCTGTACTGGTCCGGCTGGCTGTTCTGGTCCATCTGGCCATCCATCTGGGCGGTCGGTGAGGGCGCACCCTGCTGCATCTGCACCTCAGGTGCGTTCTGCTCTGAACTCATGTTTCCACTTCCTATTGCGGGTTGGCGATTCGCGTTTCTTCCCCACGACTGCATGGCTGTTCAACCCCCGCGGAGAGCGCGGAGGCGGAAGCAAACCGGGATTGCAGCGTTTGTGGAAACGGTATCAAGTTGTACTCGAACTACATGGAACTGCATCAATCAGCCGCGAGCAGCATTTTGAGCGCGGATGCAAACTGCCGTTGCGCGCCACCGGAATTGCCAAAGCCACCTGCACCGCCAAAGCCACCGGGAACCATCAAAGGCCCGGGAGTGCAAAGAACACCCGGGAATTTTCAAAAGCCCGGGAGTGCAAAGAGCATCCGGGAATTGCCAAAAGCCACCTGATATTGCCAAAGTGCGATTGCCAACGATGGCAGATCCCACACCATTGCCCTGAATTGCAACTCAACTTCGATCGGGCTCAATTGTCGCGAAGATCGTGTTCAACTGTCGCGACGATCGGGCTCATCTGTCGCGATTCAATCTCCTGGCTCAAACGACCCGTGCATCGAACCCAGTGGAATCCGCCGATCCCATGAGATTCTCCGGAATCCGCGGATTCCTGTGTATCTTGCCGCCTTCGGAAAAACCAGCGGTCATACAACGTCCGGCACCCACAGCCGGTTCACAAGTCATTTGTGATCATACGCTCAAAGGCAAAGCATAGCAAGAGAAAGATTTCAAGGGTGGTTTGGGGTGAACGGGCCGCTTGGCCTGCTCTACGACTCGATTCGAGGCTCACACGATATTTCCAAGGGTATATTTCGGGTCCGAAAGACAAATACGGAGA
>PLOU01000034.1:0-5038 GCA_003142235.1 Granulicella sp.
GGAGGTTGGTATACTGGGCGTTCAGCGCGCGGCGGATGGCGCGGGGAACCACGCTGCCTACGGGAGCGTATCAGTGAGGGACGGCTGTGCGTTTTTTTGCGCTGCTTTGCAAGAAGGGTTGGAGACGATGAAGGTGAGATTGAGGGATTTGCAGGCGACGGCGGCGATTGCGCTGCTTATGGTGAGCGGGAACATTCAAACGGCGGGAGCGCAGGCTGCGACGGCGACGGCAGCGGTGGGCAATCTGCCGCCTGCACCGGCGGTGAGCAACCAGCCGCCGACGCCGAAGTTGATTGGGCCGCTATATCTGCGCGACACGGGGAAGGACTACACGCGGCTGAAGCCGATGTTTCCCAATCCGATCGGGCCGTATACGCGGACCAGCTTTGAGGCGCCGCGACTGGGCAATACGCCTCGGCTGGACTCGCTGCTGCGCGACGGGAAGATCTATCTGAGCCTGTCGGACGCGGTGGTTCTGGCGCTGGAGAACAACTTCGACATCGCGATTGCGCGGATCAATTTGGACATTGCGGACACGGACATTCTGCGGACGAAGGCTGGCGCGGGGGTGCGCGGAGTCTCGACCGGGACGGTGGCCAATACGCTGGGCGGATCGGGGACCACAGTGGTGGGCGGCGGCGGGCCGGGCGGGACGTCAGGCGGCGTAGGCGGCAGCGGCGCGGGGGCCGGAGGGCTGGTGTTGACCACCGGCGGCGGTGGCCCGGCGCCGGAGAACCTGGACCCGACGCTGACCAGCAATCTGGAGTATGAGACGACGACGACCCCTTCGACGAGCGCATTTACGGGCAGTACGCCCGTCCAGTCCACGAACTCGACTTTCAATGTTGGTTACACGCAGGGATTCCTGACGGGAACGCAGCTTGGGGTGACGTTCAACAACTCGCGGGGCACGAACACAAACCCGTTCAATACATATAGTCCTCTGATCAACACAGGGTTTCGCGCGACCGCGACGCAGCACCTGTTGCAGGGCTTCGGGTGGGGGATCAACGGGCGGTTTATGGTGCAGGCGAAGAACGACCGGCGGATTACAGACTCGGCGTTCCGCCAGCAGTTGCTGTATACGGTGAACCAGGTGGAGAACATCTACTGGGGGCTGGTGAGCGCGTACGAGGACGAGCAGGCCAAGGAGCGCGCGCTGGCGCAGACGACGCAACTGACCTCGGACAACCGCAAGCAGTTGCAGATTGGGACTCTGGCGCCGCTGGATGTGGTTAATTCGGATTCTGCTGTGGCGACGGACCAGCAGGCNNGCGCGGGACCTGAACGACCCGGTGCTGATGGTTGCGCCGGTGATTCCGACCGACCGCGTGGGGCTGGACCGGCTGCCGGAAGAAGACATGGCGGTGGACGACCTGGTGCAGCAGGCGTACGCCAACAATCCGCAGATCGAGCAGGCTGTGCTGAACATGAAGAACAACGAGATCACGATGAAGGCGGAGAAGAATGGGCTGCTGCCGACGGTGGACGCGTATGCGTTCTATGGCGCGAGCGCGGTAAGCGGGTCGCAGAGCCAGTATCTGGACTGCGCGGCGCTGAGCGCGTTTGGCGGAACGGGGTGCTCGTATCCGACGGTCGGCTACGGGACGGCGATGGGCAATCTGTTCAACAGCTCGGCTCCGGACAAGGGCGTGGGAGTAAACATTACGATCCCGCTGCGCAACCGCGTGGCGCAGGCGGACCAGGCGCGGTCGCAGATGGAGTACCGGCAGGCACAGATGCGGCTGCAACAGCTCTACACGCAGGTGCGGATCCAGGTGATCAACGGGCAGTACGCGCTGACCAACGACCGGGCGCAGGTGACGGCGGCGCAGGCAGGACGCGACTATGCGGCGCAGTCGCTCGGGGCGGAGCAGAAGAAGCTCAAGCTGGGAGCTTCGACTTCGGCGCTGGTGCTACAGCAGCAGCGCAATATGGCGACGGCGGAGAATGCGCTGATCTCTGCGACGGCGGCGTATGCCAAGGACAGGGCGGGACTGCTGGAGTTGCTGTCGAATACGCTGGAGCGGTACGGGATCAGCATTACCGATGCGGCGACGGGGGTGATGACGGCGACGCCGGTGATTCCTGGGCTGACCGCGCCGGCGGCTCCTGCGGCGGTGAAGCCGATCTCGGTGGAGGCTGCGCCAGCGAAGTAGGGTGAGCATAAACCCACGACTAGAGCAATTTAGGCAATGATGTAGACCGTCTTAGAGCCTGTCTAATAACTCATGTTCGAGGACTGATCCCTGACCTCAGCGGCTAAAGCCGCAGTTCAAATGCAGCATTTACGGCACGGCTAAAGCCGTGCCCTTAAGCAAAACAAGTGAGAGTATGTCAGTTGAATCGAGTTATTAAACAGGTTCTTAGAGCGAGAAAAGCAGATTCCTCCTCCCTTCGACTTCGCTCAGGGTACGGAATGACAATCTTGGTCTATATCAACTCCTAAAACACATCTAGATGACGGAATACTCAGGCGGGGCAGAGGGGAAGGATGAGTGGGTCTGCTACTGGGGAACCGGAGCGATTTCGATAACGTATGGTTGAAGCATGAGGGGATTGGGGACAGGGCTCGCGTTGTGCCTGGCTTGCCTGGGAGTGGCGAATGCGGGCGCGGCGCAGAACTCTAAACCGGCGGAGGCGCCAACCGCAGTGCCAGCGGCGACTTTGCAGCGGAGCGATGTGACGGTGCCGCTGATCGCCGAGGGATTGCGTCTCTCCGACTTTCCAAATATGGAGCCGCGCGCGGAGTTGAAGGGGCGACTGGGAGAGGCTGCGGAGTTCATTCAGAACTCTCCCAACGACGGCAAGCCGGCGACGGAAGAGACTGAGGTGTGGATGGCGCGGACCAAAGACACTCTCTACTTTGTCTTTATCTGCCATGACCGGCATCCGGAGCTGATTCGCGGGCATATGGCGCGGCGAGAGAATATCTTCAATGACGACGGCGTCGCGGTGCTGCTCGATCCATTCAAGGACCGGCGAACGGGCGTACTGTTCCGAGTGAATCCGGCAGGAGTGCAGGCCGATGCCTCCTGGAGCGAGAGCAACGGGACGGACTATAGCTACGACACGGTTTGGGACTCGGAGGGGAAGGGAACGAAGGATGGCTGGATGGCACTGGTTGCCATCCCCTTTCGCAGCCTGCGCTTTCATCGCGATCAATCGGATTGGGGGGTGGTCTTCTGGCGCAGCTTTCCACGCAACTCGGAGACCGACTTCTGGCCGCGCGTGGCGGCCAACGTCAGCGGAGTCCTCACTCAGGAGGGGGGGCTGCATGGGATTGAGGGCGCAACGGAATCGCACAATCTACAGCTGAATCCCTATGCGCTGGCGCAGAACGAACGCAAGCTGATCGACGTGGACCCGACCGATCCCTCCTTCAGCTCGCGGCACATCGAGGGTACGGGCGGCGGCGAGGCCAAGCTGATTGTCAAAGACAGCATTGTGCTGGACGCGACGGTCAACCCGGACTTCAGCGATGTGGAGTCGGAGCAGCCGCAGTTCACCGTCAACCAGCGCTATCCGGTCTACTTCCCGGAGCTGCGGCCCTTCTTTCTGGAAAATGCAAGCTACTTCGGAACGCCGATCACGCTGGTCTATACGCGCAACATCGTGCATCCGGAGTATGGGATGCGGATGACGGGCAAGGTGGGACATACGAACCTGGGCGTCTTCGCCATCGACGACCGGCAGCCGGGGCAGACGGTGGCACCGGGCGATCCGGTCTTCAACCACCGCGCCAGAGTTGTGGTGGGGCGCGTTGCAGAGGACCTGGGCAAGGGATCGAGCGCCGGCGCTATCTACACTGACGAAGAGTTTGGCGGGGGATGGAACCGCATCGGCGGCATCGACGGGACACTTCGCTTCAACGAGCATTGGACGGCGACGGGGCAGATGGTGGAGAGCTCGACCAAGGGCACTGTGGACAGCGGTACGCCGCCCAGCTACTCCGCCGGCCCGGCAAGCAACATTCAACTGTCGCGCAGCGGCCACGCCTTCGGTCTCTATAGCAGCTACCAGGACTACAGCACCGGCTTTGAGACCCAATTGGGCTTTGTGCAGGCATCGAACTTCCGCAACGGCTTTACGCACGCCAGCTATCAGTGGTTTCCCAAGCACAGCCGGATTCAGAGCTTTGGCATGGAGACGTCGCAGAATGTCGCATTCGACCATCAGAGCGACCGCGTCTTCCATTATTCGAGCTTCGATCCGTTTTGGGGGCTGCCGAGAAATATCGTCCTTGCGCCGATTTTCGGGGAGAACTCCGACACGGTGAGCCCGCTGAGCTATTCGGCACTGAACGGCTTCAGGAACTTTACCGAGAACTACGTCGGATTTGTGGTGCGCGGCGCTCCGTGGTCGCAGTTCAACTTCAACCTGCAAGCCTTTCGCAGCGGCAATGTGAATTACAATCCGGCGGCAAACGATGCGCCGTCCCTGCTCAACCAGGAGACGGTGACGTTGCTGTTTACGCTGCAGCCGATTCGCCAACTGACCATTGACAATACCTATCTGCTGGACCGCGACCACGCCGCGGCGAGTGGCGCGTTTGTCTACGAGACGCAGACGATGCGCAGCAAGATCAACTTCCAGTTCACTCGCTCGCTGTCGGCGCGCGTGATTGCGGAGTACGATTCGACGCTGGCCAATCCGGCGCAGACCTCGCTGCCGCGCACACGGCAGGTGCCGACTCAGGTGCTGCTGACCTGGCTTCCGCATCCCGGAACGTCCGTCTATATCGGCTACAGCAACGATTTGCAGAACCTGAATCGCAGCCTCTGCAACCGCCTGCCGGATGGATCGTGCGACCCCAACAACACAACTCCGCCAAGGGCAGGACCGATGCTGAACGACGGCCGGCAGATCTTTATCAAGGCGTCCTATCTGTTCCGGTTCTAACTTGAAAGAGTGATTTTTTGCGGGAGGGAGGGATGAACTGGAGCGGGAGTTATTTCTCGGAATCGAGATGCCCATTCCGGCGATCCAATACACTTGCGGGAATGCAAGGGATTCCACCGCAGCGAGCAGATTCGCT
>PLOU01000034.1:5063-9927 GCA_003142235.1 Granulicella sp.
TTGGGCTGACTAGACTGGGTGTAAGTCGCAAGCAATGCGCAACGGTTGCTCCCAGGGATTATTGAAGTTATGAGTCAAATGCAGAGCAGTAGCGGGACGACTGTGGGCCTTGAGCCAGTGGACATTGCCGACGATGGTGGGGATGGGCGGAGGAACGCGCTGGCGGGCGCGGCATCGGCGTATCTGCGCTCGGCGATGCACCAGCCGGTGNNCGATCCTGCTGGACATTGGCGCGGTGTGGTGCCACTGGTGCCATGTGATGGACCGCGAGTCGTATGAGGACGCGGAGACGGCGCGGACCATCAATGAGAACTTTGTCGCGGTGAAGGTGGACCGCGACGAGCGGCCGGACGTGGACACGCGCTACCAGGCCGCGGTGTCTGCGATCAGCGGACAGGGGGGCTGGCCGTTGACGGCGTTTCTGACTCCCGAGGGCAGGCCGTACTACGGAGGGACGTACTTTCCGGCGGAGGAACAGTACAACCGGCCGAGCTTTCAGCGCGTTCTGCTGACCATGGCGGACGCCTTCCAGGAGCGGCGGACAGAGGTGAACGAGACGGCGGCGAGCGTGATGAACGCGATCGAGCACAATGAGGCGTTCAGCGGACGGGCGGGCGGCGAGATCAAGGAGATTGGGCGCGAACTGGTGGACAAGATGGCGGCGTCCGCGCTGAAGAGCGCGGACCTGAAGCATGGAGGATTCGGCGGACAGCCGAAGTTCCCGCATTCGAGCGCGCTGGACCTGCTGATCGATGTGGCTTCGCGGACGGAGACGGGCGCGGCGAGCGCGACGGTGAAGCAGAGCGGGCCGGGAACAGCGAAGATGGCGGAGACGGCCAAGCAGGCGGTGGTGGTGACGCTGGAGAAGATGGCGAAGGGCGGGATCTGCGACCAACTGGGGGGCGGGTTTCACCGCTACTCGGTGGACGAGCACTGGGTGGTGCCGCACTTCGAGAAGATGGCGTACGGCAACAGCGAGTTGCTGAGGAACTACGTTCATGCATACCAGGCGTTCGGCAACGTGGAGTTCTCGCGGGTGGCGCGCGACGTGATGCGCTGGATGGATGAGTGGCTGTGCGACCGCAAGCAGGGCGGGTTCTATGCGTCGCAGGACGCGGACTATTCGCTGGACGACGACGGCGACTACTTTACCTGGACGCTGGATGAGGCGGCCGAGGCGCTGACGACCGAGGAGCTGGAGCTGGTAGTGGGGTACTACAACATCGGCGAGATCGGCGACATGCAACACNNGCATGTGAAGCGCGGGCTGGATGTGGTCGCGCGCAAGGCCGGAGTGCGGGTGGTGGAGGCGCTGACACGGCTGGAATCGGCCAGGCGGAAGATGATTGCGGCGCGCAAGAAGCGTCCCACGCCGTATGTGGACAAGACGATGTATGTTGCGTGGAATGCGATGTGCATCTCGGCGTACCTGGAGGCGGGGCGGGTGCTGGACGAGCCAAAGGCGCGTGCCTTTGCGCTGAAGTCGCTGGACCGGGTGCTGGGGGCGGCGTGGGGCGGGCGCGAGAGCGGGCTGGCGCATGGGGTGGCATATGGCGAGCCGGGAGTGGGAGTGAAGGCCGAGCGCGTGGCGGGCGGGCTGGACGACTATGTGTTTCTGGGCCACGCGGCGCTGGACGCGTGGGAGGCGACCGGCGAGATGCGCTACTACGAGGCTGCGGCGGAGCTGATGGAGAGCGCGCTGGGCCGGTTCTACGATCCGGTGGGAGGCGGCTTCTTCGATACCGAGGCGGCGGCGGATGGGGAGCGCAGGCTGGGCGCGCTGGTGACGCGGCGCAAGCCGTTGCAGGACTCGCCAACCCCGGCGGGAAACCCGGTGGCGGCGATGCTGTTGCAGCGGTTGCAGGCGCTGAACGGGAGCGCGGAGTATGCAGCCAAGGCACAGGAGACGCTGGAAACATTCGCCGGGGTGGTGGAGCACTTCGGCCTGTACGCCTCAACCTACGCCCTGGCGCTGGAGCGGATGGTGACCCCGCAGGTGCAGGTGTGCGTGATCGGCGACGATGCGGCGGCGCGCGGGCTGGAGGCGGCGGCCGAGGCGCGCTATGCGGCGAACAAGAGCGTGGTGCGGCTGAAGCGAGAGCAGTTTGGGAAGCAGCAGCCGGCGCTGCTGCCACCGGCGCTCGAGCAGACGCTGCTGCATCTGCCCAGAGTGCAAGGCAGTTTCGCGCTGGTGTGCAGCGGACATAGCTGCCAGACCCCGGTGGGGACAGTGAAGGAGTTGGAAGCCGTGCTGACGCGGCGATTTGCCGGGGTTGGGCCTGAGACTCTAAGATTCGTGGGGAGTTCCAGGGAGGCTTGAGGATGGGGATGCGGGTCCGGTCAGGGATGCTGAAGGCTGGCGGTCTGGTTTTATTTGTGGCGGGTTGGGCGGTTGGGGCGGGAGCGCAGGGAGCGCAGGCGGGAGCGGCGGCGGGAGCGGCGAGCGGGACTGCGACTCCGCATCATGCTGCGGCGGTCCGGCCAACTGCGGCGGCGACGCGGCCAGTGACGGCGGCGACTCCGCCGATGGGCTGGAATAGCTGGAACTACTTCGCCGGGAAGGTGACGGACAAGGACATCCGTGACACGGCGGACCTGCTGGTCGAGACCGGGATGCGCGACGCGGGCTATGTGTATGTGAACATCGACGACACATGGGAGGGCGGCCGCGATGCGAATGGGAAGATCCAGAGCAACGAGAAGTTTCCCGACATGAAGGCGCTGGCGGATTATGTCCACTCGAAGGGACTGAAGCTGGGGATCTACTCCTCGCCGGGAGCGAAGACGTGCGCGCGGTTCGAGGGCAGCCTGGGCCACGAGGAGCAGGACGCGGCGACCTATGCGGAGTGGGGAATCGATTATTTGAAGTACGACCTGTGCAGCTACAGCGGCGTGATGCGGGCGCAGTTCCCCAACGACCCGGCGGCGCAGAACAAGATGATGCGCGAGGCATACGAGAAGATGCACCAGGCGATCGGGAAGACGGGAAGGCCGATGGTGTACAGCCTGTGCCAGTATGGGTGGGATTCGGTGTGGGAGTGGGGGCCGCAGGTGGGCGCGAACCTGTGGCGGACGACGGGCGACATCTCGGCCAACTTCGACCGCATGAGCCTGATCGGGCGGTCGCAGGCGGGGCTGGCGAAGTACGCGGGGCCGGGACACTGGAACGATCCCGACATGCTGGAGGTGGGCAACGGACGGCTGACGCTGGACGAGAACAGGACCCATATGACGCTGTGGGCGATGCTGGCTGCGCCGCTGATCGCGGGCAATAACCTGACCGAGATGAAGCCGGAGATTGCGGCGATCCTGATGAACAAAGAGGCGATTGCGATCGACCAGGACGCGCTGGGCAAACAGGGCGACCGGGTCTTAGCCGACGGACCGTTGGAGATCTGGGCGAAGCCATTGAAGGGCGGAGCCGGACACAAATCGGCGGCTGTGGCGATCTTCAACTTTGGCGAGACGGCGAGCGAGATGCGGAAGGACAGTCTTCACCTGAAGGAGATGGGATTCGCTGGTGCGGTGACGGCGCGGGATGTGTGGGCGGGGAAAGACCTGGGGAGGATTGGGGACGACTATAAATTTACGGTGCCGCGGCACGGGGTGGTACTGCTAGTGGTGCGGTAAGGACTGTGGTAAGTTGTGAGTCATGATTTGTGAGTTGATCGACGACGACGTGGAGGAGGGAAGATGAAGATCAATCCTCAGAATATGAAGTGGTTTGTTCGGTTTGCGTTGATCGCACTGCTGGCGGGCGCGGCCGACGTGCTGGTCATGCTGTATGCAAACCGGCCTTACCCCTGGACAATCATTATTCCAGCGTCTATTCCTCTGTTCGTAGTTGCATCCATCATTATTCCCAAGATGAGGGATGAGAAGAGCTAAGCGTAGGCCAGGACGACGTGGAGGAGGGCCTGGGTGAGGAGTGGGGAGGCGTTGAGGCTTTCGGTGCGGAAGAGGCGGAGGCCGAGGGTGCGCGCGGTGGCGGCGAAGGCGATGTCGATGTCGTAGAGGACCTCGACGTGGTCACAGAGGAAGCCGATGGGCTGGAGGACGACTGCGGAGCGGCCTTCGGCGCGAAGGGCGGCGAGAGTGTCTTCGACGGTGGGGCCGATCCAGGGGCCTCCGGCGATGCCCTGGCTCTGGAAGGCGAAGAACCAATTTTTCAGAGTGGGGAGACGGCGGGCGGCGGCGGCGAAGACGAGGGCGGCGGTGCGCTTGGCTTCGATGGGGTAGGGGTCGGGGGAAGAAGCAGATCCCTCCGCTGCGCTACGGGATGACAATAAAGGGGTGGATTCGCTGGACTGGATGGTGCGACAGGGGACGGAGTGGGCGGTGAAGAGGACGGGGAGGGATTCGGCGCTGGATCCGGCGCAGGCGCGGGGATAAATGTCGATGAGGCGCTGGGTGAAGGCTTCGATGAGGGCAGGTTCGTCCGACCAGGATTCGATGAATGTGAGGGAGGGCTTTGGTGCGGAGGGGTTGCGGGCGGCTTCGGCTTCGAGTGCGGCGGTGAGGGCGCGGCGATAGAGGCCGGTGCTGGTGCGGGAGTTCTGCGGGGCGAGGCAGAGGGCGAGGATGCGGGTGACGCCGTCGGCGCGCATACGGGCGACAACGTTGGGGATGAAGGGGCGCCAGTTGCGCATGGCGGCGTAGACGGGGAGTGAGCGGCCTGCGGCGGCGAGTGCGGATTCGAGCAGACGGGCCTGGGCGAGCGTCCAGCGGGTGAGGGGCGGTGGCTCGGTGCCGGGTGTGTCGGCGAGACCGATCTGGGCGTAGCGGTGCTGGAGTTCGGCGACGACCGAGGGCGGGAGGGCGCGGCCGCCGGTGACTTTGGCGAGGTAGGCTGCCATCTCGCCGA
>PLOU01000056.1:0-11318 GCA_003142235.1 Granulicella sp.
TCCATCAGCGCGTCGTACTCCTCGACGCTGGTGTCCACCAGGTTCTTGTAGTTCCCCGCCCCGGCGTTGTTGATCAGGATGTCCAGGCGGCCGAACTCGCTCACCGCCAGCGCCACGCAGTCATCGGCCGTCGCCTCGTCGCTTGCGTCGCCCGCGATAAACACAGCCTTGCCGCCGGACGCCCGTATCGTGTCGCATAACTCGCGCAGCCGCTCTTCGCGCCGCGCCGTCAACACCAGGTTCGCGCCCTTGGCCGCGAACGCAAGCGCCGCCGCCCACCCGATCCCCGAGCTGGCCCCGGTGATTAGTACCGTCTTTCCCGCAAGGCTGATTGCATCCGGCATGGCAGAAAACTCCTGAATGATAAGTTTGAACCAATCGTCCGAACCAATAAGTGGAACGATTCGTTTGCGTGAGTTCACAAACGCACAATTCAGACCCGTATGAATGCTACCATTTCGCCTATGCACGAACGTATCGGCGACTCCGCGCCTCTAGCCGGCGCAGCTCCGCTCCCGCTCATCGAGGCCCGCGGCCTCATCAAGGAATACGCGCGCCACAACGGCGTCACCCGCGTCGCCGACGACGTGTCGTTCGCCATTCAGCCGGGCGAGACACTCGGCCTGGTGGGCGAATCCGGCTGCGGCAAGACCACCGTCGCCCGCATCCTGCTGCGTCTGATCGAACCCACCGCGGGCGTTGTCCTCTTCGAGGGCCAGCCCCTCCCGCCCGCCTCATCCGCCGCCATGCGCGCGCTGCGCCGCCGCATGCAGATCGTCTTCCAGGACCCCTACGCCGCGCTCAACCCGCGCATGACAGTCAGCCAGATCCTCGCCGAACCATTCAGAATCCACCGCGAACCTCATGCGGAAGGCCTGTCCGAACGCCTCCGCGAACTGCTGCGCTCGGTCGGCCTCGACGACTCCGCCCTCTCGCGCTATCCTCACGAGTTTAGCGGCGGCCAGCGCCAGCGCATCAACATCGCGCGCGCCCTCGCCCTGCGCCCGCGCCTTCTCGTCCTCGACGAGCCGGTCAGCTCGCTCGACGTCTCGGTCGGCGCGCAGGTCATCAACCTGCTGCGCGATCTGCAACGCACCCTGGGCCTCACCTATCTCTTCATCTCGCACTCCATGCCGCTCGTCCGCTATCTATGCGACCGTGTCGCCGTGATGCAGCGCGGCCGCCTGGTGGAGCTGGGCGACTGCACGCAGGTCTGCGACGCCCCGCGCAACCCGTACACCCGCCAGCTCATCGCCGCCACACCCGAGCTTCCGTCCGCCGCTGACTCGCGGACTCGCTGACCGCTCTCTCGCCGACCCTCTACAATGAAGAGAAGATGGTTCCCAGCCTCAGCGCGCATCTTCCCTACCTCTGGCTGGTCGCGGCCTCGTTGATCGCCGGTGCGATGAACGCGATGGCCGCCGGTGGCTCCTTCATCTCGTTTCCCGCGATGATCGCCATCGGCGTCCCGCCCATCCAGGCCAACGCCACCAACACCGTCGCTCTCTGGCCGGGCCAGCTCACCTCCATCTGGGCCTTGCGCACCGATCTCCGCCGCGACCTGCTCGCTGTCGTCGTCTCCGCCTCCATCCTCGGCGGCGTCAGCGGCGCCGTCGTCCTGCTGAACACGCGCCCGCGCACATTCATGCATATAGTCCCGTGGATGCTGCTCGCCGCGTCGCTGATTTTCTGGATCAGCGGCCCGGTCTCGCGCTGGCTGCGCCGCCGCTCCGACACTCCGCACGCCGCGCGCACTCCGGCCATGGTTCCGCTATTCCTTGCGCTCCTCCTGGTCAACTTCTACATCGGATACTTCGGCGCCGGCGCGGGCTTCCTCGCCATGAGCGTACTCTCTCTCTTCGGCGTGGAGGAGATGAACGCCGTCAATTCCCTGAAGGTCCTGGGCGCCTGCCTGGCCAACTTCTGCGCCGTCGTCACCTTCATCTGCGGCGGCGCCATCGTCTGGCACTACTGCCTGGTCTCCATGGTCGCCGCCGCCATCGGAGGATACACCGGAGCGCAGTACGCCCGCCGCATGAACACCGAAGTCCTGCGCGCCATCGTCGTCATTATCGGCTGCACCATGGCCGCATACTTCTTCTGGAGACCTTCCTAAGTTTCGTTTGCAATCGCATAAGTTTCGTTTGGAGTCAGCCATGAGCCTCATCCTGCAATCCGCTGCAATGCACCTCACCAGCGCGCGCATCGACGACCTGGGCTACGCCGCCGCCCTCCTGACCACCGCCGCCTACGTCCCGCAACTGGTGCGCGTCCTGCGCCTGCGTTCGGCCCGCGACATCTCGCTCCCAACCTTCCTGATGTTCGCCCTCGGCGTCTTCTTCTGGCTTCTCTACGGCCTCTACACCGGGTCCAGGCCCATCATCGCCTGCAACGCCGCCAACCTGTTTCTCTCCATGAGCGTCGTCTTTCTCAAGCTGCGGTTCGACCGTCACCCAACCGGGGAACTCCACCCATGAGCCACGAAGGAATCCGCTTCATCAGCGCCGAAGAAGTATTGCGCGACTCCGCGCAGGCCGCCGCCCACCAGGGCGATGGCCTCCCCGCAGACGCAGTCACGCCGCTCAAGGTGCGCGTCAAAAAGAGCGAAGGCGCGGGCGTCGAGATCGACTGGCGCGACGGCCACCAGAGTTCCTGGGACTTCCGCTGGCTGCGCGACGCCTGCCCCTGCGCCACATGCAACGCCGAGCGCGAGACCACGGGCCGCGCAGCGGGCTATCCCAAACCGAAGCCGCAGGACCCGCTCGCCCTCTACCAGGCGCCGCCGCGCCCCGACGAGGTCACGCCCGTCGGCCGCTACGCCCTCAGCTTCAAGTGGAACGACGGCCACCAGTCCGGCATCTACTCCTGGACCTACCTGCGCAGCGTCTGCCAGTGCCCCCTCTGCCATCCCCCGCGCAGCTAGCTCCTGAGACACCGTTGCTGCTAGGAATCTCTGAATAAATCCTCGTTTTGAAAGGGCGGGACTTTAGTCCCGCCGGTTGCGCTCAATTTCCAATGCGGCTTTATACTACAGTTGTAGATCGAAATTCCGGAGGGAGCCGGGGGCTTCAGCCCCCGGAAAGAGTGTGTATTTGCGGGGCCTTCAGGCCCGGGCTCTTGTCGTTTTTCAAAGACTCAAAGAAAATACAACTGTAGTATTTAGCCGCTGAGGGAATCTCGAAGACTTGTGCAGACCTTCCCTAGGCAATCCCCAGCATTCCCAGCGCCTCATCCACCGTGCGCGCCACCAGCACAATCTCCCGCTTCTCCTGGGTCAGCATCCCCTGCTCCACGCACTCGTCCAGAAACGCCAGCAGCGTATCGTAAAAACCATTCGTGTTGAGCACCAGCACCGGCTTGGCGTGCAGCTTCAACGTCTGCCACGCCAGCGCCTCGAACATCTCCTCGAAGGTCCCATATCCGCCGGGCAGCGCGATGAACGCATCCGACCGCGCGCCGATCATGGCCTTGCGCGTGTGCATGGTGTCGGTGACATGCAGCTCGGTCAGCCCGCCGTGCGCCACTTCCTGCTCCACCAGCACGGTGGGAATCACGCCCACCACGCGCCCGCCCGCTGCCAGCGCGCCCTCGGCGACCGCATGCATCAGCCCCACCCTGCCCCCGCCATACACCACGCCAATCTTGCGCTCGGCCAGCTTGCGCCCAAGTTCTTCGGCGACCGCGCGGAACACCGCATCGGCCCCATCGGCCGACGCGCAAAAAACAGCAACATTTTTAATCGGAGAAACAACGGTTGAAGAGACAGCGCTCGGGGGTGGCATCTCTATGATTATCCCACCCCGAGCGCCACAGGTTCAGTAGATGGAAATCTTCGCGTCCTTCATCTCTGGCGTGACCGCAAACAGCAGATCTCCCTTTCGATGTCGGTAGCCTGGGCTCGCGGCAAAGACTGCGGTCCCCGCTGGTGCTTTGATCGTCAGCGCTTCGTGCGACAGTACGGTGTAGATGTGCCCATCCACCTTCAAATCCTGTAATCCAACGCCTTTGTTGAAGACCTGGACGCTGATGCGCGTGTCCTGGCTCTTGGCCGCGCTTGGATGCAGATGCAGCAGCCTGCCAAGCGTCCATGCGTTGGCGGTTGCCGGAGCCATAGCGCCGGCAATAAGAAGAACAGCGAGCGAACCAGCAAATGTGCGATTAATCTGCAGCATAGTAATGACCTCGTAGTTGAAGTTGGCGACGGGAGTCCCTGCCCTGGTTCATGGAAAACTCGCAGCGCTCTTTCGATGCATCGCGCTCCGCGCCGGATTCACAAAATCCACAATCACTTACGCACTGCGCAATTCGCTATCCGCCGCCTTCGCAATTAACATGGACATTGGAGTCTCGCCAGTGTCCCGCCTTCTCGACCACATGAACCCGCGGCAGCAGGAAGGCATCCAGGCCGTCGACGGCCCCGTCCTTCTGCTGGCCGGCGCGGGCTCCGGCAAGACGCGCGTCATCACCCATCGCATCGCCTACCTCATCGAGGAGCGCGGCGTCAGCCCCGACTCCATCCTGGCCGTCACCTTCACCAACAAGGCCGCCACGGAGATGTCCGAGCGCGTCGACCGGCTGCTGGGCTCAAGCTCGCTGGCCAAACCGCTGCTCTCCACCTTCCACAGCTTCTGCGTGCGCATCCTGCGCCGCGACATCGAGGCCCTGCGCATCCCGTCGGCCAGCGGCGGCGCGGGCACGGGCCTCACCCGCACCTTCGCCATCTACGACGAGAGTGACCAGTTGGCCGTCGTCAAGGCCGCGCTCAAGCGCCTCGGCCACGACGACAAGCAGCTCAAACCATCCGTCGCCCTCGGCAAAATCTCCTGGGCAAAGAGCCACATGATTGACCCGCAGGAATATTTTCTTGCTTCCACCAATCCCCTGGAAGAAAAGATCGCGCACATCTTCGAGATCTATCGCAAAGAGCTTCTCAAGGCCAACGCGCTCGACTTCGACGATCTGCTGCTGGAGGCCGTGCGCCTGCTCAAGGCCGTCCCCGAGGTCCGTGAGCGATACAACCGCCGCTACAAGTACCTGCTCATCGACGAATATCAGGACACCAACCGCCCGCAGTACGAGCTGATGAAGCTGCTGGCCGGGCCCGCGCGCAACGTCTGCGTCGTCGGCGACGAGGACCAGTCCATCTACAGTTGGCGCGGCGCGGACATACGCAACATTCTGGAGTTCGAGAAGGACTTCCCCGACGTCCGCACCATCCGCCTCGAACAAAACTACCGCTCCACTGAGATCATCCTCGAAGGCGCGTCCGCGGTGGTCGCCAACAACACCCTGCGCAAGGGCAAGACGCTCTTCACCACGCGCGAGGGCGGCTCGCTGATCGGCTTCTATGAGGCCCCCGACGGCGAGAACGAGGCGCTGTTTATCGCCGACCGCATCCAGCAGGTCCTTCGCGCCGCCGACTCCAGCCCCAGCGAAAACGCGCCCCGCTGCGCCGTCCTCTACCGCACCAACGCGCAGTCGCGCCTCTTCGAAGAGGCCCTGCGCCGCTACCAGATCCAGTACCGCATGGTCGGCGGCTTCTCCTTTTACGACCGCGCCGAGGTCAAGGACATCCTCAGCTACCTCAAGCTCGTCCTCAACCCGCACGACTCCATCGCACTCGGCCGTGTCGTCAACTCGCCCCCGCGCGGCATCGGCAAAACCACGATGGAGGTCATCGAGCGCATCGCGCTCACCACCGGAATCAGCTCGTGGGACGCCATCGCTCGCGCCGCCAAAGACCAGCTTCTGCCCGCGCGCGCGCTGGCCGCACTGGCCAAATTCCGCCTCCTCATCGAAGACGCCCGCGCAATGCTCGGCTCTGGCTTCGCCGGCAAACTCGCCGCCGACCTCGCCCCAGAGGATGCAGCAAATGATGATTTATCCGAAGCCGTCATCCCGACCGGAGTGTCCCAAACTTCCGTCATCCCGACCGGAGCGCAGCGGAGTGGAGGGACCCCCGCATTTTCTACCTCCGGCACAGCCACCGACTTCAACCCGGAAGAATTTGCAACCGAAGCCGCTACAAATGAAGAAGCCGTGCTGGAAGTCGGCTTCAACTCCGTTCTCGACACCAACCGCACGGACAGCCACGGCGAAGCCCCGGTCGCCGTCCGCGCAGGATTCCGCGCCCCCGGGGACGCCGCAACCCTCCCCGAACTAATCAAGTTCCTCAACGACCGCAGCGGCTACATCCGCGCGCTGGAAGACGAAGCCACGCCCGAGTCCTTCTCGCGCATCGAGAACCTCCGCGAACTCGCCAACGCCGCGCAGGACGCCGAAGAGCGTGGCGAAACGCTCTCCGACTTCCTCGACCACGCCGCCCTGGTCTCCGACACCGATTCATACAGCTCCGGGGCGCGCGTCACGCTGATGACCCTGCACGCCGCCAAGGGCCTTGAATTTCCCATTGTGTTTCTCGCTGGGTTGGAAGAAGGCCTCTTTCCCAACTCGCGCTCGCTGCTCGACCCCACCGGCCTCGAAGAGGAGCGCCGCCTCTGCTATGTCGGCATGACCCGCGCCATGGACACGCTCGTCCTCACCCGCGCCCGCTATCGCCGCCGCTACGGCTCGGAGATGCCCGACGCCAGCATTCCCTCGCGCTTCCTCGAAGAGGTGCCTGCGCGCCTCATCGAAGACCTCGGCAGCCCCACCGTCCGTCCGCAGTTCTCCGGCTCAGCCTACTCGACGCCCTACCCGCAACGCACCCGTTTCGGCCGCGCCAACGATTCCCCCGTCGACGGCGAACGCCACTACAGCTACGAGGACGAAGACCAGTCGGCCGCAAACCCCCGCGCCGGTGCCGTTAAATTCTCCACCACGCGCATCGCCCCCGGCTCGCGTCCCATCGCGCGGCCCGCCTCCACCGGAAACTCCATCGACAACATCGCCAGCTTCTTCGCCACGCGCGGACAAAAGGTTCCCAGTGGACAGAGCTTCACACGCCCCAAGCTTGACACCCCCGCCCCCACCGGCAAGACCGGCCTGCGTCAGGGCTCGCGCGTTCGCCACCCCAAGTACGGCATAGGAACCGTCTTTCGCCGCGAAGGCGATGGGGACGACGCGAAGATTACAGTACAATTTCAACAGCACGGCGTAAAAAAGCTGATGGAGAAGTTCGCCCAGCTCGAAGCTCTCTAGCCACATCGTCTGGAGAACGTCGCCTCTAACCTATCTTCAGGAAAGCACAGACCACTCATGGCAGACACCAAAAGCATCACAGACAAGATCGAGCGCAAGAAGGTCAAGCGCGCGTCGCGCAAGGCCGCCCCGCCCAAAGGCAAGCGCACCGGAGCGCGCGGCGAGAACAAGGCCAAGGTCAAGAAGGCCGCCCGCGGCAAGACCAAGCGCTAGCGCCACACAACGTCGGGTGCCCCATCCATTCCGCGTTCGTTGCGGAATGGATGGGAATCGCCATCACGATCTTAGACACAGATCGATAGCATCGCCGCATCATCTCCGAATGCATCTGCTTCGCTGGCTGCACTCGATTGCAGGAGTTCGACGCTGCCCAGGCAAATCTTCGCCACCAAGTCCATCGACAAGCTGATCGCCGATTCGGAGCGGCCCGATCGCGCCCTCCGCAAATCTCTCGGCCCGGTCTCGCTCACTGCCCTCGGCATCGGCGCAGTCATCGGCTCGGGCATCTTCACTGTCATCGGCGTCGCCATCGGCGGCAATCCCGCCGCGCTGGCCAAATGGGCCGACTCGCCCGTCGTCGACCTCATCCTCGGCCTGCTGCACCACACCAACGGGGCCGTCGCGGGGCGCCCCGGAGCGGGCCCAGCCATCGCGATCTCGCTCATCCTTGTCGCCATCGTATGCGCGCTCACCGGCCTCTGCTACGCGGAGCTGGCCAGCATGATCCCCATCGCCGGCTCCGCCTACACCTACACCTACGCCACCATGGGCGAGCTCATCGCNNTTCGCCGCGCACATCGTCGATCTGCTCGACTGGCTCGGTCTGCATCTCTCGCCCAAGTGGCTCTCGCCCGCGTATCTCCCGCTCGGCCTGCAGGACCTCGCCGGCAACACCATCTACGCCCCCGGATGGCACGCCGGCTTCGACATTCCCGCCTTCCTCGTGGTCCTTCTGCTCACCGTCATTCTCGTCCGCGGCATCCGCGAATCGGCCCGCACCAACAACATCATGGTGCTGATTAAGATCGCCGCCATTCTGCTGTTCGTCGGCTTCGGCGCCAGCTTTATCCATCCCTCCAACTACCACCCCTACTCGCCCAACGGGTGGACCGGCGTGCTGGCCGGCGGCTCCATCATCTTCTTCACCTACATCGGATTCGACTCGGTCTCGACGGCAAGCGAAGAGTGCCGCAACCCGCGCCGCGACGTGCCCATCGGCATCCTCGCCACGCTCATCGTCTGCACCATCCTCTACGTCGGCGTCGCCGTGGTGCTTACCGGAATCGTACCCTGGCGCTCGGTCGCCGGAGACGCCGCACCTGTCGTCAACGCCCTGCGGCGCGTCTCGCTGCTTCCCGGCGGACATCGCCTGCACTTCGTCCGCCTCGCCGTGCTGCTCGGCGCGCTGGTCGGAATGGTCTCATCGATCCTGGTCTTTCAACTCGGCCAGGCGCGCGTCTGGTTCTCCATGTCGCGCGACCGCCTGCTGCCCGATGTCTTCAGCCGCGTCCATCCCCGCTACCGCACGCCCGCCTTCGCCACCGTGGTCGCCGGCTTCCTGGTCGCCATCCCCTCCGGCCTCTTCGACGTGGGAACCTTCGCCGAGATGTCGAACATCGGCACGCTCTTCGCCTTCGTCCTTGTCTCCGCCGGCGTCATCGTGCTGCGCTACAAGGACCCCACGCGCCACCGCGGCTTCCGCGTCCCCTTCGGCCCCATCATTCCCATCCTCAGCGTCCTCTTCTGCGTTCTTCTGATGGCCGGCCTGCCCGCCAAAACCTGGCTCCGCTTCTTCATCTGGCTCGCCATCGGCCTCGTCATCTACATTTGCTACAGCCGAAAACGCAGCGAGTTCTACAAGGCCCCACCTGAATCCGCATCGTAAGACAGCTTAAGCGTCACTTACAGCGCCTCTTTCAGTCTTCGCCGGTACTGCGCAAACGCCAGCCGCCCCTGCGCAGTCAGACTCAGCAGCGTCTGCGGAATCTTGCCGCGATAGGTCTTCGTCACCTCAACGTATCCAGCCTCCTCCAGCCGCGAGAGATGGCTCGACAGCGTTCCCTTGTTCATCTCCGTCTCGTGCTGCAGATAGAGAAAGTCAGCCTGCTCGACGGCAGAGAGCAGCGCCACAATCATCAGCCTCCCCGGCTCATGAATCACGCGGTCAATCTCCGAAATCCTGCGTGTCTTCAGGTTCATTCTTCCGTCTCCGCCGCAGGTTGCGTATGCCGCAGGTAGAGCACGAAGCTGATGCCACCGGAGATCAACAGCAACACCCCATATATCATCAGGGTAAGCAGCCATGCCCCGGCAGTCTTGGCTGAAAAGAGACTGTCAGCTGACTCACTCCCCGCCACTGCTCCAACCATATTCGCCGGAAGCAGGGCAATCACTACCGAGCAGATCGTCATTGCGCCTGCTACAGCCCACTTCCAGCGAACCGACCTTGCGAATCCATAGGCGTAGCACGCCGCAAAGACAAGACCGACGAGCGCGATCAGCGTCGTCAAAACCCAGTGAGGGCCAACGCTCCCCCAGCGCAACTGCGCGGTCAGTGCGATACTCGCTCCGATAATCCCACCCACGAGGCCCCCAATTCTCCCACCAAGCCGAACCCTTGCGTAATCGCGTTTTGGAAACTCGACAAATCCGGTGCGAGGATAAGTAATGTGCCTTTTGATCGCCCGGGTCCCGAAGTGGATCGTTGCAAGTAACACTCCAACCCAGAGGAACATCACATACATCGCGTTCCAGATGGAATCGTCGGGCATGTTACTTTGCAGCCACTGGAGCACCCCAAACCCAACGAACATGAGTCCGAGGCCAAGCTCGCCCATGCCATCAATGTTGTAGTAGAGCTTTGGCCGTTCCATCATACTTTCGACTTGATCCATCTTGGTTACCTCTTCATGCTCCTGCATCCCCGGGCCTCTTTCCATCTAAGCAAACCAGTTTGCGCTGCCAACCATAATCTGTCAATAGTGAGTTGTCAGCAAATGTCGCCCCCCCCCCGAAGTTGTCATTCTCAGCGGGTAACCATTGAGAACCGTCATTCTGGCGCAGCATTCTGAAGTCGTCATTCTGGCGCAGCCAGAATCTCTCTATTTCGTACTTGCCGCTGCTTGTTCTCTTAGCATCGCCATCGATATCCACAGCTCATTACAAGTGGAACCACGTTTGGTACACGATATCCACGAGTATTTGATGAAGTGAGGGTGAACGCCCTTGCGGGTCGCGCGCGCAGCTTGCATACTCGCAACAGATGCATGGNNCGCCAGTTGACCGCGTGGGAGCACGCGGGACTGATTCCCGCCAACGAACAATACTCCTTTGAAGACTTGGCCCAGTTGCGCACCCTGCGCGCGCTGCGCGCCACGCGCATCTCCGCCAAGAGCATTCGCGAGTCGGTCGAGGCCATGCGCAGGGCTGCGGGCATGGGCAACCCGTTCACCGAAGCCTCAGCAGTCGGCCACGGCGCGCATCTCAGCTTCCGCCACAACGGCGCGCTGGTCGATCCCGTCACGCGCCAGCTCGCCTTCGACTTCGAGGCCGGAACCAAACGCCAGCTCAGCATCGTAGGCTCTTCTACTCACGCGACCGGCCCCGAGCCTGATGTGCAGGAACTCTTCCAGCGCGCGGTGCGTCTGGAGGAGACGCCCGCCACCATTTCAAAAGCCGCGGAGCTCTATCGCCAGATCCTCACCATGCGGCCGGGCTACGCCGCCGCGGCCATCAACCTCGGCACCATCCACTACAACCAGCGCGAGTTCACTCTCGCCGAGCAGTTCTACCGCCGCGCTACCGAGGCCGACCCCGAGTACGCCCTCGCCTTCTTCGATCTCGGCAATGTCCTCGACGAGATGAAGCGCCTCAACGACGCCATCGCCGCCTACCAGCGCGCCATCGCGCTCGTCCCGCAGTACGCCGATGCGCACTACAACCTTGCCCTCGCCTACGAGCGCCAGGGCCATCGCCGCCGCTCTCTGCGCCACTGGCTCACCTACGTCCGCCTCGACCCGGTCGGCCCTTGGGCCAACCACGCCAAGTCGCAGGCCAAGAGCATCCTCAGCAGCGAGCGCCTCTCCATCGTCAGCCGCGCCGGCCGCCTGGTGGCAGCCGGTTAGCGCGCCACTTCCCTCACTGAATCGCGCTCAACATCCGCACTCCTCCGCCCCCGG
>PLOU01000056.1:11328-11849 GCA_003142235.1 Granulicella sp.
TCCTGGCGCGTGAACAGCGCCCCATTGCCGCGCATGGCGTCGCCCAGCAGACGCTCGTAGGGCATCTCCTGCCCAGCCAACTCCTCGCACAGGAACAGCTCCCGCTGCTCTCCCACGAACTCCTTCCCCGGAGTCTTTACCCGCGTCGCCAGCGCGATCGCCGCATCCGGCGACAGCCGGAAGCGCAGATAATTCGCCCGCCCATGCTTCGGCTTCGAGTCCGCGAACAGCCGCTGCGGCGCTGGCTTCAGCTCCACCAGAATCTCCGTCGCCGTCGTCGCCATGCACTTGCCGGAGCGCAGAAACCACGGCACGCCCGCCCATCGCCACGAATCGATAAACAGCCGCAGCGCGCAGAACGTCTCCACGTCCGAGTCGCGCGCAACGTCAGCCTCCTTGCGATAGCCCGCGTACTGCCCGCGCACCAGGTCCTCCGGCTTCAGCGGCAGCATCGCCTCGAAGACCTTCGCCTTCTCCGCCTGCACCGCTCCAAAGTCCCTGCTCGACGGCGCCTCCATCGC
>PLOU01000174.1 GCA_003142235.1 Granulicella sp.
GGGCAGCGGTCGTTGGCCTCGTCGAAGCGGATGCCGAGCTTTTCCAGGAAGCTGAAGTCGGGGTGGTAGCCGGTCAGCGCGAAGACGAATTGGTTGGGGGTGGTGCGGTTGCCGAGGGGCGTGGCGATGGTGACGTCGTCCTCGGTGATGCGGGTGACGTTGCTGGTGAAGTAGGCAGTGATCGCGCCATCCTTGATGCGGTTGTTGATGTCGGGAAGAATCCAGTACTTCACATGCTTGTGCATCTCGGCGTTGCGATGCACCAGGGTGACGCGCGCTCCGTGGCGCCATAGTTCGAGGGCGGCGATGGCAGCGGAGTTCTTGCCGCCGATGACGACGACATCGAGGCCGAAGAAGGGGTGCGGATCGTCGTAGTAGTGCTGCACCTTGCTGAGTTCCTCGCCGGGGATGCCGAGCAGGTTGGGCAAGTCGTAGTAGCCGGTGGCGAGGACGAGCTTGCGCGCGCGGTGAGTGAGCGGGCGAGCGAAGCGATCTGAAGTATGGACGGCAAAATCGCCGTCGGCGCCAGTGACGCGCTCGACCGACTCGTAGAGGCACAGATTGAGCGCGTAGTGCTCGGCGACCTTGCGGTAGTATTCGAGCGCCTCCGCGCGGCAGGGCTTCTGGTTGGCGGTGGAGAAGGGGATGTCGCCGATCTCCAGCAGCTCCGGCGTGGTGAAGAAGGTCATGTGCGCGGGGTAGTGGAAGAGCGAGTTGCAGAGACAGCCCTTGTCGACCANNGCCTCGATGGCGCAGGCCATTCCGGCGGGGCCGGAGCCGATGACGAGCAGGTCGCGGATGGTTTCGTCCTGCGCAGAGATTTCGCTGAGACTGGTTTCGGCTTCTTGGCCCATGATTCGATTCTACTGAAGCTCAGGTTGCGCGAGCGCAAACCACCCACATCTCAGAATCGAGATATGGNNTCGAGGCGGGTGGAGACGCCGGTCTTGTCGAAGACGTTGGAGAGGTGGCGCTTCACGGTCTCCTCGCTGATGGAGAACTGCTTGGCGATGTCGCGGTTGCTGCATCCCTCGACGATGCAGGAGACGACCTCGAGTTCGCGTGGGGTGAGGCCGTAGGTCTTGTGTTCGGGCACGGCGGCGGCCTGCGCCTGCAGCCCCTGCAGGGCCTTCAGGAGGTTTGCGACGCGCTCGCCTCCGATCCAGTAGTCGCCGCCGAGGACCGCGCGCAAGGCCTCCGTGAGGTCTCCGGCGACGGAGTCCTTGAGGATGATTCCGCGCGCGCCGATCTGTAGCGCCTCGATGATCTGCTGCTGCGAGATGGTGCTGGTGAGAAGGACAATTTTTACGCGCGGCGACTTGGTCATGATGGCGCGCATGGCTTCGAGGCCGGGAAGCCGCGGCATCAGCAGGTCGAGCAGCAGAATGTCCGGCTCCAGTTCGATGGTCTGGGTGATGGCGTCGTCGCCGTCCTCCGCCTCGCCGACCACCTCGAATCCCGGCTCGTTCATCAGCATGTTGCGGACGCCGAAGCGGACCACGGGATGATCGTCGGCAACGACGATGCGGATGGTGGGCAGGGCAGGGGCTGCCGGGGAAGTGTTTCTTGCGGATTGCCGACTCTTTGCGGCTTTTGCAGTCATTGACGGCACCTCGAACAACTCAACTGGGGAATGCTTGCTCAGACGCGTGACCCAAGGATACGCTCAAGCCGGTCGCACGCGGCGGACAGCTCATCAAGAGAGTTAACCTCCGCTCCGGCAGCCTCCAGGCCGCGCGCCTCCAGCTCCGCGGCCATCTGGTGCAGCTCGGTTGCGCCCAGCATTCCGCATCCGCCCTTGATGGCGTGGGCCTGGCGCACGAAGGCTGCTCCATCGCGCGAGGCCGCCAACTGGTGCATCGAGGTGATGCGCGCGCGTGCATCATTGACACACATCGCGTACATCTGGTGGAGCTGCGGCGTGGGCATGGAAGCTGCAAGCTGCCGATAGATTGTCTCGTTCAACACCGGCATGCCGCTGGATTTGTCGCCGGGGACAGTCTCTGCGGTCTGAACCTCTTGCCGTTGGCTGCGCGCGTCTTTTTTCGATGCGGTCTGCGGCTCAGAAGAGGCGGCGATCGAGACCAATCTGGAGTTGGAGGGGGGACGGCTGGCGGGGCCGCGGACGACGGTCCATTGCTCTCGTCTGACCAGAGTTTTTTTCGCGCTGGAGGAAGGATTTCGCGCCGCCAGCATGGCTGTGACATCCTTCATTGTGAAGGGCTTCAGCAGAAATCCGTCGAAGCGCGCGAGAATCTGGTCGGGCGGGCGGCTTCCGCTCATCAGCAGCAGGAGGGTCTCCGGGGGGCAGAAGCTGCGGAGTTCGCCGGCCAGCCGGGAGCCGGCGAGGCCCGGCATCTGCACGTCGGCGAGCACCAGGCCGGGCGCGGTGGCAGTGTGGTGAATCCAGGTGATTGCGTCCTCGCCGGAGTCCGCGCACTCGACCTCGTAGCCTTCGGCCTGGAGCAACACGCGGAGCAGGTCGCGGCTCATGGGGTCGTCGTCGATGACCAGCACACGCATCGGCCTGGATTGCTGCGTCATGGTTGCCGAGTAGAGTATCAGGCAAAGCAGCCGAGCGCCACTGGCGCGAATGGATTTTCGTGGCCCTGCGGGGGTTGAGGCATTAGAGTAGTTGCCATGGCAGAGCAGGGCGGTCCTGAGCATTGGAGCGGCGACGAGGGGAACGAACGCAGGCCACAGCTTGCGGCGCTTGAAGAGCGGATTGCACGGCTGGAGCTTGAGATAGCCGCGCTACAGCGCAAGATTGCCGCCGGGCCGGTTGATACGAGCGACGCGTGGAGAGCAGCCCCTGCTGAGCGGAGTGCGCCTCCTCCGCCTCCGCCGCCGATGCCGGTTACGGAGACTGCGAGCGGTGCGCAGCGGCTGGTCTCCGAGGTGTGGGGGGAGGCCTCGTCCCACGCGCCAACGACGTACGTTCCCGAGTCGCGCGAGTCGTTGGAGAGCCGCCTGGGATCGCAGATATTCAACCGCATTGCAATCGTGCTGCTGCTGATCGGGACGGCCTGCTTTTTGAAGCTGGCGGTCGACCGCCAGTGGATCGTACCCAGCCCGGCGGGGCGCGTGATAGCGGGACTGCTGGCCGGCGCGGGGCTGGTACTGTGGTCGGAGCGCTTCCGGCGCAAGGGCTTTGCTGCGTTCTCCTACTCGCTGAAGGCGGTGGGCAGCGGTGTTCTCTATCTTTCGCTGTGGGCTGCGTTTCAGCTCTACGGCCTGATTCCTGCGTCGGTGGCGATGGGGCTGATGATTCTGGTGACTGCGTGGAACGCGTATATGGCGTGGGCGCAGGACGCCGAGCTGCTGGCGGCCTATGCGCTGGCTGGAGGATTCGCCACGCCGATGCTGGTCTCCACCGGCGGCAACCACGAGATCTTTCTGTTTACCTACCTGCTGGCCATCGATGTAGCTACGATTGCGCTGGTGCGATTAAAGTCGTGGCCGCGCCTGCTGTTTGGGACGTTCCCGCTGACGGTCGCGTTCTTCATTGCGTGGTATGCGGAGTTCTACGCTGCGAGCGAGCTGGCGACGACCTCCATCTTTATTGCGCTCTTCGGGGCGGCGTTCGCAAGCGTCGCGGTGCGCGGGAGCGCGGGGAGATCTCTGCGGCGCGCTGCGCTGTTGGAGGAGGTCCTGCTGCCGCTGGCCAACGCGGCGTCTGTGGCGCTTGCCTTCTACTCCGTGCTGGAGGACTCCGGCCACCACGCGCTGCTTGCCTGGATGATGGTGGCGCTGGCCGCCGCGTATCTGGGCCTGATGCGCGCGCCGCAGTCGCGGACTGCATCCGCGATACATCTGTCGCTGGCGGTGGTATTGCTGACGATTGCGATTCCGCTGAAGGCCAGCGGCCACTGGATCACGGTGAGCTGGCTGGTGGAGGGGCTGGCGCTGCTGTGGGTGGCCGCGCGGCTGGAGCCTCGCGGAGGGCAAGCCGATGCGGACGAGAGCTATGCAACGAACACGCTGCGCTGGCTGGCCCTCGCTTCGCTCCTCCTGGGATATTGCGGAATCTGCGTCCACATAGAAAACTTGGCGGATGTGATCGAGTTGCCACTGCTGAATTGGGGGATGGGAACCGCGCTCATCGGCATCGCAGTCTTCGCGGCGGTCGGGTGGCTGGCGCTCCGTACTGCCGATACCGCGCGCGACGGCCTTGTGCAGCGGCACACGCTGGACTGGGGCAGTATCGCCATTGTCGGCTTTATCCTGATCGATCTCACCGCGGCCCTGCTTACCCTGCGCGAACTGGTTCTCTCCTGGGACTGGGGCGACCTCCATCCTCCGTTCCAGACCGCCGACTTTGCGACCGCGCTGATCGGGCTGGCGGTCTTCGCGGGCGTGGTTGGAGTTTCGATTCGCATTGCGCGCGGGCAGCCGGAGGCGGCTTTCTGGACGGGTTGCGCCGCGCTGTCGACGATTGCGTTCAACCTGATCGCCGTGCTGACTGGCGTGCGCGAGATCGAGGCCATCTGGGAGCGCTCCTCTGTGACCACTCCAGACGCGGCTTTGCAGCAGGCGCTGGCCATCTCCGGCTACCTGATGCTCTATGGCGCGGGGCTGCTGGCAGTGGGATTCTGGCGGCGCAGCGGGTTCCTGCGCTGGCAGGCGCTGCTGCTGCTGGTCTTCACCATCTTCAAGACCTTCCTCTACGACATGCGCAACCTCAGCGAGGGATATCGCGTGGTCAGTCTGCTCGGGCTGGGCGTGCTGCTGATGGCGATCAGCTTTGCCTATCAGAAGGACTGGCTCAACCTGCGTGGGGCGGAGGGACCGAACGGCACCGGCGGGAAGTCCGATGCGGAATCCGGGGTAGAGCGATGAGGGCTGCGGCGCTGCTGGCGATTTTACTGTGGCAGGCTGGGGCCGCGAACGAGCCGCCGGTGGCACAGCCGGGGGCGATGCGCTACCAGCGCGCGGTCCGCGTGGCGGCTGGCGCGGGACAGGCCTGCGCGGTGCTGGACGCGCAGATCTTTCCCCACGCCGCGCCATCGCTGTCGGACTTGCGTATCTTTCCGGCGCAGGCGGCGGCTGCGGGCGCAGCGGTGCATGAGGTTCCCTACGCGATTACGCTGAGCGAGGCGGTCAGCGAGGAGACCGAGTCGGCGCGGGTGCTGAATCTGGGTGCGAGTGGCGCAACGATCGTCTTCGATCTGGAGATGCCTGAGCGGGCCTATACCGGCGTGACGCTCGATCTCGACCCGGAGGTCCATGACTTCATTGCGACGGCGACGGTCTCCGGCTCGGACGCGCTGGGTGGGCGGGACAAGGCGACGGCGCTGGGGACGTTCACGCTCTTCGATCTGGCGTCGCAGCGGCTTTCGCGCGATACGACGATTCCGCT
>PLOU01000163.1 GCA_003142235.1 Granulicella sp.
GACGGCGCCGGCAACACCCACGCAGACCACTCCATGGTCTCCTTCTTCACCACCGCCGCCGTCCAGTGGGCCGCGCTGGCCAAACGCTTCCCCGCCCTCGGCCCCACGCACACCGCCCAGCGCCTCTACTACGCCACCTCCAGCTTCTTCTTTCCCGGCCGCGCCGCGCCGCTCCCCGCGCCCTGGACCGTCACCCTCGATGTCACCCGCGTCCAGCAGCGCAAGTTCGAGGCCTTCCGCGCCCACACCTCGCAGCTCCCGCTGATGGAGCGCTTCCAGTCCTACTTCGAGAAGCGCGCCGGCAAGGAGTTCTACACCCTCGCCGCCACGCCCCACCCCCAGCCCGCGCAGCAATCCACCGACCTCTTCGCCGGCCTCTGAGAGATTTTTCGCCGCAGTTGTTTGCCGGCGAAATAGCGACGACAATTAGTTGCATGAATGTCAACTTCGCCGAGCGCGCGCACAACCACAACTGGAAGCTCGATCCCATCGTCCGCTCGCTGCTCGACACCGACTTCTACAAGCTGCTCATGCTCCAGTTCATCTGGAAGAACTTCCCCGCCGTCCATGTCACCAGCGAGATCGTCAACCGCACCGCGCGCGTGCGCCTCGCCGGCGAGGTCGACGCGCCCGCCCTCATCGCGCAGATGGAGCACCTGCGCGGCCTGCGCTTCCGCCGCTCCGAACTGATCTGGCTCGCCGGCAACACCTTCTACGGCACCCGCCACATCTTTGAACCTGAGTTTCTCGCTTGGCTGCAGACAGACTTCCGTCTTTCCGATTACACCGTCACCGAGCAGGACGGCCAGCTCACCCTGCGCTTCACCGGCCTCTGGACCGAGGTCACTCTATGGGAGGTCTACGCCCTCGCCCTGGTCAGCGAGAGCCGCACCCGCGCCGCGCTCGCTCGCCTCAACGAGATGGAACTCGACGTCCTCTACGCCCGCGCCAAGACGCGCCTCTGGGAGAAGATCGAGCGCCTGCGCACCACGCCCGAAGTCAGCATCTCCGAGTTCGGCACCCGCCGCCGCCACAGCTTCCTCTGGCAGGAGTACGTCGTCCAGACCATGCGCGCCACCCTCGGCCCAAGCCTCGCCGGCTCCTCCAACACATTCCTCGCCTACAAGCACGACCTCGAAGCCATGGGCACCAACGCGCACGAGCTTCCCATGGCAATGGCCGCGCTCGCCGACGACGACGCCTCACTGTACTCCGCGCAGTACCGCGTGCTGGAGCTGTGGCAACAGAGCTACGGCGGCGAGCTGCTTATCCTGCTGCCAGACACCTTCGGCACCACCCAGTTCCTCGATGGCGCGCCCGACTGGGTCGCCGACTGGACCGGCCAGCGCGTCGACTCCAAGGACCCCATCCTCGTCGGCGACGAGTACATCCGCTGGCTCGAAGCGCGCGGCCGCGACCCGCGCCGCAAGCGCCTCATCGCTTCGGATGGACTGGACGTCGAGGAGATTCTCAAGCTGCACAATTATTTCCACGGCCGCATCCGCTTCTCCGCCGGTTGGGGCACCCTGCTCACCAACGACTTCCGCGGCTGCCATCCGCGCGGCGAGCGCGACTTCGACCCCATCAGCCTGGTCTGCAAGCTGATGACCGTCGAAGGCCGCTCCGCCGTCAAGCTCAGCGACAATCCCCGCAAGGCCACCGGCCCCGACTCAGAGATCGCCCGCTACCGCCGCGTCTTCCACTCCCCCGCCACCGACCCCACCGAAGTCCTCGTCTAGCTAACACATCCTGGCATGAGCAACATATCCAACTCATGCAAGGCCCGGTCCGGACCAGGCATATGTACGATATGCACTACTGCATCACGTTGGATCTGTTGTCGGCATGGATCGTTGCCGAAGGCGAACCCACGAAAGAATGCGTGCTTTCCAATGATCCGCAATAGAACGTAGATATGGTCGTCTGCTGGATTCCAGTTTCTTATGTAGGGAAAGTTGTCTAGGGACATAGGCCAATCCTTACTATCGGATTTGTTCGTGGCAACAGGCCCAAATCCAGTACCCTTTACGTCGATTGTGAGAGTGCCTGAGGGTACCGCAGTACAAGAAACGCTAAAATCCTTCCCTCCATCAAAACCCGGAGTAAGATTGATCGGCAGGTTGTAGCGCATTCCGAAGACGACTTCGGCAAATGCTCCAATGCGATTTGTTTTTTCATTTGCGTACTCAGAAGCGAAATCTAGCTGCTTCATCAGCATAGTAATATCGGCTTGCCGCTTTTGTTCTTCGGATAGCGAGCAATAGAAGCAATCGCACAGGTTCTCGATACGCGCGAATATATAGCGGTAGTGTTCGCGCACTCGCTTCCATGCAGCTCCGCCATTAAAGGGGGCGCCCTTCAAGGCCGATCTCGCGTTCTCGATCAGATTTTTTTCGCCTTTGCTATTTCCCTCCAGGTGACATTCCAGAGCACAGTCCAGGCTTCGCAATATATCTTCGCGATCCTTACGATTTTGTCGATTGTTCCAGCTTCCCACCACAACCTCCCAAAAGATGCAACTTTCCATCTACCTCCCGTAATAGTCCATCGCGCATCATCCGGCTCAATTCGTCTTGCAAGGGATGCCCGCCAAAGCGACGGCATAACTTGATTACAATCTTTCCCCGAGCTTTGGGAGTCTCGCAGAATCGAAGAATTGCGTCACGCATTGCGGTTGATCGTGTGTTGCCCGAAGTGGCGGGTAGCAGCCTTTTCGGATAAACCTTGGTAATTCCGGGATAGGGATATTTACTTGACG
>PLOU01000205.1:0-1615 GCA_003142235.1 Granulicella sp.
TCATCTTGTATTGGACAAGAGTGAACGTTCTCGAACCGGCGCGGGATGTGCGACAATGTTAGGTGCGGTTTGGCGTCGAGCGTACGCCCAATCCTGCAAGGAGAGTTCCCATGGGCGACCTGTTTCAACCCTGGCACATCGTTGTTATCGTCGGTCTCGCAATCCTGCTGTTCGGCGGCAAGAAGCTGCCGGAGCTGGGCAAAGGGCTGGGCGAAGGTCTGCGCGGATTCAAAGAGGGCATGAAGGGCCTTACCGACAGCGTCAACGACGTGGCGGACGACGAGAAGAAGAAGAGGGAAGAGCTGGAGGCTAAGGCGTATCAGGAGGCCAAGCTGGCGGCCGAGGCGAGGGTGGCGGCGGAGGCGAGGGTGGCGGCGGAGCAGAAGGCCGAGCGCGAGCGCCAGGAAGTTGCCCGCTAACAACCCCTACCATCTCCGCACCCCAGTCAATCCACGGCCCTCTTCGGAGGGCCATGACTTTTCCCCTCGCTTGGTTGACGAGCTGACCTGCTGACTCGCTGACTTGTTTTCCTTACAGCGCGATGAGGACGACGGCGAGCGCGGCGGCGGCCATTCCCAGGGCCTGGCGGCGGGTGGGCCACTCGCCCAGCGCAAGCGCGGCCAGCAGGATGGTGGACGCGGGGTAGAGCGAGGCAAGCACGGCGGCGACATCCAACCGTCCGGCGCGGGCCGCGGCCACAAAGAGAAGATTGCCGGAGGTGTCCAGCAGGGCGGTTGCCAGCGCCCAGACGACTACCGCGCGGTTGAGGCTGAGGCGCGCGCCGGCAGAGTTGGCAGACCGGAGGCGCAGAGTGAGCAGCATCAGCGAGCAGATGGCGAGGCTGCCGATTCTGGCCGATACCATGGGCCAGATCACTCCCGCCGGGCTGGCCATCTTCAAGGCAATGAAGTAGAAGCCGAAGCCGAAGCCGGCAAGAATCGCCAGGGCCAAGGTGTGGCGCGCGCTGCCGGCTGTTGTCTTCTGCGCCGGGCTGGCCGCGATCAGCCAGATTGCGATTGCCGCCATGGCGAAGCCGAGGAGCGGAGAGATGCCGGGCGAGCCCTGCCGCCACAGCGTGAGAGCGGCGGGAATTGCGGCGGCAAGAAGGCCGCTGACCGCGGCCGAGGCCCCCATGGCGCCGCGCGCGAGAGCGATGTAGAAGGCGGTGAGCGCGAGGCCGCCGGAGACTCCGGCGGCGATACCCCAGGCCAGCAACGCGCCATGCGGAGCGGCGTCTCCGCGCAGGCGGGCGATGGCGAGAAGCACGAGAAAGCTGGCGGCGTGGCTGAGAAGCACGACGCGCAGGGCAGCGCCGAGGCTGCCGCCGGCCCGCTTGACGCCCATGCCGCCGGTGAAGTCGCTGCTGCCCCAGAGGATGGCGGCGGCCAGCGCAAGCAGAGTGTTGCCTCCGGGCAGAGGATTCATCGCGCCTCGATCAAGAGAATTCGTCTAGTGCGCGGCGGCGGGACGCGGACGGGCTTCCATCGCCGAAGGGAAGTAGCCCTTCTTGGTCAGGATGGTCAGGTTGTTTCCATGACCGATCACGCGCACCTCGAGGGTGCGGTACTTGCCGTCGATGAACGGCTCATGCGAGTAGTAGCCCAGGGTGTAGCGG
>PLOU01000205.1:1670-3664 GCA_003142235.1 Granulicella sp.
GAGGAGTCTCCCACCAGGGTTCCATCGACCTCGATGCGGTTGGTCTCGAGATAGGTGAGGACGTCCTTGAACTTTGCCGTGCTGCCGTACTCCTTGCCGTCGGAGATGACGTAGATGACGCGGCGGCGCTCGATGGGCTTCTTGCTGAGGGTGACGGCCGCGGCCAGGATGGCGTCGTTGAGCGTATGGAGTTCCTTGGGCGGGTTGAGCTGGATTCCCGAATGGCCGCGCTGCGAGGCGGTGTTGGGGTCGAAGTTCTGGTTGTTGATGACGGTGGTCTGGGAGAGCGGGCCGCTCAACGCTCCGGCCAACAGCGGGTCGCGCCCCTCGCCCTTGGATATCTCGATGGCCTGGGTGAGGCGTGCGCTCTGCGCTCCGGTGAAGTCGGTGACCAGCTTGGGCCCGTTGTTGTAGGTGAAGACCTCAACCTCGTCGAACCGGGTAAACGCTCCCTGCAGCACGCCCAGGGAGGCGTTCACGCGGAGCATGTTGTCGTAGGTCATGCTCTGGTCGACGATCAGCGCCACGGAGAGAGGAAACGAATCGGTGGTGAAGAAGGAGATGTGCTGGCGCAGCCCGTTCTCGAAGACCTGCACGTCGCGTTGCTGCAGTCCGGGAACCAACAGGTTCTTGTCCTTCACGGTGAAGGGCAGATCGACGTAGTTCACCTGCACCATGAGGGTCATGGCCTTGACGCCTTCGCCCGGCGGAGGCTGGTAGGCGGGGACCTGGTCCTCGGTGGGCTGCGGGCCGCTTGCGGATGGCGCGGAGGCAGTGGCNNAGGTTGGGCAGCTTGGTCTGCGGTTTTGGAGCGTCCGGGATGGCCTGCTGCGCCAGCTCCCGCTGCGCGGGCTGCGCGGCGTTGGACTTCCCAGCCTGCGACTGTGTCTTCCCAGACTGCCCGGCCAGCGCGCCAAACATCAGCAACGCCAGCGATCCTGCCAATACGCGATTGCTCAACGTGAAGACCCCCGTGCCATTCATGTATCAGAGTACCAGCGGCGCGCGCATCGCGTCATCTTGCGGGTCGGCGCAGTGCGGCTGAAGCGGCTGCGGAAAACATCATGGCTAAACCCAAAAGCGGACCTCAGGGGCTAAAGCCGCATTGCAGCGGCATTATTTATGGCACGGCTGAAGCCGTGCCCTTAAGCAAGACAAATACAGAGATTCTGGCTACGCCAGAATGACGGCGTGAGGGAGGGTGAAGCCCCCATTGATTCCGCGGAACTTATGGCACGGCTGAAGCCGTGCCCTTAAGCAAGACAAATGCGGAGATTCTGCCCTTCGACTTCGCTCAGGGCAGAATGACGGCGTCTCTTTGAATCCCACTCATCGCGATAAGGCCGCGATGAATGGGGCACCCGCATCTGCGGGGAGGGGCAGAAGGAAAAACGCCGCCGCGGGGCCAGATTCGTCGTCTAATGGGATATGCGCTGTTTCGTTCTCGCCGCCACGCTGCTCTCCCTTGTACTGATTCCGGCGACACTGCGCGCGCCGCTGATGCGTGCCCAGACATTGCGCGCGCAGAGCCTGCTGGCGCAGGAGGCGCCGTCGCCCGACGCTCCGCCGCCGGCCTCGGACGCTCCCCCTCCGCCGATGGAGGACAGCAGCACGCAGACGCTCAGCGTGAACGTGAACCTGGTGAACCTGTTCTTCTCGGCGCGCGACAAGGACGGATTCATCACCAACCTGGCCAAGAGCGACTGCGTGGTGGCCGAGGACAAGGCGCCGCAGACGATCAAGAACTTCACGCAGGAGAAAAATCTGCCGCTGACCATCGGGATTCTGCTGGACACGTCTGGAAGCCAGGAGCACGTACTGCCGCTGGAGAAGGAGTCTGGCGCGACGTTTCTGCGCGACGTGCTGACACCCAAGGACGAGGCATTCCTGATTTCGTTCGACATCAACGTGGACCTGCTGGCCGACTATACCAACCGCGCCAGCGAGATCAGCCGCGCGCTCAACAAGGCGACCATCAACACCGGGGCGGGCAC
>PLOU01000201.1 GCA_003142235.1 Granulicella sp.
GAAGAGGGCGCGCGGCGTGGCCCGTCGATCATGCCGGGAGGCAATCCCGCGGCGTGGCCTCATGTGAAGGAGATCTTCCAGGCGATCTCGGCCAAGGTGGAGGACGGGACTCCGTGCTGCGACTGGGTGGGCGAGAACGGCGCGGGCCACTACGTCAAGATGGTGCACAACGGCATCGAGTACGGCGACATTCAGCTAATCGGCGAGGCGTACCAGTTGCTGAAGGACGCGCTGGGACTGACGCCGGACGAGCTTCACGAGGTCTTCGCGGAGTGGAACAAGGGCGAGTTGGACAGCTACCTGATCGAGATCTCGACGATCATCTTCGGGACGAAGGACGAGGACGGCTCACCGCTGATCGACAAGATCCTGGACAAAGCCGGACAGAAAGGCACGGGCAAGTGGACGGCGATCTCGGCGCTGGATCTGGCAATGCCGCTGACGCTGATCGGCGAGAGCGTCTTCGCGCGCTGCCTGTCGGCGTTGAAGGACGAGCGGGTGGAGGCGTCGAAGGTGCTGACCGGGCCGGGCAAGCCGAAGACCGTCGCCGAGCGGAAGGAGTTCATCGAGCAGGTGCGATGCGCGTTGTACTGCTCCAAGATGATCAGCTACGCGCAGGGCTACATGCTGCTGCGCGCGGCGGAGAAGGAACATGGATGGCACCTGAACCTGGGCGGCATCGCGCTGATGTGGCGCGGCGGATGCATCATCCGTAGCGTCTTCCTGAGCAACATCAAGGCGGCGTTCGACAAGAACCCGGACCTCACCAACCTGTTGCTGGACGAGTTCTTCTCCAGCGCGCTGATCAAGTACCAGGCGAGCTGGCGCAAGGCGCTGGTTCATGCCATCGAGAGCGGCGTTCCGACGCCGGCCTTCTCCACCGCGCTTGCGTTCTATGATGGCTACCGCACCGCCCGGCTGCCGGCGAACCTGCTACAGGCGCAGCGCGACTTCTTCGGCGCGCACACCTACGAGCGAGTGGACAAGCCGCGCGGCGAATGCTTCCACACCAACTGGACCGGACACGGGGGCAAGGTCGCCTCGGGTATCTACAACGCGTAGGTCCGCGACTTAACAAAACCAGAGAGCCAGCTTCGCAACACCGAGGCTGGCTCTTCTGCATTCCCGGTGCGAGCTTGATTGGACTGAGGATACGGCGGCGTGCAGGCGTAGGAGTTGCCCGCGATTTACTAGGATTGGAGCTTCTGCCAGCAGTCCCAGGTGTAGATGGCGATGATGAGGATAGTGAGGATGGCAGAGGTGCCGCCTAGCACGCGCAGCATTGGCAGCACCTTGTTGACTTTGCGGAGGATCGAGGACTGCTGTTGCTGTTCGTTGGCGCTGGCGCTTGCATCGTCCAGAAAGAGTTGATTTTCCTCGTAGCGCGTGATGGTAGCGTTGTAGGCCAGCAAAGCCAGAAACAGGCCCGTAACGACGGCCCAAACGACGATCAGGACTGGCAAGGCGTTCATCATGGGGGCGCCTCCCTCTCTCAATATCGCAGCAACAGAATGATTTGCTCTTCCTGGGATCCAAATCGCCTGACGGCAGCGGCCAGCGTACAGCCCTCTGGTCGGCATAATACTCCCAGGCAAGGTCGATTCTCCAGAATTCTTTGCCTCGCCGGGAGGTGCCAATAGTACCAGAGAGACTGAATTTGTGCATGACTGCGGAGTCGGGCTGCATCCGGCAGGGGATGCGCCCCATCCAATGAGAGCGCAGGTTTGCTTGCACCGACCGGAATGGTCGCATATACTGAAGGTGCGGAAGTCGAAAAGGAGAGTGCGTATGGCCACAGCAACTGTTACCCCAACCCCGGAGGTCGTCACCGGCGCGCCCAAGTCGAAGCCCCCGGTCACGCTGACCCCGGCGGCGATCGCCAAGGTGCGCGAGATCATGGCGACGCAGGACCCCATCCCGGCCGGACTGCGGATCGGCGTGGTCGGCGGCGGATGCTCCGGCTTCCAGTACTCCATGTCGTTCGAGAACCAGAGCGGCATGATGGACAAGGTCTTCACCTTCGACGGCCTGAAGGTCTTCGTGGACGCGACCTCGGCGATGTACTTGGTGAACTGCACGGTGGACTACGTGGAGACGCTGGAGGCAGCCGGGTTCAAGTTCGATAACGCCGCGGTGAAGAGCACCTGCGGCTGCGGATCGTCTTTCAGCGTTTAGCTTGCAGCGAGTTTTGCGGGTTGAGGCACCTTCCTTTGGAGGGTGCCTTTTCTGCGTGTGTGAGTTAGTGGGTGAAGACCTGGTTGAGCAGCTCGTCGTTGAGTTGGTTTAGCTGCTTGAGGGCGTTCTGCACGGTGGCGCGGTCGTAGCCGCTGACCAGGTGCAGGAGTTGGCCGAGGCGGTAGGTGGTGTCGTGCAGCAGCAGTTCGGCGTCCTTCAGGCGATTGCTGTTGCGGGCGAGGCTGCGTTGAATGAGGTGCGCGTCCTGGTCGATCTGCTTGAGCGTCGCGGCGGCCTGCTCCGTGTCGTCGTCGGCGAGCTGTGCGGTGGCCTGCTGGGTGAGGCCGTGGACCAGCTCGGTGTAGAGGAAGCACTGCTCTCGCGGCTTGGCCTGGGCGGCGCGCACCTCCAGCCGGGCGAGGGCCTCGGGAGTGGGGATGGATTCATTGGCGGCGGCGCGCGCGGGCAGGACGAGAAAGAACAGACTCAGCGCGGCGATGGATCGAAGTGCGAGGCTCATGGGTCATCTCTTGGGGGCCGCATGCTTATTCTCTGGAGCAAGCGCGGCGAGCCGTTGGCGCGCCTGCGCTGCCTGATCGGGATAGTCTATGTCGACCGCCGTGAGGAACTGCCGGTAGAGGTCGATGGCCCGGGCGTTCCGATGCAGTGTGTCGTTCGCCATTGCCTCCAGAAAGAGGGTCGAGGGCGAGGGTGGCAGGACTGTAGCACGCAGAGCGAGGGCTTGCAAGGTGGTCCGTGGGTCGTCGATCCCGGCGGCGGCAAAGGCAAGATGCGTGGCTGCGTCGGCCAGCGCGGCGCGCGTGGGGAAGGCGGCGGGGTTGGCGACGGCCTGCTTGAGCAGCGTCTCGGCGGCGGCGGGGCGGTGCAGGCGGAGCAGCGCCTCGGCGCGGTCGTCGAGCAGCGTGGGGTCGGGATTTTTTCCGGCCTGAGACTGGGCTGAGATCAGCGCAGCGTAGAGCGGGTCGGCCTGGTCGGGGTGATCCGTATCGAGGTAGACGCGGGCGAGCAGGCGGGTGATGTTGGCGTCCTGAGGATTGGCTGCGTGGAGCTTTTCCAGCAACGGGATGGCGAGGGCGACTTTGGCGGGGTCGTCGGAACTGAGGTCGACGCGAGCGAGCAACGCAGTGAGGGCGGGGTCGGATGGGTGGGCAGCGAGGGCGGGCGCGAGCAGTGCTTCGGCGTCGGCGGGGCGGCGCTCGGCCAGCAGGACGTGGGCCAGCGCTGCGATGGCTTCAGAGTCTGCGGAGTTCCCAGGGAGGGCGAGATAGCGGCGGTAGGCGCGCTCGGCAGCGGGCAGGTCTGCGGCGGACTCGGCGATCTCGGCGGCAAGCACGATGTCTTCGGGGGCCTCGGGCGTGAGGTTGAGGGCGGTGAGCAGCTCGGCGGAGGCGGCCGTGGGATTGGGTGGCGTGGCCTGCTGGTCGAGCGTGGCCAGGGCGCGGAGGGCGCGGGCCTTGAGCGCGGGCTCGGCGTCGGGGAGCTGGGTCGCGGTGAGCAGCTCGCTGCGGGCCTCAATGGGGCGCGCCGTGCGGGCCAGCAGCAGGCCGAGCGCGACGTGCGCGGCGGCGAAGAGCGGGTTGGCGGTGATGGATTGGCGATAGTAAAACTCAGCGGTGGGAACTTTGGAGTCTGGGGCGGCTGAAGCCGGCGTTTCCGGCCCAAGAGCTTCGAGGGTGAGACCGAGGTCGTAGAGAACTTGGGGGTTGTTGGGGGTCTGAGTGTTGAGGCCGGTGAGGATTTTGAGGGCGGCGGGAAAGTCGCTGGCGGCCAGCGCGTCATTGGCCTGCTGGATGAGCGCGGTCTCGGGCGCGGGTTCGCTATCGGGGTGGGAGAAGTCCTGCGCGGCGAGCGCGGGTGCGACGAGGAGAGCGGCGAGAAGGATGGCGGCTACTCGCTGCGGATTGGTTGGAGGTTTTTTGTTTGCCATGGTTGTACCAGCGTCCGTCTACCGAAGTCTGATCCATTGGTGCTCGGGGATGGTACCCCCCCCGGTGGGTATAGCGTAAAGTATTCAAAATATGCAGGTTAAGCTCGCGCTAAGCGCGTTAGACGTATTAAAGGCGAATATCCGGGTGGTTGCGGTTGCTTCCGCCATGCGAGTTCTCCTTGTGTGCGAAAAAGCACTAAAGTCTTCAAAAAAAGGCATGTTAAGTCTGGACTTGGTCTGGATTAGGTCTCGACTTCCGAGTCAAAGTCTTGATTGCACAGGATTTATTTTGTAAAATCTTTGGAATAAATGAGTTGTGCTGACCCAAGCGGGCGCGTGGGTCGAAGCGGACGCTGCCGGCTGTGGACATAGATTTCCCCCTACTTTAAGTATAGGCGTTTGGAATAACTGGGATGCCAAGTATTTTTATTGGGTAAGTGAATGATTCGATGGTAGTTATGTGGATTTTCTGGGGTTTAGGTGNNTTAGGTGCTTGACACGTGGATTTGCTGAGAAAATCCGCGAATTAATTTTTGATGGAGGGGTGGAGTGGGGTGGCGCTGCTCGTAGTTCCTATGGGGGCGGCAGCAAATGTCCCGCCTAAGCCGACGTTTACAGTTCCGCTAGAGTCGGTAACCAAATTCACAAGCCAACTGCTATGGGGTGGCGAATCCAATACATAGTTTCCAAACCCAGAAAGTTGCGGAGAAAACGTGAATTGGTGCTGGCCGACTCCATCCTGTGTGAGGATAAGTGTCCATGAGAGGGATTTCTCTTTAGGCAGCTTGGGCAGAATAATGCGCGTGTCTTCAGACAGCAGTACGACCTGTTTGTTTCCTGCTGAAAGATCGGGGATAGCAACTCCGTGTTTAACTGGTACGAGGTGTGGAGGGCCGGTCAGCCGACTGAGTTCCACCTCTGCATTGGCAGTTCTTTCACGTTGCTGTTCTAACGCAATCTCAACTTGCTGCTGTGCAGCTTTAGCATTTGATGCATCGAGTTGGAGACCAGCAACTTGTCCAATTTGGGTGGTTAGATCGGATTTGGCTATCGTGAGGTCATGATCAAACGTGCGAAGTTTTTGCTCTTGGCGTGTATTGATGATGTTTCCAGTAATAAGTACGCCAGCCCCGGCAGCAAACGTCAAAAACAACAGAACAACAGCAGCTACGTCAAACACGGACTTCAAGAATTCGACTGACATGGAAGCACTCTTCAATAGCAATTTTGTAATAACCGTTTCAGTTCTTGATTCCCTATGTTGTCGTGAGTGTTTGCTTTCTCAATAGTTTACAAAAAATGTTTCCCAAACCAGTTCCCGTGACTTCCCCCCGAGTCCCGTCAAATTAAAAACTATCCGCCTTTACTCACAACGGACAGCCGGCAACTGACAACTATTCTTACCGCTCGCCCCACTTCAGCTTGGAGCGCAGCACGTTGAAGAGTCCGTTGGGCTGCAGGCGCAGCAGGCGCACGCTGAACTGGCTGCGGCGGCAGTGTACCTGGTCGCCGACATGCATGGGCACGGCCTCCTGGCCATCCACTGTCAGGTAGGTTTGGTTGGGCACGCCGACCACGCGCACGCTGATGGCCGACTCGCCCGGAACCACGATGGGCCGGATGGTCAACAGGTGAGGGCAGATCGGCGTGACCAGCATGGCGTTGACCGTGGGCATGACGATGGGCCCGTGCGCCGAGAGGTTGTAGGCCGTGGAGCCGGTAGGCGTGGAGAGGATGACGCCATCGGCGCGGAAGGTGGCGATGGGCTGGCCGTCGATCACGACGGCGAAGTCGGCCATGCGCGCGATGGTCCCCTTGGCGACCACGACATCGTTCAGCGCGTCCCACTGGCGGGTTGGCTTGCCGCCGCAGAAGAGCTCGGCGTGCATCATGCTGCGCGTCTCGATGGTGGCCGTGCCGTCGCACCACGCCTGCAATGTCGTATACAACTCCGAGAGCGGGACCTCGGTCATGAACCCCAGCGAGCCCAGGTTCACGCTGAGCAGCGGTGTGCCGGTGTGGGCGAAGGCGCGCGCCGCGGCCAGCAGCGTTCCATCCCCGCCAAGGACGACGACCAGGTCCGGCTTGCGCGAGGCCATCTGTTCGCGCTCGACGCTGTCACAATCCGATTGCGGTGCGCCCGCCTGCTGTGCGCTTGCTCCCGCAGCCGCGCTCTGTGCGCCTTCGCGCAGATACGCCGCGCTCTCGCGGTCCAGAACGCAGCTCCATCCGCGCTCGCCGAGCCACGCGCGCAGCTCGGGCAGGATCGTTTCCAGCTCATGCTTCTGCGGCTTGGAGATAATTCCAGCTAAAGGCATCTCGCTATCCAGTTTACCGCTCGCGGCCAGCTCACTCCGCTACACAACCCCTTAACACCGATCTACACCGATTGAACCGATTAAAGACAAAACTTTAACCGAGTAAAAACAAAACAGCCGGGAGTGGAATTCAATAAATGGCTCGCCTTTCTCAGTCCTTGGTCTTATCTGCTAAATCGGTGTGAATCGGCGTTAGGACTCTGCTTCGCCGAAGCGGGCGTGCAGCAGGTACTCCCAGTTCCCTTCCATGCCGTGAATGGGCGAATCGATGACCTCGATCTCGGTTCCGCCCAGCTCCGTCACGCACTGCCTGACGCGCTCGATGGCAATATCGCGCCCCGCCTGCTCGCGCACGATTCCTCCCTTGCCCACATGCTCGCGGCCCGCCTCGAACTGCGGCTTGATGAGGACGACGGCCTCGCCGCGCCACGCTTCGACCGCCGGAACCAAAGCACGCAGGACTGCGGGAAGGACCAGCGTCGCCGAGATGAACGACACATCCATCGCAAGAAACGAGATCGCCGGTGCCTCCGCGCCCACCAACTCCCCAGCGCCGAGCAGCCGCGCATTGCATCGCTCACGCAGACTCACCCGCGGGTCAACGCGCAGCTTGTGCGCGATCTGCCCGTAGCCTGTATCGACGGCTAAAACTGAAGCCGCGCCGTGCTGCAACATGCAGTCGGTAAATCCCCCGGTGGAGGCACCGACATCGATGCACGCGCGCCCGTCGAGCGCAATCCGCCAATGCTCCAGCGCGCGCTCCAGCTTCAGACCGCCGCGGCTGACATAGCGCAGGTCGCCGCCCAGAAGGCGCAGCGGCGCATGCTCGTCGATCGGGGTTCCCGGCTTCTCCACGCGCTGCTCGGAGACGAGCACGCGCCCGGCCAGCACCAGCGCGGTGGCGCGCTCGCGCGATGCGGCCAGTCCCCGCTCCACCAGCGCCTTGTCCAGTCTGATCTTCATCCGCCTCTTCGAGAGTAACCCGCATCGCGCAGAGTTCAGGATAAAGTAAACTGATCGCTGCCGGTCCGGCCGAACCAGACCATCCGTGGGTGCGTTCAATGGAGATACAAACCGGGATCTTCGACACAGCGCTGCCCCCCATCGCGGACGACGCGTTCCTGCTCTCGCTGGTGCAGTCGGGCGACGAGCAGGCCGTAGCCACGCTCTTCGACCGCTACTCCCGGATCGTCTACTCCGTGGCACTGCGCGTTCTCAGCGACGCGGCTGCGGCGGAAGACGTGCTGCAGGAGGTCTTCATGCAACTGTGGCGCGCTCCCGGCAGCTTCACGGTGGACGGGGGAAGCCTGGGCGGACGGCTCGTCGTGCTGGCACGCAACCACTCCATCAACGCGCTGCGCCGCAGGCGCCCCATCGAACTGATGGACGCGATCGCTCTCGGCTCGCCCAGCGATCTCGCCAACGAGGCAGGGCGCAACCGTCTCGCCGAGCGCGCGCGCGCCCTCCTGCAAAAGCTCCCCTCCGCGCAGCGCAAGATCCTTGAGATGGCCTTCTTCGACGGCCTCACCCACCGCGAGATCGCAGAGATGACCGGCCAGCCGGTGGCTGCGGTCAGGAGCAGCCTGCGCAACGCGCTGCTGGCCCTGAGAGAGGCGTTTCAGCCATGAGTTCCAGCAAGCTCTCCAATCCGCCAGCCGGCCCGCAGCACGGCACGCGCCACGCCGGCCCCGAAGAGACCGTCCTCTACGCGTTGCAGTTCCTCACCGGAGAACAGGCCGCCGACCTGACGCACCACTTCGAGCACTGCGCTGAGTGCCTGCGTGAACTCGCCCAGGTTGAGGGCGATCTGGCCGTCTGCGCCTTCAGCGTCGAGCCGCACTCGCCCCCGGCGCTCGCCCGTCAGCGGCTGAGGACACAGGTCGCCCGCGAGAACCGGATCGTTGCCGAGCCCGCGCTCGCAGCCTTCGGACGCAACCGGCCCATCTTCGGTCCGCGCGAAGACGAAACGCCGAAGCGCAGCCGCGCGCTCACCCTGCTGGGGTGGCTCGGCTGGATTCTCTTTGCGGGCCTCGCGGTTGCCGGAGCAAAGTTCTATCAGCAGGACGCGGCCCAGAGCGCGCACCTCAGCGCGCAGTCCAGCGAACTCGTCCGCCTCAACGCCGACTCCGCCCGCGCCCATCAACTCCTCGACGCACTCGCCGACCCTGACGCCGAGCGCATCACGCTCACCGCCAAGCCGCCGGCCAAAGCCCAGCCCCTCGGCCGCGTCACCTACAACCGCGTCAACGGCAGCCTCATCTTCCTGGCCGATGATCTCGACCCGCTGCTGGCGGGCAAGGTCTATGAGTTGTGGCTCATCCCGTCCGACGGACGCAACCCCATCCCCGCCGCGGTCTTCCACCCGGACAACCACGGCAACGCCAGCGTCATCCTGCCCGGCCTGCCCACGGGCGCCCCGGCGCGGGACTTCGGCGTCACGGTGGAAGACGAGGGCGGCGCGCAGGCCCCCACTCTGCCCTACGTTCTGGCCGGAAGCTAGGTGCATCTTCCCGGCAGGCGCTCCGCGGAGACTGTGTGGCCTTCTCTCAATGAAGACAGCGCCGCACGCTCTTTGCGGAACCACATTTCCCGTGAAAATGACATGGATGTGAAACTTCGCAAGGCGGTCCGTTCGTCTTCCCATTACGCATTCCACGGTCCCGGTTCTTTCCGTTGACGGAAGACCGGCGCTCCGGCTATCGTTCTCAAGTTCCAATCACCATCGGCCCATCCTCCACGCCTATTTGTTCTGAAAGGTTGCGCAATGACGAAAGCAAGGCTCCTCTTTGTATCTATGTTTCTCGCACTGGCAGCTTTCCTGTTCTATGGCGCATCGGCGCAGCAGCCGGCCGCCCACGTTCTGCCGAAGGTCGAAAAGGTTACCGTCAACGCCCCGGTCACCCTCACCGACAACGGCGACAGTTGGACGCTCGACAACGGCATCGTCAAGATGACCATCCTGAAGAGGAACGGAAACATCTCGTCGTTGATCTACCACGGCGTGGAGACGCAGACCCATGGCGAGTACTGGGAACAGGTGCCCTCCGGCACCGTCACCGCAAGGGTGACCATCGACCCGGCGGCCAACGGCGGCCAACGCGCCGAAGTCTCCGTGCTGGGCGTCAATCCCGGCGATCGCAACGCCCCCAGCCCCTTGGGCGGACCGCCGGGCGGCGGCGTGCCCGCGGCGCAGGATCCTCGCTTTCCCGCAACACCGCCAGCAGCAGCAGGCGCCGGCGGTCCCGGCGGCGGCCGAAGGCCAGGCGCACCGGGAGCTCAGGGAGCGCCAGGAGGTCCGCGTCCCGGCGGCCCTCGCGGCGGCGGCATGGACATTGAGACGCGCTACGCCATGGAGCGCGGCGTCAGCGGCTTCTACACCTACGCCGAGTACACCCACAAGGCCTCGTATCCGCCGGCGGGCGAGGGCGAAAGCCGCTTCATCCTGGAGTCGATGAACCCAACCTTCAACTGGCTCTCCGTCGACCAGGACCGCAACCAACTCATGACCACCGATGCGGACCTGCGCAAGGGCGTCGTCATCCACGCCAAGGAGCAGCGAATCCTGCTGAGCGGCGTCTATGCCAACTCCGTCGAGCACAAGTACAGCTACAACGCCGTCATGTACAAACTGACTGCGTGGGGATGGTCCAGCACCAANNGGGCCGATCTTCGTCTACTTCAACTCGCTGGCCGATCCCAAAGACCCTTCCCAGGCCGACCTCGACAAGCTGGCCGCCACCTCCGGCAGCGGCATGCCCGCCGTTCCGCAGGTGTGGCGTGACAACCAACTCGCGCTGTGGAACGACGCGGTGGAGAAGTCGAAATCGGTGAAGGCCGCGTGGCCCTACGCCTGGGTCGAGGGCGTGGATTACCCGCACAAGGACGGGCGCGCCACCGTCACCGGACAGCTCGTCCTCGACGATCCCCAGGCCGTCAAGAAGACCTTGCCGCACCTCACCATCGGCCTGGCCCACGCGGACTATCAAGGTACTGCAGCCGGCTATCAACTGCGCGCAGGCAACGGCTCCACCGTCACCTGGCCGCACGATGGCAACTACTACCAGTTCTGGACCGACGGCTCCGACGACGGCCGCTTCACCATCCGCAATGTCCGCCCCGGCTCCTACACGCTGCACGCCTTCGCCGACGGAGTCCTCGGCGAGTACGCCAAGGCCAACATCACGGTCGAAGCGGGCAAGCCTCTGAACCTGGGCAAGCTCGACTGGCAGCCCGTCCGCTACGGCAGGCAGATCTGGGAGATCGGCTACCCCGATCGCACCGGCGACAAGTTCTTCAAGGGCGACGGCACCAACTACTGGCTCTGGGGCTGGCCGCTGCGCTACGGCGACCTCTTCCCCAACGACATCACCTACACCATCGGTAAGAGCGACTACCGCAAGGACTGGTTCTTCGAGGAGGTTCCCCACTCCACCACCGACGCCTGGAAGAACCCCGCCGCCAAGGATCCCCTGAACCAGCGCTACGGCTGGGTCAACAACCCCACCGGAACCCAGGACATGTGGAGTGAGTGGGGCCGCGGCCGCGCCACAACATGGATCGTCAAGTTCACCACGCCGAAAGCCACCAAGGGCGACGCCATCCTGCGCGTGGCCCTGGCCGGGGCCGACGGCGGCAATGGCACAACACCCAGCGCTCCCGGCAGCCTGCAGATCGGCGTCAACGGGCAGGAGGTTGGCACGATCCATCCGGTCGCCACCAACGCCCTGCGCTACAACACCGACAAGGGCGTCTGGTACCAGTACATCGTGAAGTTCGACGCCAGCTTGCTGAAGGCGGGTGAGAACTCCATGACGTTCACCGTTCCCGCCGGAGACGTCACCACCGGCGTCGTCTGGGACTACCTCCGCCTCGAGCTGAACGACGGCAGCAAGGCCTATCCCATTCCGCCCGAGAGCGGCAGGCCGGACGCGCCGCCCACGCTGTAATCCCCGCGACCGCACAAACGCGTTGCCCCGCATCCCTAAGCTGAGATGTGGGGCAATTGCTTTTTATTTTCCAATGCAAAAGCGGGAAAAGATGAGCCGCAGCACGTCCTCGCTGGTGGTGGCTCCGGTCAGCGCATCCAGGCCGCGCAGAGACTCGTAGAGGTCCAGCAGCAGCATCTCATGGGGAATCGCCGCGTCCACGGCGAGGCGCGCCGCCGCCAGCCCGCCGAGCGCCTGCTCCACCGCCTGATGCTGGCGCAGGTTGGTCAACATTGCCGCCTCGCGCACCCCTCTCTCGGCTCCGGCGACCGCTTCCACAATAGCTGCACGCAGCTCGCCAATCCCCTCGCCCGTCAGCGCCGACGTTGAGATCGTCTGAACCGCGCAATCACTAGAAGCCGACCCTCGACCCTCGAACCCTGAACCTCGAACCTCCTCCACCAAATCGCTCTTGTTCCACGCAACCAGCACGCTGCTCCCACCCGGCGCGCCCTGCTCCAACACCGCGCGATCCTCCCGCGAGATGCCAACCGTCGCATCGACGACCAGCAGCACCACGTCGGCCTCGGCCATCGCCTCCCGCGATCGCGCGATTCCCAACCTCTCCGCCTCGTCGATGCCCTCGCGATTCCTCAGCCCGGCGGTGTCGATCAGTTCCACCGGAATCCCCTCCATTGAGACGCGCTCGGAGACCGTGTCGCGCGTCGTTCCCGGCGCCGCGGTCACAATCGCCCGCTCGCGCTCCACCAGCCGGTTGAAGAGGCTCGACTTGCCCGCGTTGGGCCGCCCCACGATGGCCAGCCGAAATCCCTCGCGCACCACGCGGCCGTAGGCGAAGCTCCGCTCCAGCGCCACCAGCGGCGCGCGCACCTCGGCAATCTTCTGCGCGATCCGCTCCGCCGCCATCACGTCGATGTCGTCCTCGGCAAAGTCGATGCCAGCCTCCATCTCCGCGATCATGTCCACCAGCTCCGCCTTCACCGGCGCGACGGTCTTCGCCAGCGCCCCGCCCATCTGCCACGCGGCAACCCTCGCCTGCTGTAGCGTGACCGAGCCGATCAGATCGTTCACCGCCTCGGCCTGAGTCAGGTCGATCCGCCCGGCCAGAAATGCGCGCTGCGTAAACTCCCCAGGCTCGGCCAGACGCGCGCCACCCGCGCAGCACTGCCGCACCAGATATTCCAGCAGCACTGGCGCGCCATGCGCCGCAATCTCCACCACATCCTCGCCGGTGTAGGAGTTGGGCGCGGCAAAAAAAGTCACCACCGCCTGGTCCAGCACGCGAGGGTCCGTCTCCCGCTCCGCTTCATCTGTACCAGTTTTTTTGTTTGTCATCCCGTAGGGTTTGTTTGTCATCCCGGAGGGATCTGCTGTTGTCTTTGCACCGCCGGAGAGATCCAGAAGTTCGCCGAAGCGCGCTTGCCCCGCGGCCAGCGGATGGCGCAGACGCACCAGCGGCGCAACGATCTCTCGCGCGCGCGGCCCCGAGAGCCGCACCACGCCGATCCCGCCGCGTCCCGCCGGCGTCGAGATCGCCACAATCGTCTCCTGCTCCATCCCGCCCATCTCTCTAGGATAGTCGCCCGGCGCGCAGCCTACAGCGTGATGGCGTGGGCGCCGCCGGAGGCGCGGCTGGTATAGATCTCCGCGGTGATGCCGGTGGCCTCCCCGTAGCCTGCGCGCATGGCCTCGGTAAAGGCCTCGACGTTGGCGGCGGCGACCAGGTTGACGGTGCAGCCGCCAAAGCCTCCGCCGGTGAGGCGCGCGCCAAAGCAGCCGGGCTGTTTGTTGGCCAGATCGACCAGGATGTCGATCTCCTTGCAGGAAGCCTCGAAGTCGTCGCGCAGGCTGATGTGGGCCTGGCGCATGAGATCGCCGAAGTGGGTGAGGTTGGAGGAGCGGAAGGCATCGGCGGCGGCCAGCACGCGCGTGTTCTCGGTGATGACGTGGCGGCAGCGCTTGAGTACGTTGGCGGGCATCTCGCTTCCCCACTTGGCGAGGTCGGCCACGGTGGCGTCGCGCAGCGCCATAATCTCGGGCCGGTGCTTGCGCAGAATATCCGCCCCTTGTTCAATCTCCGCGCGGCGGGTGTTGTACTCGCCTCCGGCTACCGTGTGCCGCACCATGGAGTTGCAGATGACGATGCGCACGGTCGGGGGGATGGGAGCGAGCTGGTACTCCAGCCAGCGGCAGTCGATCATGACGGCGTGGTCCTGCTGGCCGCAGCAACTGACGAACTGGTCCATGATGCCGCAGTTTGCGCCGACGAAGGCGTTCTCCGCGCGCTGGCAGAGCAGCGCGATCTTGGTCGGCGGCAGGTCCAGGCTGGTGGTGCCCAGCACGGCGAGCGCAGTGGCCACCTCCACCGAGGCCGACGAGCTGAGTCCGGCCTCCAGCGGAACGTTGCCGGCAATCGTCATCGAGAAGCCGTTGTCCACCGGGACGCCGTGCTCGCGCAGCGACCACAGGACGCCCGCGGGATAGTCCGACCAATGGACCTTGCGGCCGGCGCGCAGCGAGGCAAAGCCGTCGTCGAGCAACTCGTGCACACTCTTGTCGATGCGCTCCTCGTAGTTCACCGAGTGGATCAGGATGCGGCCGTCCGTGCGCGGCGAGATGGCGACGACCGTGGCGAAGTCGATGGCCGCGGGCAGGACGAAGCCATCGCTGTAGTCGGTGTGCTCGCCGATCAGGTTGACGCGGCCGGGCGCGGCGTAGAGCGCGCCGGGAACATTGTAGGAGGCGAAGTGCAGGGCGGCAATTTCAGCGTGGGTCAGCATGGGCTCTTTCTAAGGCTTCAACGCATTGGGGATGCAATACCGGATACGGAGATTCTGAACTACTAACTGCATGACAGACAATAACTCAATCGAGGTAGTGCTTTTGCGGCAGGGCGCGCAGGCGTTCTGCCGCGGTCTCCGGCGTAAGGTCGCGCTGCGGGCTGCCATACATCTCAAAGCCAACCATGAACTTGCGAATCTCCGCCGAGCGCAGCAGCGGCGGGTAAAAATGCGCGTGGAAGTGCATGGAATCGTGCGCCGCGCCGTCGCTGGGCCGCTGGTGGAAGCCCAGGCTGTAGGGAAAGCTGGTCTGAAAGAGATTGTCGTAGCGCGTGGTCACGGCCTTCAGAATCGCGGCGAGGCTGGTGCGTTCGGCGACGGTAAAGTCGGTAAAGCTGCCCATGTGGCGGCGCGGCAGCACCAGCGTCTCAAAGGGCCATGTGGCCCAGTAGGGGACGACCGCGACAAACAGATCGTTCTCGGCCACCATGCGCTCCGCCTGCGCCAGCTCGGTCGCTACATAGTCGCAGAGCAGGCAGGAGTGGTGTTCCTCCCTGTACTGCTGCTGCGCGGCCATCTCGCGCAACGGCTCGTCCGGAACGTGTTCCGTGGCCCATATCTGGCAGTGCGGATGGGGATTGCTGGAACCCATCATGGCGCCGCGGTTCTCGAATATCTGCACATGGTTGATATACGGCAGTTCGCCAAGCGCGGCCGTCTCATCGGCCCACGCGTCCACCACGGCGGCAATGGCAGGCACTTCCATGCGCGCCAGCGTCAACGAGTGGTTGGGATGGAAGCAGAGCACGCGGCAGCGTCCGCGTTCCGGCTGGGAGACAAGCAGCGGAGAGGCGTTCGGCTGCGCCTCCGGCTGAAGGCCGCTGAACAGCGCAGGAAAGTCGTTGTCGAAGGCGAAGACGCCCGTGTAGGCGGGATTGCGCGCGCCGCCGGAGCGCGCGTTTCCGGGGCACAGATAGCACACCGGATCGTACGCCAGCCCCTTGCCGGCGGTCGGCTTGCTCGTCTCGCCCTGCCACGGCCGCTCGGTGCGCTGCGGCGAAACCAGAATCCACTGGCGCAGAAGTGGGTTGTAGCGGCGGTGCGGAACGAGATCGAGCGGGCGGGACGGGACGGGCAAAGGGGTTCCTCTTGGGAGAAAACTGCAACGCATTCCAGTGTAAGCGAGAATCGGCGCGGAATCCCGCTTTGCTTAAGGGCACGGGTTCACTGGCTGCGGCATCGCCCCGTTTTGCTTAATGGCACGGGTTCACAGGCTGCGGCATCGCCCCATTTTGCTTAATGGCACGGGTTCACAGGCTCCGGCATCGTCCTGTTTTGCATAAGGGCACGCGTTTACCCGTGCCGTGTGTGTTGCGCTTTGATGCGGCTTTAGCCGCCGAGGTCAGAGTTTGAGGTTGAAGCAGGTTCGACGCCACCGCTCTCATCCGCGATCTTCTTCAGGCTGACATGGTTAATCCGCGCAAACACAAGCCCGGTGGGAATGATGCAGAGGAAGGTGACGACCAGCAGCAACGCTCCGCACGCAGTCGCCGCCTCGATCGGCGCGCCATAGAACTCATGCATCGCAGCCGCGGTGACGGCAATCTGCGTGAACCAGCCGATGACGGGCAGTTGCAGCAGCGAGCCGCCGATGCTGGCGCCCATCAGCAGCATGGTGCGCGAGAACGAAATCGTCGCAAGCTCCGGCGTATCGACGAAGGCGTGCAGCGTCTCGACGTACGCGCAGCCGATCATTCCCCACATTGCCAGCGAGATCAGCGAGACAACCACAAAGTCCTGCGCCGAGCTGACCGCGTCCAGCCCGTCGCGGAAGCCGCGAATCTTGCTGGCAACGCTCTCGCCGATGGGCTTCGAGAGCCAGCCGAGCGTCGCTCCGGCAACGCGCGCCACGGCGCCCCCGGCTACGCGGATGACGACCGCGAAGACGGCGATCAACGCCGTTCCCGCCAGCGAAACGAGCCCCGTGCGAACGAATATCTCGTGGTGCGGCAGGTCGCGTGGCGCAAACAGCAGCGCGCCGGAAAAAATCAGCGCCGCCGCGCCCAGATCGAACATACGCTCGATGGTGTACACCGCAACCTGCGAGCTGATGGAAAGCTGCACCCGCCGCGCCACCAGCGCCGGCCGGATCACATCCGCCAACCGCCCGAAGAGCGCAACCGCGGTAAACCCGATGAACTGCGGCCCCACCAGCACAAACGGCGAGACCTTCTTCGTCGCGCTCAGAAACACCGACCAGCGAGCCGAACGCAGCCAGAAGGTGGCATAGATCAGAGCGATGCCCGCCGCGATATGCACCCAGCTCACATGGCGCAACTGCATCCAGAAGACCGCCCAGTCGAAGTGAATCCGCCCTCGATTACAGAAGACAATCAGCGCCAGCACAATCAGAACCGCGAGCCAGACCATCCCCTTGCGACTCTTCATCGGTCCGCTCTCCTGTGCGGCATTTTGGCGTTCCGTCTACTTTGCGGCCGCCATCAGGCTCGCCTGCGCGGCGCGCTTGCGGCGGTTGAACTCGCGGATCACCCGCGCCACATACGCTCGCGTCTCGGCGTAGGGCGGAATGCCGCGGTACCGGTCCACTGCCGCCGGCCCCGCGTTGTATGCCGCAACCGACAGCGCGATGTCGTCGTGGTAGCGCGTCAGCAGAGCGTCCAGATAGGCCGTGCCGCCACCGATGTTCTCCTCCGGCGCGAACGAGTTGCGCACGCCCAGCTCCGTCGCGGTCCCCGGCATCAGCTGCATCAGGCCCTCGGCCCCGGCGCGGGAGACGGCGCGGGCATTGCCGTTGCTCTCCGCCTGCACCACACTGGCCAGCAGATCGGCGTCGATGTTGTGCCGCGCCCCGGCCCGCGCCAGCATCTCGCCCATCTCAGCCGGTGTGAGCGGAGAAGAGCCAGTCCGCGCGGGTTCCAGCAAGACCAGAGGTAGAGCGAGTGGCGCGGCGGCTGGAGTTGGTGGCGCGGGAGGATCGGGAATCTGCTCCACCCGCAACACGGAGCTGGCCGCAACCTCGATGTAGTTCGCATCCTGCGCCGCGCCCTGGCCGGCAGCACTGTCGCGCGCGGCAGGGAATAGATAAAGCCGCACCCGATCGCCCGCCACCTCGCGCCGCGCGCAGTCCAGTTCGAAGCCATTGCGCAGCGTAATGTGTTCCGCCCCATATGTACGCAGCCACGGCCCGGCGACGACAGCCAGCAGTGTCAGGGTCAGGGTCAGGCCGGAGCGGAGTGACCCGCCGCGAACTAGGGAGCGCAGTCTCATCACAGTTTCGTTTCTACCTTCATCCTACGACTCTGAAGCGCCGCATGGATAGCCTTCCGCGGATTGCCTTCGAGTCCATCCACCGCGCTCGCCCCATCATTCAGGAAGCGCAACGCGATGTTTCTCCATGACCTTTAGACGTTGCAGAACCTTGCGCGTAAGCCCGGTGAGCGGAAGGCTGGCCAGGCGCGTGGTGCGCGTCCAGTGGAGATCGTGGGCGACCGAGGGAATGGCACCGCGCAGCACCTGGGCTGCGGCCCCGCTGCGCTTGCCAGTGCTGGCGCGGCTGCCGGAGCTGGCGGGCGCGGTGTGGCGCGCGCTGAAGACCTGCACATAGTAGTTCGTATTCGTGATGGCGTGGCGTATCCGCAGCGCGGGCTCCAGCCCCTCCACCGCCTCCAGCGGCAGCGGCGGCAGCTCGTACATCGCGGGCATCACACTGGCGTCCGAGGGCCGGCGTTCCAGCAGGACCTCGGTGGCCGGGCCGCGCTTGCGCAGGTCCAGCAGGCAGGCGGCGGGCTGGCTGCGCTGCGGCGCGCGCGCGGGCGCCAGATGCTCGCCGCGTGTGCGGCACAGCTCGCGCACAGGGCACTCGCTACAGCGCGGCGCGCGCGGCAGGCAGACCGTCGCGCCCAGCTCCATCATCGCCTGATTGTGGTCTCCCGCAGGATTGTCGGAGTGCGACGGGCCCGCGCCGCCGCCGGATTGCCCCTCCCGCCGCGAGGCCGTCCCGCGTCCCTGCGGCAGCAGGGCCTGGGCCTGGGCGCGCACGAACCCCCGCGCGGCGGCGGTGTTCTCGCTGGCGCGGCCGGTGAGCCGCAGGACCACCCGCTCCACGTTGCCATCCACCACCGCAACGCCCTCCCCAAACGCAATGCTTGCGATCGCCGCCGCCGTGTACTCGCCGATCCCAGGCAGCGTGCGCAGCTCCGCCGCCGTCCCCGGCAGCCGTCCCTTGCGCTCGCCCACGATGAACTGCGCCGCCTTGTGCAACAGCCGCGCGCGGTTGTAGTAGCCCAGCCCCGACCACGCCACCAGCACCTCCAGCTCGCTGGCCAGCGCCAGCGAGACCAGCGTGGGAAACCGCCGCATAAACTCGTTGTAGGTTTCGACCACCGCAGCCACCCGCGTCTGCTGCAGCATGACCTCCGCGACCCAGATGCGGTACGGGCCGCACGTCTCGCGCCAGGGCAGCGCGCGTGCGTTCTCGCGGTACCAGGCCATCAGCCGCCGGCGAAATACAGCGGGGTTGATCTCGCATCGAGCGCCGCCCGCAACCTCGTCGCCGCTCCCGGAACGCTTCATCGTTTCAGTCTATTCCGCGGCCCCCGCCTGCTCTATGGTTTATTGCGGCCGCGCCTGAGAATCGCTATCCAACAGCGGCCTTCGCGCCTTACACTGTTGCGCATGATTAAGAACCAGCCCCGCCGCGATTTCCTCAAGCAGACCGCGCTCGCCGCCGCCTCTGTCGCGCTTCCCGTCTCGTTCGCCTCATTCGCCCAGTCGCAGCAGTCTCCCGCGCCAGCCGTTGTACAGCGCCCGGCAGCCGCTGCGAAGAGTGTTCCTCCGCCCTCCGCGCCCCGCCCTCACTTCCCCACCGCCGACCCCGCATGGGCCGTCACCTGGGACGCCGCGCTCGCCGTCGTCGCAGGCAACGTGCGCACCCTGCCGCGCTACGACCATCCCGTCCTGGTCGAGGGCAGCACCTACGCCGGCATCTGGCAGGAGTGCGCCCCGCAGGAGGGCCTCGTCTATGGCACGCTACAGAAGTTCGTCGCAGCGCAGCCCGGTGCGCCCACGCCGCTCCAGGTCGCTCGCGCCAACCACATGGCCTTCTTCGCGCAACAGAAAGAAGACGGCCAGCTCCCCGCCTCCATCAAGCTCGCCGACAAGGTCGGCACCACCGCAGGCTACGGACAGATCCAGATGGTCGTCCCCATCGCCGCCACCGCCTGGGACCTCTTCCAGCTCACACACGACCAGGAACTCCTGGAAACCGCCTACGCCTCGTGCAGCCGCTGGGACGCGTGGCTGCGCCAGTATCGCGACACGCGCAAGACCGGCCTGATCGAGGGCTTCTGCACCTACGACACCGGCATGGACTACAGCCCCCGCTGGAACGGCATCCCCAGGCAATGCCCCGACGCCGACGCGCGCAAGTGCCCGCCGGACCCCACCATGCCGCGCCTCTGCCCGGACTTGTCCGCCACGGTCTATGGCGGACGAATCGCCCTTGCCGCCATGGCCCGCGCCCTCGGCAAGCGCGATGACCACGCCCACTGGCTCGCCGACGCCGAGCAGATCCGCAAGCTGATCCTGTCCAAGCTCTACTCACCCGAGGACGCCGCCTTCTACGACCTCGACGCCCAGAACAACTTCGTCCGCGTCCGCTCCGTCGTCACAATCCGCGTCCTCGGCGAACACGTCCTCGATCCCGTCAAAGATAAAGCCATCTTCGACGCCGTCTGGACCAAACAGGTCCACAACCCCGCCGCCTTCTGGGCGCCCTTCCCATTCCCTTCCTCGGCCCTCAACGAGCCCACCTTCGTCCGTCCCATCCCGCGCAACAGTTGGGGCGGAGCTTCGCAAGCCCTCACCGCCTTGCGCGCCCCGCGCTGGATGGTCCACTACGGCAAGCAGGCCGAGCTCACCCACCTCATGCAGCAGTGGTGCACCGCTATCATGCGCCACGGCGAGTTTCGCCAGCAGATGGACCCGCTCACCGGCGACTTCACCCAGCCCGACCCCGGAGGCTACTCCCCCGCCGCCCTCGTCTTCCTCGACTTCGCGCGCCGCCTCAGCCACGCATAGTCACCATCCAGGTTCCATGCCCCCTTCAGGGGATGGAATTCGCCCATGTGCGCCATTACTCTGGTATGGTTCCCGCATTCCTAAATTGACACATTGGCTGTGTGCGTCATGTCGGACGCGAGCATCTGATNNCGCTCCGGCCCTGTACTTCAGAAAGGACCTCCATGAACCTCCTTATCCTCGCCGTCCTTGCCCTCTCGCCCATCGCTCTCTCGGCCCAGGCCCCAGCCGTCTCGCCTCAGGCTCCAGCTACCTCGCCCGCCCTCTACGCGGAGACGGAAGCACCCGTCTCGTTCTCCAGCTCCATCGCCGCCGACGCCCTCGCGGAATCCGCCGCAGCAGCCCCTTCCGCCGCCACGCCGTCCAAGGGCAGTTCGCTCCCCTTCTCAGGCCTCGCCATCGGCGTCAAGGTCGGCCTGGCCGGCATCGGTTTCGATGTCGCCACGCCCCTGGTGCCCCAGTGGCTCAACCTGCGCGGAGGGGCCTCCTTCCTCTCCTACACGCCCAGCACCATCACCACGGACAACCTCAATATCAACGGGACCATCAAGTTCCAGAACGCCGCCGCCATGGTCGATGTCTTTCCCTTCCACGGCCGCATTCGACTCAGCGGCGGCGCGACCATCTATAACAACACCGGCCTCACCGCCACGCTCTCCGTACCCACCGGTCAGAGCTTCACCGTCGGTGGCATCGACTACTACAGCGAGCCCTATAACGCCATCACCAACCCCGCCGGCCCCATCGCCGGAACCGGAGTCTTCACCTTCGGCGGCAACAAGATCGTCCCGCGCGTCACCATCGGCACGGGCAACATGATCCCTAAAAAAGGCCACTTCACCTTCGAGTCCGAGATCGGCTTCCAGTACTTCTCCGCGCCCACGGTGAAATATACCTTCACCGGAACCGGCTGCCAGAGCTTACTCTTAGGTGCCTACCTAAACTGCGGCCCCATCCCTCAGGCCAACATCACCACGGAGCAGAACAAACTACAGAACGATCTCATCGACCTGCGCTTCTTCCCCATCCTCTCCTTCGGCCTCAGCTACAAAATCCACTAAGCAGCCGCAGAGCAAGTAGGCGAGTCGAAGGAAACGCGAATAGTATTGGGAGAAGCGTTCTGTGTCTTCTCCAAAAAAAATCACGCGTGCAGCAGACAATCCGGCCGGTCCGCGCAACGATGAGGCCGAGGACGAGCGGAACCTTGCCGCAGCGCGCGAGCACATTGCCGAGCGCAAGCTCCCATCGCTCTACGACTTCTTCTCGCCCTCGGGGCTGCTCTCGCGCTCCGGCCTTGAGTTCGAGCATCGCAAGGGCCAGTACGAGATGGCCCGCGCCATCGAGAAGGCCTTCGCCGACAAACGCCACCTGATCGTCGAGGCAGGCACCGGGACCGGCAAGACGCTCGCCTATCTGCTGCCTGCCCTGCGCCTGGCCCGCGAACGCCAACAGCGCGTCATCATCTCGACAGGCACGAAAAATCTGCAGGAGCAGCTCTTCTTCAAGGACGTTCCCTTCCTGGAATCGGTCCTCGGCCCGCTCAATGTCTGTTACATGAAGGGCCGCGGCAACTACCTGTGCAGGCACAAGCTCTACGCGCTGCGCGATTCGCCGCTGCTGACGGGGCTCGACGAGATCGGCCAGTTCCACGCCATCGCCGCCTGGGAGAAGACCACCGCAACCGGCGACCGCGCGGAGATCGACGCGCTGCCGGAGAACTCCGCGCTCTGGCCCAGGCTGGACGCGCGCGGCGAGGCCTGCCTCGGCCAATCCTGCCCCGACTGGGAGAACTGCTTCATCACCACCATGCGCCGCAAAGCGCTGGAGTCCGAGATCGTCATCGTCAACCACCACCTCTTCTTCGCCGACATGGCGATCAAGCTGCAAGCCGGCGCGGCGTCCGACGCAGGCGTTCTGCCCGCCGCCGGGGCCGTCATCTTCGACGAGGCGCACGAGCTGGAGGACGTCGCCAGCAACTTCTTCGGCATCAACCTCAGCACGCAGCGCTTCGACGAGCTGGCCCGCGATGTGGAGACGATGCTGCGCGCAAGGAATGCCTCCACCCCCGCCATCGAGAGCGCAACCGCAACCCTGCGCGAGCGCGCCCGCCTCTTCTTCGCCGCGCTTCCGTACGATCCATCGAGGCTGGCCGCGGACTCCACCGCGAACTCCATCGCCTCACTCGACGCGCCCGCCAACATCAGCCCCTACGCCGGCCTCGGCCGCATGCCCTTCGACGAGCGCGCCGAGTTCCTGGAAGAGCGTGGCGACACCTACACCGGCGCGCTCAACGCCCTCGCCCGCCTGGAGGGCGAACTCGACCGCCTGAAGAACATCGACGAGGCCCCCGGCCTGCGCAAGCGCACCGCCGACATCGCCACCCATCTCAAGTTTCTGCTCGAATCGCAGGACCCCAACACCGTCTTCTGGATCGAGCGCCGCGCCGCCGGCGGAGTCCGCGCGCTTGCGCAAAAGGGGGCGCGCGGAGCCGGCCATCTGAGTCACCACACGCATCTCCAGGCCACGCCCATCGACGTCTCCCAACTCCTCGCTGCCACGCTCTTCGAGACCTACAACTCGGTCGTGCTCACCTCCGCCACGCTCACCGTGGCCTCGGGAACCGACGAGTCGGGCAGCCCCGTCTCCGGCTTCGAGCACATCTCCCGGCGGCTCGGCCTCACCCTGGCGCGCGAGCTGGTCGTCCCCTCGCACTTCGACTATCCGCGCCAAGCGCTGCTCTATCTGCCGCCCGGAATGCCCGACCCGCGCGATCCCGACTACTTCCCGCAGGCCGCCGAACGCACCCGCCGCGTGCTGGAGATCACCCACGGCCGCGCCTTCTGCCTCTTCACCAGCCACACCCAGATGCGCGCCATGCACCAGCGCCTCGCCGCGGAGCTGCCCTACCCGCTGCTGCTACAGGGCACGGCACCGCGCACCGTCCTGCTGGAGCAGTTCCGCGACACGCCCGGCGCCATTCTCTTCGGCACCTCCAGCTTCTGGCAGGGCGTGGACGTGCAGGGCGAGCAGCTCAGTTGCGTCATCATCGACAAGCTGCCCTTCGCCGTTCCCTCCGACCCCATCGTCAAGGCACGCATGGACGCGGTGGCCGCCGCCGGAGGCAACGCCTTCTTCGACTACCAGGTGCCCAGCGCGGTCATCACGCTGAAACAGGGCTTCGGCCGCCTCATCCGCTCGCTNNACCCAATCCATCGAAGACGTCGAAGCCTTCTTCGCGACAAACGAGTGAGAGCCCGCCTCCCCCGTTTGCAGGGGCAGTCCATTTCGTACTTGCGCGAGAGACACGCTGCATACAAAAAGAACGGGCCGGGCAAGACCCCGAAGGATCTTGCCCGGCCCGTTCATCAGCACTTCCTAGTTGATGGTGATCGGAACCACGAACGAGCGCGTCACCGAAGGTTGTGTGGGGACGGAGGCTACGGCCGTGTATGAGGCGTTGACGGTTACAGTTTGCTGGCCGGTGGTAATCGGGTTGTAGAAGTCCACCGTGTTGCCACCGCATCCGCTCATTCCAACGCTCACTACAGCGATGGCAATCAGCATCCACAACGCCTTGCTCAGTCTGCGCCGGCGGCGCACGCAGAAGGCGAGGACGCCAAACGGCAGGAACGCCAACACCGCCCTGGTTGCAGTGGTGCGAAGTTGGGGCGTTGTATTGAAGCCGAGCGGCAGCGTTAGCGGGGTCGAGACATCGAAGACAACCGCCACCGTCTCGGTGGCCGTGCTTCCAGCCGCCGGTGCCGTATATGGCAATGTCGCAGAGGGCATCAGTTGCGTCGCGCCGGTGCTGCTCACTACGATCTGACCAACGAAGCAGTTCACATAGCTCGGATTCTGTGGCGCGCAGCTAAGATTGACCTGGCCGGCAAACGCCAGAATCCCGCCAATCGTGATAATCGTTGACTGCGGATTGGCGGAGTTCTGGTTCGGTGCCGCGGGCAGACCGTTACCGTTCGGGACGTTGCCCGGAATGACACTGATCGGGCCCGTTGTGGAGGTTAAGGTGAAGTCCGGATTGTCGACAATCAGCGCGTACGGAATCGGGTTCGTTGTCGGGCAAGATGGGGATGTTTGTGCCAGTTGCCCAACCACCGAGCAGGAGAAGTCGCCCTTGCCGTCCCCGTTGGTGCCAGCATCGCCGCTATAGACGAAGCTCAGGTAGTGGGTCCCGAGCGCGGGTGCGTTGCCGGTGCCCCCGCTGCCGCCGATGGCCAAGTTGGGCAGAGTGAAGGTGCCTGCCCCAGATGTTAATGTGAACGTCACCACCGGGTTGCAGCCAGTGGTTACCGTTGCCGAGCAAGGAGGAATTTTAACGTACTGCACGCCATAAGCAGCCGTCGTCGGCCAAGTGATAGCGCCATTTATGACTGGGAAGGTCCCTGACGTTGGGGTTGGGACGAAGACAGTCGGTGTGATGGGGACAAAATAGTCCGTCACAGAGACCGTACCCGTAGGCGTTCCGTAGCCCGCCGTGACCAGGGTGTTGAGCGCGATCGTGTAGGTAGCGCCCGTCACAGTAGAACCAGTACCCGCCTTCGATATGGCGATAGAGGTATTGGTTGCCGTGATGGTGATGCCCGCCGGCGCCGGAGTTATTGTATCCGTGCCGGTCGGGAGTGTGGAGACCGTGGGAGCAGCGACAGTGGCATTGACGACGTAGTCGCCGCTGAGGATGGGCTTGCCGGTCATGGTTGCAGTCACCGTGTATGGGGATCCTGGAACTACATCCAGAATTTTTGAATCGGCCGGCGTGAACGTCGCGCTCACCTTCGCTATATCGGCGTTCAGTGCCGTGGGCACGGTGATCACCATCCCCCCGATGGGCAACGGCTGTCCTGTGAAATAGTTTAAGGTCGCAGCTCCGTAGACCGTCGTGTACGCGGGGATCGTGACGGTCATAGCAGCCGGGTTTTCAATCACGTTAGCTTGACCAGTGGCAGTCGGGAAGCCATAGCTACAGGCGTTGGAGCCGGTAAAGACAACCTGAATCGGATAGGGGCTCTTGGAGACATCTGAGAGTTGACTGGCGGCGCTGGTGCATGTCGCCCCGGCCACCGTAGTGCCACTCGCATCCTTCACGGTGCAGGCGATGGTAGGAACCGTTCCCCCATAGGTATAGGTGAGCTGGGCGAGCGTGGACGTCACATTCACCGTAGTTACTACCTGAGCGGTGGTGAGCAGGATCGAAGTTGCGCTGGTTGTGCTGTTGTTCGTGTCGCTGTTGTAGGTTGCGTTGACGGTGTAGACCTGGCCCGCAGTGGGCGTGGGGAAGGTAGTGGTCGTCGCCACGCCGTTGACCAGGTTGACAATCTGCGAAGTCTGCGAACCGGGGGTTGCGCAGGAGATTCCGCCTACAGTGGGGGCTACGGTCCAGGTGAAGGTGACCGTACCGGTGGGCGCGGAACCTCCTGAGATGATCGGCTTCACGGTCGCAGTAATGGCCTCGGCGAGGTTAGCAGTAGTGCTATAGTTCGTCGTCGTTCCAGGAACTACCGTACCGTTCGAGGGGGCCATGGTGATGAGGACCTCCGGGTTCGCACCATTCGCCTGCAAGGATATCGTCTGAGTCGTGTTCACCGTGTTCACGGAGACAGCCGCAACGTTGTTGGGGACCGGGGTCGCTGGAATGAACTTCGGCGAGATGGTGCAAGTGGTTCCCACCAGAATCGAGCTGCCGCAGCCCTTACTCGATACGGTGTATGCCCCATTCCCGGTTGCCCCCAGGAAGGTTGAGGCCAGAGCGACAGGCTGGTTGCCGAGGTTCGTGACGGTCAACACGCACGACCCGTCGCTGGGGGTTCCGGCGACTCCGGCAGTGAGGTTCCCGATGTTAAGTCCATTGCTGATTATGGTATTGGCGCAGATAGGCTGAGCCGCTGCCGTCAGGCCCTCCGGCACGGTCCCAAACGAAACAACCGGGTTCTGCCGGTTCATTTCCAGGATTTGCTGGTTCCCCGAGTCCGCGACATACAGGTTTCCGTTCGCGTCTAGAGCAAGACCTGCCGGAGCTTTCAGCCCAGTAAAGTTGAGTTTGAAAGGAGCGCTGGTGCTCACAGCGGGAGCCTCCCAGACCGCGTTGCCTGTGCTGTCCGAGACATAGACGTTCCCGGCTGCGTCCACCGCAACCCCGTTCGGGGTGTTGATGAGCGAGCCGCCAAAGAGCGGAAGGGCTGTAAGTACCGACATTGCAGAGGTGCCGGCGGTCGTGGTCGTCGTCGGCTGTAGGTCGCCGCCGCCCGGCGGTATGCGAACGATCTCACCGGCCGGATTCCCCGTGTCGGCAACGAAGATGTATCCGGGCCAGTTTTCTCCTTTCGGACCGATCATCGGACCGATCGCAACCGCGACCGGAGTCGTGAATGTGGGCGCGCCAGGATACTGGAAGAGTTGAGTTGCGCCGCCCAGCTTGGTGTCGGAGGGAATCTCCACAATCACGGAATTGCCAGTGTCGGCAACGTAGACGTTACCCCACTGATCGACGGCAAGGCCCTGAGGGTTCTTGAACTTGTATTGCGGAGGGGCCGTGGTGGGCGTTACGGAGGCCCCAGGTTCATTCAGAATCGATGAACTGAACCCTCCCCCCGCCAAGGTATATGCGGTATAGTTGCAGTCCGCGGCAGCCGGTGTAGTACCACCGTCGCAGGTTGCGCCCGGAATCCAGAGGTAATTGCCGAGCTGGGTCGCCGTGCCGGTGACCGGGTTGTACTCGAGAATCCGGCTGTTGCCGGTGTCGGCGATGTAGACATTGCCAGCCGCATCGACCGCGACGCCCATCGGGCCGCTCAACGTTGATTTGGTGGTTGTCGTCTGGCCAAAGAGCGTGTTCGATACCGTGATGCTGGGACCAATGGCTGTCTGGATCGTCGTCTGGTTCGGCGAGGTTCCGCTGGGAGTCTCAACCACGATTCGGTTGTTCGTCGGGTCCGCGATGTAGCCGGTGCCCCCTGAGGTCATAGCTATGGACGCAAGGGTGCCCAGACCATTGCCCGCAGAAGTCGCAAGTACTTGTTGCGCGCCGCCATCGATCGCCAACTGCCCGCCCGTGCCAGTACCGGTGAGCTGGAAGTTGTAGACGGAACCGTTCGCGGTGGTTGCCACCAACTGGCCAGTCCTCAGCCCCGGCTGCGTCGGATTGAAGGTCACATAGACCAGGCAGTCCCAACTGTTGTCGGGCGATGAGACCCCCAGTTGCGTGCATGTTGGATAACCGGTGCTTCCATACACCGGGTACATCGCAAAGTTGGTTGTCTGTGGGGTATATCCATAAACCCCACTCGTCTGCCACAGCGAGCCCAGAGGATATTCCGGGTCGGTCGTGTCGATCGAGAAGTCCCCGGAACCTGTAATTGTGAATGCATTCGTCGTGTACCCAAGGGAGGGGCCGTCCGGAATCGATGTCGAAGCAAACCCTGTCGAGGCCTGTGTCCCGCCCCCGGTGAAGGGAATGTTCGAGACATCGAAGTGAACCTGGATCGGCTGGGTCTCCGACACCATTCTCCAATACGTCGGACTCATGTTAGGTATGTTCCCAGTATTCGCCGCTTTCAGCGAGATGTAGTACGCATGCGGGGTAGCAGTGCAGGTCGCCGGCGAGGGCGGGCAGGGCAACGTATAGTTCACCACATTGTTCAGCGCGTAGGTGGCCGTCGTGGACCACGCGCCCGCCGTCGAAGGCACCACCGGGGTCGCTGGGAATTGAGTGCCCAACGGCATCTCGCGGATAAGATTGTTATAGTTGTCCCCGAAATACAGGTTCCCCAGACCGTCGTTATCGGTAAAGTAATCGCCGTTGCTGGTACCGGTGCTGGAGCTAACCGCGGCGATCATTCCGGGGCAGCCATCTCCAACAGGATCATAGGTTTGCGGACCCCAGGTCCAGGGATGGCCCGACGCGCCATAGATGCAGTCCCATGGGTTTGGAGTGGGCGATGCTAAAGTGGTCGAAGTGGTCATGGAGGCCGGCTGATTGTAGTTGCTGGAGTTGCTGACCGTACCGTCCGCGTTCAAGTTCGTAACGGTGTTTAGACCAGTGACCGACGACTGGGATCTCGGATGCCCAGCCCAACCCGAACTAAGAAGAAGCCCATCCGCGGTGTATTGGTCGATTCGACTAATTTCCTGAAAGTGGTTGTCGTAGTAGTAGAGGTTGCCAAAGCTGTCGGGCTTGACCGAAACCGGCCGAATGGCAAACTGATTAGTGGTCGTGACAATCACATTCAGGAATCCCGAAGGCAGAGCGCTGTTGAGCGACGGGTTGCTTATCACGATGTACGCGTTGCCATAGGTGAGCGGCAACTCATTGGGCGTCTTTGTGTCGGAGGAGGGGACCGGGTAAGCAGTCTCGGTCGCACTATAGACGGACGAAAGCGTCGGTACCTCCGCGGTCAGCAGGTTGGTCAGCGGAACGCCGCCGGCGTACGACACACTCTCGTAGTATCCGGGAACGGCGATGCTGCCCCCAGTCCCATTGAGTTGATATACATTGCCGTACGCATCGGCGCCGGCGTACACATACTGGCTGCTGAAGAGAAGAGCGTTCGAAGGGCCATTGATGCCGGTGCCGACCGCAGCGGTCTTAGTGGCGGCGCAGGGTGTGGAGGCGGTCATTACGCCGCAGTTGGTGATCGACTGCATGTACCCAGGCTGTACCGTGTACTGGAAGAAGGTCTGGGGGGTCGCCTGGGTGTTGATCACCCGCACCGTTGTGTTTCCAACATCCGAGATATAGATATTTCCCGCGCTGTCCAGCGTAATCTGGGTGGGACCGCTCAGCGTGGCGCCCACGATGGCGCCCGGGATGGCGGTGTTCTCGAATGCCGGCGCGTTGTCGATGATATAGCTGTTGTTGGATTTCGAGCCCGCGCAAGTGGCCCCAGTGTTGAGAGGGCTGCCCAGGTTGATCTCTCCCGCGATGTGGTACACATATCCCACCGTTACCTGGCCGTTGGGGGAGTTCGCCACCGCGGCCGGGTTCACCAGCTTGATGAAGTTCGCAACCTGAGTGCCGCCGCGGTAGACCACGGAGACGGTCGANNCACCGATTTGCAGCCAGTGGGAGTTATGCCAGCGACGATGTTAATGAGTCCCGTCGAGTAGTTGACCTCGCGGATGAGGTCGTTGCTTTTGTCGGCGATGTAGATGTCGCCCACCGAGTCGACCGCGAACCCCCACGGCGAATTCAGCGTTGCACCCGGCACCAGAGTACCCGCGCTGTTAATGTACGGGACCCCAAATCCGCCATCCGCGGCAGTTGAAGGCATGGAACCGAAGCCGCCAACGATGGCGGGGGTGGCCGCGAAAGACCACTGCGGAGTGCCGGCGACCGTGTAGATCGTATACGGAACCAGCACCGGCGTGTTGCCTGTGTTAGCGGCAACTGCCGCTCCCACTGCGGCCACGAGGAAGAGCACGGCCACTGTCAGTTGGAGGAGAGTTCGCGTCGAGACGATGTGTTTGCGGAAGAGCATCGGGGTCACCTGATCCTTGATAAGTGCATTTGCGGTCCGGCAGACTGAGTAGAATAGCTCTCAGCCGCCGGCAAATTTCCTGGCTGATTTCCCAAGGGAAACGGTTTCCAAAATAAGCGGCATACTACGCGTTCGCTGAAGTCACTTGCAAGAGAAATCTTCAAACGCGCTTGCCTCACGGAGAGAAGGGTCTAATTGCCACCGTTCCCCCTAGACTCGCCGACTGCGGCAGCCGGTCTTTTCGTCGCCGCCAACGCGGTCCCCAGCGTGCCCGCCTCAGCATTATTATTATTGTCAATGGCGGTCTGGTCCACGGGAAGCGGTTGCGAAGCGTCCAGCCAGAGAACACAGGCCGCGCCGGTGGTTGGGGCCGGCTGAAGACCAGGATGGACATCGGACGGCAGCGGTGGCGGAACGCGTTGCGCCCGCGCAGCGACCGCAGCACCCGCCATCGGGGCGAAGATCGCCCTGCGGGGCCGCATGGCCCCATTCCGGGTGGAGCGGCCCGCCGCTCGGACACGCCCGTCCGGTTTGCCTGCCTGCGCAACATCGCGGTGACGATTGCTTAGAATTCCGCTCTCCAGATTTCCCCCCCCCCTGTCCGGTCCCCGTGTCGCGTTGGCCGCCAGACATTCGGGAACCAACCGATTGGGCTTTTGCCCACCTGTCCATGAAAACACAGAAAACACAAAATCGGTGTTGAATCGGGGCAAAAACAAAGTAGCATGTTGGGTGAAGCTTTGAAAACTTAAATCTTCCGGGCAGTCCTCCGCTTGCTCCCAGCCGGGCGCCGCCCCCAACGGGGCCACTCGACCGACTCGTACCGTTTCAACGGGAAAACATTTTCTTATTGACAATCGCGCCTGTAAACAAATACTTTTTTCGCGTTCCGGCTCATCGGTATTTTCAGTTTTCTAGTCACCGGCGCAAGGTTTTTTGGGGGATGCTTCAACCGGAAATAACCGGAATCCAAGCCCAACGCCTTCCAGCGCAAAATCAGATGGAGCAAAACTATGTATCGCAACACGACAGTTGGGTCTTTGCCGCTCGGGCTTTCACGCCGTCTTCTCGCACAGTGCTTCGCCACCCTGTTCGCCTGCCTGACGGTTGTCTGCGGGCTAGCGCTCGCCGGCGGCTTGCCGCTCCAGGCGCAGAGTACCAGCGGCGGCGGCATCCAGGGGTCCATCAGCGATCCCAGCGGCGCTGCTGTTGCCAACGCGCAGGTCACCGCCACAAATACCGATACCGGGGTTGCGACCATTCATACAACCAGCGGCTCGGGGACCTATTCCATCCAGCCGTTGCCGGTCGGCACGTACAACGTCGAGGTCGTCGCCAAGGGCTTCCAGAGGCTGCTGCAGGAGAACATCAACGTCGACAACGACGCCGTGGTCGGCTTGAACCTGAAGCTCACCGTCGGCGGAGAGGAGACCACCATCACCATCACCGCCGCTCCGCCGATGCTCGACACCACCGACGCCGTGCTTGGCGGAACCATCGAGAACCAGCTCTATTCTTCGCTGCCGCTCTCCATGAATGGCGGCCCGCGCGATCCCACCGCCTTCCAGTATCTGATGCCGGGCGTGCAGGAGAACCCGGGCAACAATACCAACCAGGGAACGACCGCCGGCAGCTCGGGCATCTACGGAGGCACCGGCCAGACCAACCTGAATGCGAACTACGTTGAAGGCGTGCCCGTATCCAACATCAACGCACAGGGCAGCGGCACTTCCGTCGCCAATGCGGTGTCGGTCGATGCGGTCAACCAGTTCTCCGTGCAGACCAGCGGCGCGTCCACATCGTTCGGCGGCGCTGGAGTCACCAACTACACCATCCAGTCCGGCGGAAACCAGTTCCACGGCACCGTCTTCGACTTCGTCCGCAACACCATGTTCGACACCTGGGGCTACTTCTCCAAGGTGCCCGCGGCCAGCGGTTTTGCGGTGAAGCCGGGCGAGCACCAGAACTCCTACGGCGGCTCGATCGGCGGTCCCATTATCAAGGACAAGCTCTTCTTCTTCGGCAGCTACGAAGGCTACCACTACACCAAGATCAGCAATACGCCGCAGTACATCACCGTCCCCACGATGGACAACCGCGTGGGCAACTTCACCGATAAGCTGGGCACCATCTCCCAGAGTATCTCGGACCCCACAAGCGCCTCGAACGGCGCGCGTCCCGCATTCCAGGGAAATCTGAACGGCGTGCCGACCCTGAACGTCATCCCCTCATCGGAGATCTCCAACATCTCGCTGGCGCTGCAAGCCGCGCTTCCGGCCCCCACCAACAACGCGACCTTCAGCAACTATCTTGCCTCCCTTCCGCTTTCGAACCAGGATTACACCATCGATGTCAAGATCGACTACACGCTGGATTCGCGCAATCATTTCTCGATCACCAGCCTGGGCGGTCTTGTTGGCTACGGCAGCGCGCCCAATTACACCGGAGGCAGTGCGTACAGCCAGCTCCCCGTCCCCTATGCCGCTGGCACATATACCAATCAGAAGACGGCTACCGGAATCATCCGGTACACCTATAACGCCACGCAATCCCTGATCAATGCGCTCAGCTACGGATACACCCGCAACTGGGGCGAAGGGTTCTCCCTGACCAAGGGCAAGAGCTTCACAACCCCATATGCGCAGGTCACCGCGGCCAATCCGACATTCTCAGATTCTGGGGCCGCGATTCCCACCACAATGCCATCGGTCGCGGGCTGCAACGGCGGTGAAAACGCTTGCGCCCTCGGCATCAACAACCTGCCCCCGGGCGGCGCTACGGAGAACATGCCCTCCGTCAGCTTCAACACGGACAGCGGCCCCACGGCTCCCAGCAACTGGTCCTCCAACTCAAACACTGGCCCCGTAGCAACAAATAGCTACACCGTCATCGACAACCTGACCTGGATCAAGGGCCGCCATAACATCACCTTCGGCGCCCAGGTGCAGTGGCTGGAGAACAATGGCGGAACCTACGGAGGCTACAGCCAGAGCCTCAGTCTCACCTACCATGCCTACGATACGGCGGGCCCTGGAAACGGCGACACATACGCCAGCTTCCTGGTCGGCGCCGTCTACGGCGACAACGTCAAGACCCAAACGATCCAGGACGTCGGGGCACGATACAGGCCCATGTCGCCCTATGTTCAGGACAACTGGCAGGTCAGCCCCAAGCTCACCCTGAACCTCGGCATTCGCTACGATTATCTCCAGCCCTACCACGAGGTCCACGACCGCATCGCGTTCCTCAACTCCACAATGATGAATCCCATCGTGGGCGTCCCCGGAGTGCTGGAGTATGCCGGCTTCCCCAATATCAACAATTTCACGGCGTCAACCACCGCGCCCTTTTTAACTGCTGCTCAAGAAATGGCCATGTACGCGCCCTACATCTGCCACTGCTCCACGCCGGTTCATCCCTATAACAACAACTGGGAGCCGCGCCTGGGCTTTGCCTACGCCTACACCCCGTCTACGGTCTTCAGTGGCGCCTTCAGCCTCTCGCTCACCCACTCCGGCGGCGTAGGCGGCGGATCGGGAGCACTCAACGCCACGGGCAACAACTCTGAGTACAGCGCCAGCAGCGGCCCCAGCCAGAGCGGAAGCACCGGGAATCCGGCTTTCTTCCTGAATCCCAACTACTTCTCCGCGTCGTCTTCGCCACCAGCCATTGACATTCCCCCCACCCAGGGCACACAGGGCACGCCGCCCCTGGGTCAGGTTCTCGGACCTCCGATCGCATGCCTCTCGGCAAGCCCCGCCTGCAGCGCCTTTTCCGCCATTCCGCCGTGGACTGCGCCCGGAGTCAATACCAATCCACTGGCAACGACTGGCAGCTACGACTTTACGGCCTACAACGCAGACCACCTGAACGATCTAGGCTGCTCCGCCTCAGGCTCTTACTGCAACACCGGAGCCGTCAACTATGCCGATCCCTACTATGGCGGCCGCGGTCCACAATATATCAGCTATAACCTATCGATCCAGAAGATGATCAACAAGAAGGCTGTTCTAACCGTCGCCTACTCCGGCTCAGAGACCCACTTCCTGCCGGGAGGCGCCGGGCGCGGTTTTGCGTTCAATACTTTCTCTCCGGACTATAGCGAACAGTTTTCGGGCGCGCTCACAGGCACAGCATTAGTGGGTGGCATTACAGCTCCCTTCCCCCGCTTCGCCGGTCCCGCCGCAACCTTTGCCCAGGCCCTGAGGCCCTTCCCACAATTCTCCAGTTGCAGTACTGCGAACATGGCCAAATCTGGCGCCGGTTGCGGTAACGACCTCTGGGGGAATACTGGAAACGCAAACTACAACTCGCTTCAGGTGACCCTGGTCCAGCGCCCGTGGCACAACCTCCAAGGTATGATGAACTACACTCGCGCCAAGGAGATCGACAACACCGGCTATCACAGGACCCAGTTCCCGGTGGGTCCGCAGGATGGAAACTTCGTTCAAAACATGCCTGCCAACCGTGTCGACCGCAGCTTGGGAACTTCCAACCAGACCAACGGGTTCAACCTGATTTGGAGCTATGCCTTCCCAATCGGCCGCGGCCAGGCCTTCTTCGCGACCAACCGCATCGCCGGTCTCATCGGCGGAGGCTGGGAGTTCTCGGGCCTCTACAAGTATCGCGATGGGGTTCCGCTCTCGATCAATCTGGGCACCAACTGCATGGTCAACGCAGTCGGCGGCCAGGGGATCTGCGAGCCCGACTACACTCCCGGCTTCAACAAGAGACAGGCGCGCGTCAATGGCAGATGGGGCCGCGGTCCAGGATCCAATGCCACCAACTTCAACACCATCAACTATCTCAACACGAACGCCTTCGAAAGTCCCGATTCTTCTCCGACTGACCCGACCTACACCACCGGTACAACGACGGAACCCTGGACTACCTACAAGATGGGCAACATCGCAACTACCGCTCCGTATGGAATCCACGGACCGGGATGGTGGGACGTCGACTTGGGCATCCGGCGCACCTTCAGCGTTCGCGAGACCGCCACGCTCCACCTCACCTTCCAGATCGAGGCAGACGTGAGCAACGCCACCAACTCCACCTTCTTCAACGTCGGCAGCCTCGGCCTATCGGCAAACAGTGCCTCTCCCTCTACCAATTGGAACAGCACCTTCGGTCAGGTCAACGGCCAGAACCAGCAGATTGCTCCGCGCGACTGGCAGTTCGCAGGCCGCTTCCGGTTCTAACCTCCAACCAATCAAGAATGGCGGCCAGCAGACAATCTGCTGGCCGCCATTTTCTTTGCACGCCATTCTCTCTTCTCCTGTTCCTGCTGTAGAAAAACCGCAAGAGTTCTTGAACTCGTACGACCCACGGCGAACAGTTATTTCGGCAGACGGACGACCCGTACATCCCGCGCAACCTCGCGGGAGAGATCGAAGACCTTCGAGGAGCGTCCGGTCCGCACCGAATAGCCCTCCGATGACGCGCTTTTTCTCACCCGCAGCCGCGCCCCCGGAGTGATCCCGCAGGCCTCGATCGACCTCAGGCTGTGCGCGTCCCGGTCGGAGATGCTGTCGATCACAAACGTCCCGTCCCCGACGACGTCCGCCAGCAGAATAGACTCCCGCGCCGGTCTCTCCCCCTCCGGCATCTCCCCCTCCATGGTGGGGATCGAATGGCCGTGAGGATCGATCCTGGGGTTCCCCAGCTTGGCGGCGATCCGCTGCTCGAAGCGCTCCGAGATGAAGTGCTCCAGCCGCTCCGCCTCTTCATGCAGCTCTTCGATCGGGTAATCGAGTACCTGGTACAGAAACGTCTCGATCAGCCGGTGATGGCGCACGACTTCCAGCGCGCGCCGCTTCCCCGCGGACGATAGCCGCACCCCGCGATGCCGCTCATACTCCACCAGCGGTGCCGGCGAGCCAGCCAGCTTCTGTAGCATGTTGGTCACCGAAGCAGGCGCCACGCTCAACCGGCCGGCCAGCGCCTTGATGGTCACGCGACTCTCCTCCGCCCCTCCCAGGTACAGGATGGCCTTCAGGTAGTTGTCCACCGATTCGGTGTTGCCATTCGTCCGCCGGCGCGCTGCCATGTTGTGGTCTCCCGTCTCCATTTCAGTTTGACTCATTTCCTATAGTTAGGTATACCTAATTTGGAAGCGGGCCTAATTATTGTGATGCGGGGCCCCCAGGCCCACTTCCCGGCGCCCTGCACAGGAGATGAATGCCCGATCGTTCGCCAATGCAAATGGAACCTGCGGCCTCCGGGAGTCCGGAACCGCTCGCGGGCTCTGCTGGCGAAGGTCCGGCGGTTGCCGATGCACTCCCTGCCCGGCGCGGCTTCTTCTCCAACCTGAGCCGCACCGAGATGTGGACCTACTTCGGTCCGGCATTCGTCGCCTCCGTCGCGTATATCGACCCGGGCAACTTCGCCACCAACATCCTGGGCGGCACGCAGTTTGGCTACCGCCTTCTCTGGGTGCTGCTGTGGTCCAACGCCATGGCGATGCTCATCCAGTACCTCGCCGCCAAGCTGGGCATCGTCACCGGCCTCACCCTGCCGCAGAACTGCCGCAAGCACTTCTCCCTGCCCACNNTGGGCGCGGCCATCGGCCTCGACCTCCTCTTCAGTCCGCTGCTTTACGCCCATGGCTTCAGCCCCAGGGAATCGCTGCTGGTGGCCGCGCTCGTCTCCACCGTCCTGGTCTTCGCCATCCTCGCGCTCGACCTCGCCGGCTTCCGCTGGCTGGAGCGCGGCATCATGGCCTTCGTCGCCGTTATCGGCGTCTCCTACGCATTCGAGATCTTCCTCGTCCACCCCGACTGGAAGCTCGCGACCCTCTACACCCTGCTGCCCACGCTCGACCACTCCTCCTCGCAGAACTTCCACGACAGCATCTACGCCGCAGTCGCCATGCTGGGCGCAACCGTGATGCCGCACGTCATCTATCTCCACTCCGCGCTGGTGCAGCCCCGCCTGAAAGAACTCACCGGCTCCTCCCTCCCGGCAACCGAGACGTTGCGAGGACTCGAAGCCCGAAACCTGCCAACCCAGCTTCCGCGCCGCTCCATCCTCAGCCGCTTCCTGCGCTACGAGCTGATCGACGTCTTCGTCGCCATGAACGGCGCATGGCTCATCAACTCGGCCATGATCCTGATGGCCGCCGTGGCCTTCGTCCACACCACCAACCTGCAACCCACCATCGAAGAGGCTTACCACACCCTCGGCCCGCTCTTCGGACGCGCCGCCGCGGTCGTCTTCGCCGTCGCGCTGCTCTGCTCCGGCCTCTCGTCGTCCACCGTCGGCGTCATGGCCGGCCAGGTCATCATCGAGGGCTTCCTCAACATCAAGTTCCCCATCTTCCTGCGCCGCGCCATCACCGTCATCCCGGCCCTCATCATCATCGCCACCGGCCTCGCCCCATTCAAAATCCTCGTGCTCTCGCAGGTCGTCCTCAGCTTCGCGCTGCCCTTCGCGCTCATCCCGCTGCTTCTGCTCACCAGCCGCGTGGATGTGATGCACAGCTTTGCCAGCGCGCGCCGCACCCGCATCGCCGGCTGGATCACCGTCGTCGTGATCATTACTTTGAATGCCATCCTGCTCGGCCAGCTCGCTCTGGGACTCTAAATCCAGAGGCCAATATAAGCTCCCCGCTTTGCTTAAGGGCACGGGTTCACAGGCTGCGGAAATACTTCTGTTTTTGCCTTTGGGAGGGAGCAGGGGGCTTCAGCCCCCTGAATAAGGCCAATCGAATCAACGGGCTTTAGCCCGGGTCCTTTACTCGAAGTGCCATAACAGCCTTTTTCCGCAGCCTCTCCACCCGTGCCGTAGATGCCACACTTGCACTGCGGCTTCAGCCGCTGAGGGTCGCCTTCCCCTCAGAACCTGTTTAATAACTCGGTTTACCCTTCAGAATCGTACTTGTTTTGCTTAAGGGCACGGCTTCAGCCGTGCCGTAAATGCTGCATTTGAGCTGCGGCTTTAGCCGCTGAGGTCAGTTTTCGTGGCACTCGCATGAGTTTCTAAACAGGTTCTCAACCCGCGACAGGTTCCAAATCATCCAGAAAATAGCACGGCAGGACGAGCCTGATTTGCCCGACCTGCCGTGCTGTCTTGATTTGATAATCCGTGCTGCCGTGCCGTATCGACTAACGAGGCTTCTGCTCGTCCTTCTGCTGCGGACGTGCCGCTGGGGCAGGTCGCGCCTGCGGTTGTGGACGAGGCGCAGCCTGCGGCTGCGGTTGTGCCTGCCTGGCCTGCGGCTGCGGCTGTGCCTGCCGCTGCTGTGGCTGAGGCTGAGCCTGCCGCTGCTGCGGCGCTGCCTGCCTCACCTCGGGCTGCGGCTGTGCCTGTCTGGTTTGTGGTTGTGGTTGAGGTTGCGCCTGCCTCATCTGCGACTGCGGCTGTGCCTGCCTCTCCTGTGGCTGCGGTTGAGCCTGCCGCTGCTGTGGTTGAGGTTGAGCCTGCCTCATCTGCGACTGCGGCTGTGCCTGCCTCTCCTGTGGCTGAGGCTGTGCCTGCCTGGTTTGTGGTTGTGGCTGGGGCTGCGCCTGCCGCTGCTGCTGTTGCGGCTGTGCCTGCCGCTCCTGCGATTGAGGCTGCGCCTGCCGCTGCTGCTGTTGCGGCTGTGCCTGCCGCTCCTGCGATTGGGGCGGAGCCTGCCCCTGGCCGGGTCTTGCCGCTCCCCGAACTCCGGGTTGTGCCGCCGGTGCGGCGACTCGAGGCACTGCCGCCGGCAGTGTGCGGTCCTTGGCGATCGGGCGAGCTGCCACAGCCGCAATGGGCCGGCCCTTGTTCTGGGTGAAGAGCTGCTGCTTGTTCCCGGCCGCCTCATGCTGCACCTGCACCTGCGATGCCATTGGCGAAATGCGCCGCTCCTGTAGCACCGCAGTCTCCGCCGGCAGCGGTCGCGCAGTAACGCCGCCGCGCCCGCCGTTGAAGCTCACCCGGTTGCCGATCCGCCCGGTGATCGCCACATTGTTTATCCTCACGGGGTGAACGTACACATTGTGAATCATGTTCACGTTTACGCGTGTGATCGTCGTGTTGTAGAAGAAGTGGCCGCCGTTCCAGTAGCCGCCGTAGTAGCCATGCCCCACGTAGCCGTACCCGTAATCCACGCCGCCATAGTATCCGATGTGCAGTCCCCAGTAGCCGTGGTGGAAGCGGTAGGACCCGCCGAAGAATCCCCAATATCCCGGAGTCCACAGAGCGCCCTCATACGGCGCCTCCACCCAGCAACCCGGGACCCAGTAGTATCCCTCCGGCCCCCACGCCCAGTAGCCCGGAGTCCACAGGTAGTCGGGGTCCGGCGCGGGCGGTTGGTCGTACTCCGGCAGCGGTGGCGGCGGTGTGCTGGCCTGCTCATCGGTCAGATCGTTGGCGTAGTCGTCAGCCGCCTGCTGATCGCTGAGCTGGCCGTTGTCTGCGGCGCCGTTGTCATAGCTCTGCTGGCCTGCACCCGGGTCCTGGCGCATGATGGGCGCGGGCTGCTGCGAATAGTCCTCGCCCTGCTGCTGGTTCTGTTCCTGCGCACTCTCGCCCAGCACCTGCGCCGGCTGTCCCGCGCTGTTCGCTCCGCCAGCCATATTCGCATCCGCCGGGTCGCCGCCGTTCTGGTCGCTCTGCGAGCCAGCAGCCTGTGCCGACTTATGGCATCCCGGAATGCTGAGCACCAACGCAATCCCCAGGCCGGCGCCAAGAAGGCTCCGCCCAATCCGGGCCAATCCAGCCCTCCGCCGCTCGTCCTCCGCCGGTCCCGTCCGCACCTCGCCTGCCTTCGCCTCTTCGATCACGCCGTCCTCCGTTCGCGCCCTGCTGCTCTGGTTCATTGTCTTCTCCGTTTCTGTCCTCAATTGGTTTCCCGCGGCATTCGTCACTCTGTCGAATGGCCGCGAGTTGCCTTCCTAAGTATGATGCAATCCGTCGTGCAAGATCACCCCGCCCGGTCAATCAAATTATGGCGCGGGATACTCGACCGTCTCGCCGGTGCGCCCGTTGGTCACCGCAATGCTGCCGTCCATCCGGCCCGTCAGCTTCAGAGTATTCCCCGCATCCGGTCCCGGCAGGTTGGCGATGCGCGGCTCCGCGACGTTGTGCCTGGCATCGCTTCCCTCGGCAGTATGCAACTGCCACAGGTCCTTCAGTCTGGATGAACCCATGATCGTATCGAAGGTTGCGGGCGCGCCGCCCTTGCGCGTGCCGTTGTCCATGATCGCCACTCGCGGAGCGATCGCATCCACCAGCGCTGGGCTGCCGCTATTCACCAGCCCGTGGTGCGAGACAATGTACACATCCACCTTGCCCAGCTTGTCCACCGGACACATCAACGCCCGCTCTTTGGCCCACGTCAGGTCGCCCAGATCCAGAATCCGCAGCTTGCCAAACGTAATCACCAACCCCAGCGAGCGGTCGTTCTCGGTCCCCTCCGCGGCCTTCAACGGAGAGGCAGCGCAGGCCGCATTCTGCTCGCCGCCCGCCGCCAGTGGCTTGGAGATCACCTCGCCGTCCCCGCTCACCACCTCCACCTTCANNCCTTCACCGGCAGCACGTCGCCCGGCTTCACCACCAGATGCTCCGCGCCCAGCATTTTTTTCTGCCAAGCCGTGTACCCATCGATTCTTGGACCCGAACCCGTGGGCTCGGCACCCACCTCGCCCAGCACCTTCTGGTACGCGTTATATCCCGCAACCGTCGATGCGCCGCCCTGAACCTCCGCGCCCTCGCGGTTCTCCCCATGATCGATGAACCGTCCCACCGGGACCATCCCCACCAGTTGCGGCAGCCCGCCCACATGGTCGGAGTGGTAGTGCGTCACCACCAGGTTGTCGATCTTCGTCACCCCCGCCAGCTTGCACACCGCCGCAATCCGCGACGCATCCCGGGGCGCCGCCGGGTTTCTGGAATCCGGCGATCCCGTATCCACCAGCAGGCTCTCGCCACCCGGCATCACGAACAGCGTAGACTGCCCACCCTCCACATCCACAAAGTAGACCTGCAGCTCGCCCCGCCCGCTCCGCGCCCCACTGTTTGGGCCCCGGTGCTCGCCTGTGCCCTGCGGCCCGCTGGTCGGGCCCCGGTGCTCCCCCATGCTCTGCGCCCGCGCAGCCCCACCCACCGCCAGCAACACCGCCAACCCCACACTCCACATCTTCCCTATGCGCATCCTTCCTCCCTCCCAATTCCGCCTGTCTTGCTTGAGGTGCACTTGTCTTGCTTAAGGGCACGGCTTCAGAGCCTGCCCTGAGCGTAGTCGAATAGGTGCCGTAAATGCCTGTTTTGCTTGAGGTGCACTTGTCTTGCTTAAGGGCACGGCTTCAGCCGTGCCGTAAATGCTGCATTTGAACTGCGGCTTTAGCCGCTGAGGTCATGGATCAGTCTTCGATCATACGTATAAACAGGCCAGCCTTCGCATCATCGCACAATCCACCCAACCCACGCTCCCGACCGCAGCGCACAGCGCGCAGCCTATACCCCGTCATCCCAACCACAGCGCGCAGCCTGTACCCCGTCATCCCGGCCGGAAATAATATGAAACCGTCATCCCGANNGCATTTCGCCTTTGCTTGTTCTTGTTCTTCGCTGTTGTTTGTCCTTGCCTGGTGCCCCATCCATCGCGGTCTCTTCGCAATGGGTGGGGTTTTTGCAGTCATCCTGAGCGTAGCCCCCACGCGTTGTCATTCTGAGCGTAGCGAAGAATCCCCGCATTGGCCTTTGCTCTTGCCCTTCCTTGTTTGTCATTACCAGACGTGGAAGAACCCATCTTCCTCGGTCACTCGCACCGGCACTCCCAGCAGCTCGCTCAGCACCGGCGCCGTCAGCAGCTTTTCCTTCGTCCCGTCCGCCACAATGCGCCCGCCGCGCATCAGAATCACCCGCTCCATCTCCGGCAGAATGTCCGCAATGTGGTGCGTGATCATCAGCATCCCGGTCCCGCGCTGCGCCAGCCGCCGCAGCATCTCGCGCAGTCCCTGCTGCGCCGCCAGATCCAGCGCATTCGAAGGCTCATCCAGCAGCAGCATGTCGCCCGAGCCCACCAGCGCCCGCCCAATCATCACCCGGCGCTGCTCGCCGGCCGACATCTCACCCACCGGCTTCTCCGCGATCCCCGTCGCGCCCACCAGTTCCAGCACCTCGTCGGCGCGCGCCCGCATCGCGGCTGTTACCACGAGATTTGGCCACAGCGTCGAGCTCGCGAAGAAGCCCGTCAGCACCGCATCCCGCCCGGTCGTCTTCAGCGTCGCCTTTCCCGGCAGTTCGGGCGACACCACGCCCAGCCGTTTCTTCAACTCCGTCAGGTCCCACCGCTCGCGCCCGAAGATGCTTACGCGTGTCCCTTCCAGCGCCACCGGATACAGCTCGCACGTCATCGTCTTGATCAGCGTCGACTTGCCGCACCCATTCGGCCCCAGGATCGCGATGTGCTCGCCCGCCTCCACCCGCAGGTTCACATCGTGCAGCACCATCGCGTCGCCGCGCGCCACATTCACATGCTCCAACTCGAGAAAACAAGCCATATCCACCAGCATAGCGGGTGCCCCATGTTCGACGAAGTCGACCATGGGGTTACTCACCCACGGCGAGGCGCCTCATCGCCCTCCACCAAACCCACCGCATATAATCGACACTCCCATGCTTCGCATCCCCTACACCGATCTCTACGCCGCCCTCCACCGCGCGACCGAGCACCTTGGTCTGCGCGGCGACCGCGCCGCCCTGTGCGCGCGTCTCTTCGCCGAGACCACCCGCGACGGCGTCTACACCCACGGCCTCGACCGCTTCCCGCGCTTCGCCGAGATGGTTGCCAACGGATCGATCGACGTCAATGCCGAGCCCACCCGCGTCGCCGGCGCAGCCGCGCTCGAGCGCTGGGATGGGCATCTTGGCCCCGGCAATCTCAACGCCTTCACGGCGATGGAGCGCGCCATTGCGCTGGCTCGCCAGTACGGTCTTGGCGCAGTCGCCCTGGCCAACACCAACCACTGGATGCGCGGCGGAAGCTACGGCTGGCTCGCTGCGGACGCCGGGGTCTTCGCCCTGTGCTGGACCAACACGCTGGCCAACCTGCCCGCGTGGGGCGCAGCCGCTCCCACGCTGGGCAACAATCCGCTGGTGATCGCCGTCCCCCGTCCTGCCGGCGCGCACGTGGTCCTCGACATGGCGATGTCGCAGTTCTCTTACGGCTCGCTTGCCGCTTACAGCGCCCGCGGCGCGCAACTGCCGGTCCCCGGAGGCTACGACCTGGCCGGCGAACTGACGCGCGATCCCGCCGCTATCGAAGCCTCCAAGCGCGCACTCGCCATCGGCTATTGGAAGGGTTCCGGACTCTCGCTGGTGCTCGATATGCTCGCCGCCATGCTCTCCGGCGGACTGGCAGCGCACCAGATTCCGCAGGAATCCACGCGCGAATCCGGCCTCAGCCAGATTTTTCT
>PLOU01000102.1 GCA_003142235.1 Granulicella sp.
AAACAACCAGATAAGCAAAAGTCGGCTAGAACGTAAGCCTTGCGCTGAACTGCATCTTGCGGGGCTGATTGGCCTGCGCTGAATATTCACCGAAGCTCGCTCCACCGACGGCCGCATTCGGGGCCGAGAAATAGACTGAGTTGGTGAGGTTGAAAGCGTCCGCCTGGACCGAGAGTTTCAGCGACTGGCGGATCGCGAACGTTCTGCGGATGTTCATGTCGAAATCCGCCGTGCGCGGAGCAAACATGTTGAGTGGCGCCGTGCGCGCGGCGTTTCCGTAAGTGCCTACCGCCGGATTCGTGAAGGCCGCGCCGTTGAGGTAATGAGTTGTGGTGGCGGCGGCTGCCGTGGTAGGCTTGCCGTTCTGCCACGGGCTCCCGCCCGTCCATGTGACACCCGCCAAAGAGCCAACTGCTCCCACCGCCGTGAGGTTCGGGAAGCAGGAAGCATCGATGACGCCGTATCCGGTGCAAGTGCCGGTGACCGAGATCGGAGCGCCAGAGGCCGCCTGGTAGATGCCGGCGAACTGCCAGCCGCTGATAGCCTGGCGCAACACCACATTGTCGCTGCTCAATTTATGGCCTTCGCCGAAGGGCAGTTTATACAAGAATGTCCCTTGGGCCACGTTCTGGTGATCTACGGTGCCCACCGACCTTTCCAGGTTGTCCGCGCCGGGAAGCCGAACGCCAGCCAAATCGTCCAACTCCTTGCTGAAGGTGTAGTTGGCCATAAAGGTCAAGCCGCCCGATATGCGCTTGTTGACTGACACTTGCAGCGCGTTATATTCGGAATTCCCCACATCCAGCCAGGGATCGCTAAGGGTCGTGTACTGCGGGTATGGCTTCAGCGCCTGAGCGACCGTTCCAACGAAGTGCGGGAACGGAAGAGTAGATAACAGCCCCGGAAATACAGCTTGCACCGCCGCGAGCACGGTGGAACTCTCAACACCGGTGGAGGTGTTGACCAATGTGCTGCTCAGGTTTGTTCCGAGCGGAAGATACTGCAGCGGAACCTGGTTGGTCATTGGTCCGGCTACAGCCGCGCCGGGCATGTGATGGCCGACGCTGCCGGCATAGGCGACGCTCACCGTCAAGTTAGGCGAAAAGGCGCGTTGGATGTTCACGGTCCAGTCCTGGTATTGGGGTGCCTGGCCGCCTTTTGCCGGGTCGCCATAAACCAGGGTTTGCGCGGAAGTGGGGCCTAAGCCCATCGGATTTGCAGCGCTTCCAACGGTTCCCGGCGAAAGAATATTGCCGGTTCCGTAACTTGGGTTGATGAATGGCGGAGCGGTTGGGTTGCCGGGGTAGCCATTGTCCCAAGACCCGTCGGTTAAGCTAGCCGGGTTGGTGCCGGCAGCGGGGACGGTATAAAGGGCGCCCTGTCCGCCTGCTACGCTGGTCAGAGAGCCGGCGTTGTCAAAGCCAATCTGGCTCAGTCCCTGGCGTCCGTTTGTTCGCCCGCCCACACCGCCGGCGTGCGCGTAGAAGATGCCGTAGGAAGCCCTGACAACGGTCTTGGGATTGACGCTGTACGCAAACCCAAAGCGGGGTGCGTAATTGTAGTAATGCGTCTGTACCGGAGTGTTGCAATGGCAACTGTCAGCGCCGTGTCCCGCAAACTGCAGCGCTCCCAAAATGTTGCCCGCCGCCGGGTTGGCGAGGTTGGGATTGAAGAAGGACATGTAGTTTTTAACTTCCGTAAAGGGAGACCAGAGGTCCCAGCGCAGGCCCACATTCACGGTCAGTTTTGGGGTGACCTGAATATTGTCCTGAACATACGGGGCGTAGGTCTTATAGCGTCCGCCGGTCTCTGCCACCGCATTCTGAGTCACCGCGGCGCTGTCTATCATCCCCAGCATATAACTCGCGTAAGAGGAGCCTTGAGTGGAGCTGATCGTTGTAGTACCGGGGAAATTCGAGGTTTCCTGGGTGGCGAAGGTGAAGGCGGCCTGACTGCCTGTCAACGGGGTATTCTCGTTGTCCTGGAGCGCCTGCCACTGGAAGCCGAAGGTGACATGGTGCCTGCCCTTGGTCCATAGCAGGTTGTCCTGCACGGTAAACGTGGTCTGAGCTTCGTTGTACGCGTGCGAGTTTGTGCCATCCCAACTGACGGGATAGTCGACGCCGCCGCTGAAAGTGATGTCGGGGAAGCCCGAGCTTGCCACCCCGGACGGCAGGCCGGTAAGGCCAGCCGTGACCGGGTAGTTGCCGCCGTAGGTGTTGCTGATCAGCGGTATCCAGAGCCGGCTCACCCCCCAGCTGATGTCGTTCACAGTATTTGCACTGATTGTGTATGCTTCGTGGATTTGCGCCAGGGTTGCATACTCAATCACGCTTCTGCCGTCGGTATATGGCACGGGCAATGTGGAGTTCGTGGTCTGGCCGGCCGCCGACAGGCTGCCGACGATCGGATTGGCGTACTTGCCCCGGCTATAAACTCCCCAGAACCGGTGCTTGTCCGACATGTTGTAGTCCATCTTCAACGTGCCGCTGTCGTTATTCACCAGATTCGGCAGCGTCGCCAGATAATTGAGTACCTGATCGCTGTTCGTCGGAGCCGGAAGATACGACTGGAAGGACTTCGCAACGCTGGAGAGGCGGCTGGCAGGAATGACATTCGGTGTAGATACGCCGTTGACGATGGAGGAAAACTGCTGGCGGCTGGTGCAACTGCTGCCGCTCCAGGTGAGGCAGGTCAATGGATCGTAGATGTTATACCCGGAAAATGTGCTGTATGCGCTGAAGTCGCCCGTGCGCTCGGCCAGCGTGGGGATGTCCTGATATGCGGGGATCGTCGCCGAATCAAAACGGTAACCGTCATAATTGGCAAAGAAAAACAGTTTGTTCTTGAGGTTGAGGAAGGGGACGGGACCGCTGATCGTGCCGCCAAATTCATTCTGGTGCTCGACCGTCGTCGGCAAGGTGGGCGAGAAGAAGGCTTTGGCATCGAAGATGGTGTTGCGGAAGTACTCGTAAATTCCGCCATGGAACTTGTTGGTGCCGGATTTCACAACGTAATTCGAGACGCCTTGTCCTTCGTACGTCGCCTCGGTGCCCGACGTGGCGATCTGGAACTGTTCCACGGCCTCGACGGAAATTCCGAAAGCCAGATTGCGCGTATCGCTCTCGGTGCCGGCGCTGGTCAGCGGAATGCCTTCAACATAGGTCTCATTCTGATAGGTTTGGCCGCCATTGAAGGAGGCCGTGGTTGGACCGGCCGCCTGCACACTGGCACTGTTCACGCCCACGGCCAGTCCGGCGAAGGCCGTCGGGTCCCTGGCAGCTCCGTTCATCGCCAGCGGAAGGGCGTCGTAGGTCTCATTGTCTATATTCGACCCAAGCTTGGTGTCCTCCGTCATCAGCATGGCTGGCTCAGTGGTTACAGTGATGGATTGGGTGGCCGAGCCGATGGTCAGCTGTGGGTTGACCGCCACAGTCGCAAGCGCATCCACAGTCACATTTTCCTGGTTGAGTGTTTCAAAACTGTGTGCCGTAACGGTGACCGTATACGGACCCGGCTTCAGCATGGGGATGACATAATGTCCGGTTTTGGTCGTGGTGCTGGTGGTCTTGACCCCGGTCAAGGTGTTCGCGGCGGTCACCGTGGCGCTGGCCACCACAGAACCGGAGGGATCGGTAACCGTACCTTCGATTGCCCCCGTCCCGCCTGTCTGCGCCTTCAGCGCGGTCGGGACTGCGAGGAGAGCAAACAACGCGAACAGGGAGAAGCCCCTGAGAACCGCCTTCGTGAACGTGGAGCCCATTGCATCGATTGTGTGATTCATATCCCCTCGGCAGATGAATTCATAGCTGTCCCTTTGAGTGCAGGGAAAAGATTGGTTTGGATTCAGAGAGGATTATTGTTGCTCAAGCCAATCAATATCAATTGTTTATGAAAATAAACATCTTCCACGGGGTATCGAGTGGGCTGCCCCCCCCTCTGAACGCGGGTCCGCTGCGCGCGAAAGGGCGCTTCCCGGCAAACACGGCTGGGCCTGAGCCTGACCTGTAAACGTTTGTTCAGCAATTGTTTATGAATCAGCGCCAGGGCGCTACCGTCGCTCCGCGGCGATGCCACGACCTCCGTCGCCTACTCGACGCTCATCGCCGCGTCCACATCGATGGTCAGCGCGTCGTGATCGACCAGCATGGAGTGCAGCTTGAGCGTGTCGAGCGTGAGCGTGTAGCCGGTGGATACGACCGACTGGCTGAGCAGCTTGCGGATGAGGTCGGCGGCGTTCAGCTTCATCTGCGAGGGCAACTTGCGGCTGAGGAAGGGGACCAGCAGAAAGTTCAGCTCCTTCGACTCGCTTACCCGCTCGATCCTGGCATCGCGGAAACCCACCGACTCGCCCTCGGCGTCGGGGACGACCGAGACGTCCGCTTCGGTGTTCAGCGAGACGCCGACGCAGGCGCCGCGCAGCGCCTTGCCCAGCTTGGCCCGGGTGTGGACATGCACCACGACGCGATCGTCCTTGAAGGTGACATGGGGGTCCTCGGCATACACAGAGCAGGGCGAGGTTGCATCTCCGCGCATGTAGTAGCGGCCGTCGGGGCCGTTGAAGAGCTGCGTGCGCAAGGTCCGCTCCAGCGCCTTCGCCGAGACCTTCACCTCAATCGCGCGGGCCATCCGCGCACCACCCATCCCGAGCAGCCAGAGCAGCACAAACCTGCGCAGCAAATATTTCATTGTTCTATAAGGATAACGCCAGCAAATCCGTTTCGCCCGGTCAGCGGTGCAGCGGCGTGCAACGTCGTGGTTGCACAAATAAGCTGACCTCAGGGGCTAAAGCCCCAACGATTTTGCTGCACTTACGGCACGGCTGAAGCCGTGCCCTTAAGCAAAACCAGTTTTTCCGCAGCCTGTGAAGCCGTGTCCTTAAGCAAAACTGGAGATTTCGCAGCCTGGGAAGCCTTTTCGCATCCTGTTCAACCAAAGATACAAAGGCCCACGCCTCGCCTACGAGATGTGGGCCCTGCAACTATAAATTGAACGACTCGGAGCTACTCCACCGCAGGAGGCAGCGGAGCAGACAGGGAGATCACCGTGACGGTCATCTTCTCCAGCCCCGGCGACGCCGCGGTCACCGCAATCGTGCCGGCCTGGCCTCGCTTGCCTTGCACGATCGCCATGCAAAGCCCGTTGAAGGCGCTGCGCTCGGTGGCGCGGTCCGGCTCGTGGCAACTGGGGTCGCCGTTGCCCACGCCGATCACGCTGCCCGGCCCCTCCAACGTCCACGCCACTTTGTTGTTGGCCTCCGGCACCATCCTGCCCTGCGCATCCACAATCGCCACGTTGATGACAACCAGGTCCTGCCCGTTGGCCGCGATCCTCGGCCGGTCCGCCGAAGCGACGATCTTCGCCGCCGGGCCAGCCGTCTCGCGCTTGTCGGTCAGCACGACTTTGCCGCCCTTGCTGGCGCGCGCCTCGAGAACGCCCGGCGCGTACTTCACCTTCCACACCAGGTGCCCGTTCTTCTTCACCGGCTGCGAACCGAGGCTTGCGCCGTTGAGGAAGAGTTCGACGCTCTCCTGGTTGCAGTAGGCCCAGACCTCGATCTCCTGTCCCTCACGGCCCTCCCAGTTCCAATGGGGAAGAAGGTGCAGCAGCGGCTCATCGCCCCACCACGCCTTGTAGTACCAGGCCGTGTCCTTGGCGAAGCCGCATGTGTCCAGAATGCCGAAGTGCGAGCTGATGCAGGGCCACAGATACGGCGTGGTTTCGCCGCGATAGTCGAAACCGGTCCAGGCAAATCCGCCGGCCAGCCACTCGCGCTGGTCGTGGAACGACCACCACTCCTCGGCGGTGTTGCCCCAGCGCGGCTTCTCCGTGTCGTACGCGCTCATGTATCCGCGCGCCTTGTCGTTGGCGTAGATGCCGCGCGTGGCCAGCGTGCTCGCCGTCTCGGTGCCGATGATCGGCTGCTTGGGATAGTCCAGGTGGAACTTGTCGATGAGGCCGTCGCTGTAGTTACAGCCCATAACGTCCAGCACGTTGGAGATTCCCACGCCGCCCCATCCGCCGCTCATCGCCGCTGTGGAGAGGCGCGACGGGTCGAGCTTCTGTTGCAATGTTTTCATCGTCTTGACGATGCGCGCTCCGCGTTCGGTCCCCTGCTCCGCCTCCTCGTTGCCCAGCGACCAGAGAACCACGCAGGGATGGTTGCGGTCGCGCTTGATCAGCCGCTCCAGCTCGCTCATCCCCTCCGGGTTCGACGACATCATGCGCGTCTCGTCCAGCACCAGCATTCCCATGCGGTCGCAGGCGTCCAGAAACTCCGGCGTCGGCGGGTTGTGCGAGGTGCGGCACGCGTTCGAGCCCATCCATTGCAGCCGCTCCAGCCGGTAGGCCTGAATGCGGTCCGGAATCGCCTCGCCCACGCCCGCGTGGTCCTGATGATTGCAGGTCCCCTTGATCTTCACCGGCTTGCCGTTCAGGAAGAACCCCTTTTCCGCATCGAACCGCACGGTGCGAATCCCAAACGTCTCCGTATCCCGATCGACCGTGGTGCCTTCCACCTCGACCATCGTCACCGCGCGATACATATTCGGCGAGTCGAGCGACCAGATGTCCGGGTGCCACACCGTCGTATGCAGCGCAAAAGTGGTGGCATCGCGGGCCTCAATCGTCGCCGGGTCAGACACTGCCGTGGCCACGGTCTTTCCCGCATCGTCCACCAGGGCCGCATGAACTCGTCCGACGACGTCAACGTCGCTGTCGTTGATGACCTCGGTGCTCAGATGGACCGTTACCTGATCGGCGTGTGTCACCACTCCGGTGACGGCGCCGAAGTCCGACCGTACATAGTTCCCCCAGCGCGCGATATGCACCGGCGCGGTCTTGGTGAGCCATGCGTGGCGATAGATGCCCGCGCCCTCATAGAACCATCCCTCGTCGAGCGTCGCATCCACCCGGACGACCAGCACATTCAACCCCGGCGCCTGCATCCCCGCCTTGATGCGCGCCACCGCCGCCGCGTCCGTGCCCGCCTTCTCAATCCGGGCCTGGTCCGCGGCCGCGCGGTCCATCGCGGCCTTGTCCGCGAAGTTGGCGAAGTCCGTCAGTTCAAGGTTCAGCGGCGCATAGCCGCTCATGTTCTCCGCGATGAAGTGGCCGTTGAAGAAGACCGTCGCGTTGCGGAAGATGCCGTCGAACTCCACCGAGATGCGACGGCCCGCGTCGCTGGCCGGCAGCACGAACTCGCGCCGGTACCAGCCAATGCTGGTCTCGGGATACTCGCGGCCCAGTTGCTTTGCGCCATGCCCCACCAGGATGGCGTTGTCGACGAAGGGAAGGTCCAGCGCCCAGTCGTGCGGCAGATCGATCCTGCTCCACGCCGAATCGTCGAAGCGCGGCGAAGCCGGCCCGTTGGCATGGCCCGCCTTGGCGAAGAGGCCCTCGCCGTTCAGCTTGCCGTAGCCAAAGTCCTTGGCGGGATCGGCGGCATTGCCCAGCGCGAATCGCCAGCCGAAGTCCAGCAGAAGCCGCTCGCGCAGCGTGTTCGGCCCGTTGACTCCAGGCAGATTGGCGCCCATCTGCGCGAAGATTGGGGCCGCGGCCACCAGTCGCGATCCGCGCGGCTCGGCCAGCAGGTCCTTGCCCGTCATCACTCCGGCCGATGCCGCGAGGCCAGCCTTCACCAAATCCCGTCGCGTCCACTTTCCCATATCAAAAATCCTCCAGGCTCTCGCGCCTCTGGCTGCGTTGCTTTCGCCACACTGCGCGCGACTTCCACTTTACATCGTGGAGAGCAATTTTGGGTTGGGCGGAGGTGGGAGATTTGAATCGGCTTCCGACTACAGCAAAGAGTTTGTGCCGCTATAAAGGACCGGTCTGCTCGCGGAGAATGCGCTCGCCTGTACGCCACAGGAACTTGTCGATCTGTCTTAAGGTAAAACAGTTCAGACCATAGTGATTCCTAATACTACAGTTGTATTTCCTTTAGGTCCTCGAAAAGCATCAAGAGCCCGGGCCTGAAGGCCCCGCAAATACGCTCTTTTTCCGGGGGCTGAAGCCCCCGTCTCCCTCCGGAATTTGCGATCTACAACTGTAGTACTAAAGCGCCGATTGGCTGGATAGCCGTTCTCCAAAGTCTTGCGCCCCTGAGCGAACCCTCAGAGCCGGAGTGTGCATTTTTGCTCAGAATCCGCGGAACTGCGGTGCAACACTTGGTGGCAGAAGGTTGGCGCTTCAGCCAAACACTCTCCCAGTGTCTGCCCATTACTGGTCGTAGTTTTATGGGTGTGCCGATGTTTTTTGCTACATGATAGGCAGAGAAGCGGGTTTGAAGAATGCAGACAGCCACACCTGCATACCCCCTGAAACCGTTGCAGATTGCACTTTGTTCACATGTGAAGCCACCTCGTGGCCGCGGATGTCCTGCTTCCCGTCCTTGGGCCCATGTCGGCGGCTGGTGAAGCGCGCGCAAATTA
>PLOU01000188.1:0-2337 GCA_003142235.1 Granulicella sp.
TTCTGTCCGCCGCTGATGCTCACCAGCCCCACCCCGCTCAACTGCGAGATCTTCGGCGCCAGCCGCGTGTCCACCAAATCTTCAACCTGCGACAGAGGGATCGAGTCCGAAGTGATCGCCAGCGTCAGCACCGGCGCGTCCGCCGGGTTGGTCTTGCTGTAGATCGGCGGAGACGGCAGGTTCGCCGGCAGGAAGCTCTGCGCCGCGTTGATCGCCGACTGCACCTCCTCCTCCGCAATATCAATGTTCAGGCTCAGCGTGAACTGCAACACCAGCACCGAATTGCCCGCCGAGCTGGTCGACGTCATCTGGCTCAGCCCCTGCAACTGCCCGCACTGCCGCTCCAGAGGCGCAGTCACCGTCGTCGCCATCACCTCCGGGCTTGCTCCCGGATAGAACGTCAGGATCTGGATCGTCGGATAGTCCACCTCCGGCAGCGCCGACACCGGCAGTTGCGTGTAAGCCACAATGCCCACCAGCATGATGGCCGCCATCAGCAGCGACGTCGCAACCGGACGCAGAATGAAAGGACGGGACGGACTCAAGGGGCGCTACTCCCGCTGGTGTTGGCCGCAATCGGCTTCGTGGAGATGGAGACCGCCGCGCCATCCTGTAGCTTGTCGAAGCTGCTGGTCGCCAGCACATCGCCCGGCTGAATGCCCGTCACCTGCGCCGTGGTTGCATTCGTCACGCCCACCGTTATCGGTGTCAGGTGCGCCTTGTTCTGCGCGATCACATACACAAACGCCGCCTGCCCGTTGTGCTGCACCGCCGCGCTGGGGATCAGCGTCGCCCCTTCAAGCGTATTCACCAGCAGCCGCACATTCACAAACTGGTTGGGAAACAGCGACGAGTCCGCGTTGGCGAACTGCGCCCGAGCCTTCACCGTGCCTGTCGTCGTGTCGATCTGGTTGTCCAGCGTCAGCAGCGTTCCCGTCGCAATCTGTTTCTGCCCCCCGCGGTCGAACGCATCCGCCTCCAGCTTCGCCCGCTTCCTCAGTTGCGGCTGGATCTTCCCCAGATCGTCCTCCGCCACGGTAAACACCACCGTGATCGGCTGAATCTGCGTAACCACCGCCAGAACCGTGCCCGCATTGGCCTGCACCACGTTGCCCGGGTCCACCAGCCGCAGCCCCACCCGTCCCGCGATCGGCGAAACAATGTGGCAATACTCCACCTGGATCTGGTCGTACTGCACCGTCCCCTCGTCGTTATGCTCCGTCCCCTGCACCTGCTGCACCAGTTTCTCCTGGTCGTCCAGCGTCTGCTTGGGAATCGCATTGCGCGCCCACGCCGCCTTGTACCGGTCCAGGTCCATCTGCGCCTGCGCCAATACCCCCTGGTCGCGCTCCAGAATCCCCTTCGCCTGCGCCAGCGTCGCCGCGTAAGGCCGCGCATCGATCTCGATCAGCGGACCGCCCTTCTGCACCATCTGTCCCTCGCTGTAGTGCACCGCCGTCACAATCCCGCTCACCTGGCTCACGATCGACGCCGTATACACCGGAGTCACCGTCCCGATCGCATCCACATAAACGCCGATCTTCCCCTTCTGCGCCGTCACCGTGGTAATTGCCACCGCCCCGCTCATCGCGCCCCGCCGCCCCGCCGCCGCAGTCTGGGTCGCCTCGTGCTGGCGCAACACAAGAAAAAATCCCACCGCAAAGATCAGCAGAATGGCAATCCACACCGCCGCGCGGATTCGCTTCTGCCGGGGAGTCCGCGTGGGTGTGCTTTCAGGCAGTTGGTGTTCGAGACCGATATGTGGCTGTTGATTTGGACCAGGTTCCAATTCGTTCTCCAGACCAGGCGCGCGGGGCGCACTCCGCCTCTACGCAACCTGTGGCGCTCTGTATATTGACGTGTAAAGCCCGCGAATTGTTGCGCCGTCTTTCGCCAACCCAAAACAGAAATGCGCTTCCCCTCGATTGTAGCGCAGCGCGGGTGCCCCATTCATGCGCGTTCTTTGCGCATCGGGGTCCCCGCCAGCTTCGCTGGTGGGGTGGATGAGTGGGTTTACGGGTGCCCCATCCTCGACGCGCAGTTTCATCTCCGCGCCCGCCCCGCGCCCCATGTTCGTTTGACGCCGTCATTCTGGCGAAGCCCCCACGAGCCGTCATTCTGGCGCAGCCAGAATCTCCGTATTTGTTTTGCTTAAGGGCACGGCTTCAGCCGTGCCGTAAACGCTACAGTTACACTACGGCTTTAGCCGCTGAGGTACGCCTTTAGCTCGCACCATAACTTATTCCGCAGCCTCTTCAGGGCCTGTACTAAGCAAAGTCGAAGGAATGCCGAACAGCGCACTCATTTTCCGGATGTCGTTTTGGTGGAGCTGAGCGG
>PLOU01000188.1:2399-4149 GCA_003142235.1 Granulicella sp.
TACAGCTCAAGAATCATGCCTTTCGTTTTTGCCTCGCCGTTGGCCTTCCGTCTTCAAAGGACCGCACCGACACTGGTTTTGATCTAGCCCTGCCAATCCTCACCCCCGCGTCATCGCCCGCGACACATCCGCCCACCGCGCCTGCAGCGCCTCGCCCAGCGGCCCCCACGGCGCCTCACCCGGCTCCAGTTGCGGCAGCACCAGTGTCACCTTGGTCCCCCGCCCCGGCCGGCTCACGATCTCCACCTCGGCGCGGCTGCCGTACATCACCTCCATGCGCTCCCGCACGTTGCGCATTCCAATCCCTCCGCCTCCACTCCCGCCCCGCTCCGTTCCGCTCGCCGCCAGGCTCAGCCCGCCCTCGCGCTCCATATCCATCCCGATCCCGTCGTCTTCCACCTCCAGCATCAGCCGCCCGTCGGTCAGCATCCGGCTCCGCAGCGTCACGGTCCCTCCGCCGATGCGCGGCTCCAGCCCATGCTTGATCGAGTTCTCGATCAGCGGCTGCAGCAACATGCTCGGCACCAGCATATCCAGCGTCTCTTCGGCAATCTCTTTCACCACCCGCAGCTTCTCCCCGAAGCGCACCACCTCGATGTCCAGGTAGTCGTCGGTGAACGCCAGCTCTTCCGCGAACGGCACAAACGCCTCGCGTTCCTTCAGCAGCGCGCGCAGAATATTTGCCAGCTTCACGATCATCTCCCGCGCCAGCTCCGGCTTCGACCGCACCAGCGACGTGATCGAGTTCAGCGTGTTGAACAAAAAATGTGGATTGATCTGCCGTTGCAGCGCGTCCAGCCTTGCCTCCATCAGCAACCGGCTCTGCTCCTCCAGCTTGCGTTCGATCCGCACCGCGTTCCATATCTTCAGCGGAATCCCCACCACCACCGGCGCGCATGCGCAGATCGCCAGCTCCACCCACCAGTTCGCCGAGTGCAGCTCGAAGTACCGCGTGGGATACCTCCGCCCCAACATGCTGGTCGCAAACTGCATCGTCGCAATCAGCCCCAGAAGCATGATCTGCCGGTCGAACCGCGGCTTCCGCAGGTTCCGCGTCACCCAGCGGTACAGGCTCAGGTCGATCATCGGCGAGAACGACCACACCTCCTCGCGCTCGATGAACCGCCCCACCGTTCCCGCAATCGCCGCCACCGCCAGGTTCACCGCCAGCGTCCAGTACTCGCCGTGCCACACCGCCGGCAGCGCCAGCGCCGCTCCGCCCAGCATCGCCGCCCCCGGCCCCAGCAGCAGCCCCATCAAAATCGTCGCCTCGTACGACAGGTCCGCAGCCAGGAAGTTCGGCACCCGCACCCGCACCCACACTCCCAGCGTCAGCGGCACCGTGATCATCGCCACCAACGCCAGCGTCTGCCGCCAGCTCCTATGCGGCATCAGCAGCAGGTCCTTGAACGTGTTCGACCGCGCCAGCGACGCCGACACCGCCGCCGCCACCCCCAGCTCCACCAGCAGCGTAATCAGGATCAGGCTGTCCTTCACCTGCCCCACGCCCGCATGTCCCATCCCCGTCCCCATACCCAATACTCTACCTAACGACAGGGGTCAGGGAACAGGGATCAGGGATCAGTGGCCAGTGGCCAGCGGCCAGCGGCCAGCGGACAGTGCTCAGTGAATCGCTTGTCATTCCGCAGCGCAGCGGAGGAATCTGCTTCTGCCCTAGGCCGTATCGACATATAGATCGTATCTGCCGTTGTTGTTTTGCTGTTGTTCTTGCCGTTGTCTGGCAAGGGCC
>PLOU01000140.1 GCA_003142235.1 Granulicella sp.
CAAGCTGCTGCTTGGGTCGTTCTCGCTGGACCTGTTTGCCGTGCTGCTGGGCGGCGCCACGGCGCTGCTGCCCATCTTTGCCGATGACATTCTGCACGCCGGGCCGCGCGCCCTCGGGTTGCTGCGCGCCATGCCCGCCCTCGGCGCCATGTTGGTCTTGCTGACCTTGAGGGTATGGCCCATCCGGCGCAACTCCGGCAAGATCATGCTCTTCTGCGTGGGGATATACGGTGCAGCAACAATCGTCTTCGGCCTCTCGCGCACGATGTGGCTTAGCCTGCTGGCGTTGGTGATTGTGGGCGCAAGCGACACGGTCAGTGTCGTGATCCGCGCCAGCATGCTGCAACTGGCGACGCCGCCCGGGTTGCGCGGACGCGTCAGCGCCGTCAACGGCCTCTTTGTCGGAGCCTCCAATGAGATTGGCGGATTCGAGAGCGGACTCACCGCGCTGTGGTGGGGAGCCGTCCGTGCCGTGGTCATCGGGGGCATTGGATGCCTGGTTGTCACCGGGCTGGCCGGTGCACTCTTCCCCGCGATGCGCAACGCCGATGAGCTCTCGTCGGAATCGCTGATGCAGACCAATCTGCAACAGAGCTCCGCCGAGCCGCCGGATTAAAGAAGGTTGCTGGTTGTTGGTCGTCAGTTGGTCGTTGCAGCCTGTAGCCATAAGAAAATATCTGGATCAGTCCACGTTTTGATAGGACGTGACTTCAGTCCCGCCGCAACTGCCGTATCATCAATTGGGCTTTAGCCCCCGAGGGAATATCAAACGATTGCTCAGACGTCCCTTGGTTATTGAAGCGAAAAAGCGAGAGGGACCGTGATGACAATAGGCAAGAAAACGGCAATCGGCATAACTCTGGCTCTGCTGTTGGCGCTGGCAATCCGCATCGCGATCATCCACCACGAGCGTAATGCTCCGGGGCCCGAGGCTCCCGCCACAACCGCCGCGGTGGACCCCGACGAGCTGGTATTCCTCAAGCAGCAGCGACCCTCGTCGCTGGCCGACGTGAAGCAGTTGATCGGCACAACGGTCTGGGTCTCCGCCGGCGGCCAGCTCGACTACTACTCCTGCGCGGGGCGCCGTGCGGACTACGCGCACTCCGCCGGCACGCTGCTCGGCGCTGAGCCGCTGGCGATCAAAGACGCCTTCGAGCAAGTCGCGCCCAAATCCGCCACCTTCCGCATTCGTGGCGGAGACAAGCAGGTCCTCCTCGCCTTCACCATGCCCAAATCCGCCGACCCGACGAAGCTCTACGCCGTCCCCGTGGGCTTCAAGGAGGCCGGAGACTACACCTTCGCCAACGACGAGATCTTCTTCTACGGCGACCCGCACCAACTCTTCCAGCACTGGGGGCCGAAGGTCTGGCAGGCCATCGATGCCCACCAGGTCATCCTGGGCATGAACGAGCGCCAGGTCAACCTCTCGCTTGGCCAGGTCTCCAAGAGCCTGAGCAAGGACTACGGCAACCGCTTGGTGGTCTTCGACAACCTCGGCAAGCCCATGGCCGTCACCTTCGTCGGCAACCACGTCACCGCCTTCCGCCCCGACCAGGGCTTCTGAAGACCTCAGGGCGAGGCCATGAATTACACTTGCCACAGCCGGCCCACTCGCCGGCGCTGAGATGCGATCCTGCTTCTTCGAGGGGTGGTCCGGTCTGTGAATCCATGGCTTGTCAAGGTTCGTTCGCTCGCCCGTAAGACGGGCTTGATTGGCCTCATCCATCGCCTGCGTCCGGCCGGCTCCTACGAGAGCCGTGTCCGCCAGGCCTTGACCGGTGCGGTCAGGCCGGGCGACGCGGTCTGGGATGTGGGTGCCAACGTCGGCCTGTACAGCGAGCTGTTCTGCCGCTGGGTAGGCAACAGCGGCTCCGTGGTTGCATTTGAGCCCTGCCTGGAATCCTGCGAACGCCTGCGCCAGAGGCTGCCGGACTGCGCCTGGCTTCAGGTAGTGAACGTGGCGCTGGGAGACAACGACACCACGGGCCGCCTGGTCACCGGGGAAGCCTCCGTGGAGAACCACATCGCTACCGGCAGCGACCAGCAGAACGCCAGCGTGCAGACCGTTCCCGTCACCATCTGCCGCGGCGATTCGCTGTGCAACCGCCTGGGCCGCGTCCCCAATGTGGTCAAGGTCGATGTGGAAGGCTTTGAAGAAGAAGTGCTGCTGGGGATGGGCGAGTTGCTGGCCTCGCCCCTGCTGCGCTGCCTCCTGGTCGAGGTCCACTTCAAAACCCTGGAGAAGCGTGGACGCGCCATGGCCCCGGTGCGCATTGAAAAGCTGCTCGCCGGCAACGGCTTCCGCACCAGATGGGTGGACGCGTCGCACATCTTCGCCACGCGATGACACTGCAAGGCCGACGACTCATCCACATCAAGTAATTTAATTTTTCCCGTATCATCTGCACCCAGCGATTGCCCACCCGCCAGCAGCAGAGGGCCAGCAGCAGCAACAGTAGGAGGTAAATCGCAGCAGAAACAGATCAACTACAGGTTCAGCTTTTTGAAGATGCGCTCGGGAATGTGGCGGACGATGAACATGATGGGCAGAAAAATGATCGGAACATAGAGAGTGTCCACGCGCTTGTCGATAGCTTTCACAATCGTCGCGGCCACCTTCTTCACGTCGGCCTTTCTGATGTTAATGTGCGCCGTCATCGAGGTATTCACTGGCCCCGGCTTGATCGTCATCACGGTCACGCCCTCGCGGTCGATGCGGTTGCGCAGCCCGCTCAGGAACGCGGTCAGTCCGGCCTTCGACGAGGCATAGATGTAGTTTGACTTGCGCCCGCGCTCGCCCGCGACGGATGAGAGAACGGCCAGCGTGCCCGCGTGGCGCTGCACGCAGTAGTTGGCCAGCCACGTCAGCAGCGAGACCGGCGCCAGAAAGTTGGTGTAAATGATCTGCGCCGCGTGCTCGAACTCCTGCTCGCCGCGCGCCTGGTCGCCCAGGATGCCGTGCGCCAGATACGCAATGTCCATGCCGGTCAGCGAGTTCACCGCGTGCGTCAGCAGCTCGGCGTGTTTCTCCGTGTCGTCCAGGTCGGCCACCGCGGTGCCCACGTACGACGCGCCGCGCAGCTTCAGGTCCGCCGCCACCGCGGCCAGCTTCTCCGCGTTGCGCGCTACCAGAAACAGTTGCGCGCCCTCGGCCGCCCAGATGCGGCAGGTCGCCTCGGCGATGCCCGAGGTTGCGCCCAGCACCAGGATCTTTTTCGCAATCACTGCTTCGGAGCTTGCGGCAAGCGCTGCATCCAAAGGCCGCGTAACAAGTGTGCTCATAGGGTCATTCTCCTCCCGTGACGCGCTCCCAGAAGCTGGAGTTCAACCTTGGGTCGCGGAACTGCGCAAACCGTTGCCACTGCGGGTAGAAGGCCTGGAACTGCGCCGGTGTCATGGCTGCGTCCTTGGCGGAGTAGAGCCGTCCGCCGAACTCCAGCGTCATGTCGCCCAGCCGCTGGAGCAGCGGAAAGGTCAGATCGGGTTTGATGGGAAAGTCCAGCGCCAGCATGATGCCGGCCTGGGGAAAGCTCATCATCCCCAGCGAAGGAATCTCGCCGAAGGCCTTCAGCACGGCGAGGAAGCTGGCCAAGCCGGACTTGGCGATCTCGCGTAGAATCTCGATCGTCCCCTCCTTCGCGTGCTGCCACGGGATCGCGTACTGGAACTGCACCAGCCCGCGCTTGCCGTATCCGCGGTTCCAGTGAAGCACCGCGTCCAGCGGATAGAAGAACGGCTCGTAGTCCTGCACCGTCTTCACGTGCGCCTTCATCTGCTTGTGGAAGAAGACCGAGTTGAAGAGGCTCACCGTGGTATGGTTCAGCGCGAAGCCGGGAAAGTCGAACGGGACGCTCAGCTTCGGCTCGGGCGATGGCTTCAACTCGCCGGGTGCCTTCGAGTGTTCGCCCAGCATGAAGACGCCGCGCGCAAAGTTCCTGCCCGTCGAGGCGCAATCCACCCAGCTCACGGTGTATTCCACATGCTGGTACTGCCGCTTCAGGTCGAGGAACTCGTCGATGCCGTGGAACTGGATTCCCTCGTAGTCGATCTTGCGCGATACGATCGGCCGCAGCTTCAACTGAGCCCAGGTGATGACGCCGGTCAGCCCCACCCCGCCGATCGTCGCGGCGTACCAGTCTGGATTCTGGGTGGGCGAGCAGACCCTTCGGCTGCCGTCCGAGCGCACCAGCTCGAAGCTGGGGACGTGGTTGCCAAACGAGCCCGCAGCCTCGTGGTTCTTGCCGTGGATGTCGTTGGCGATTGCGCCGCCGAGGGTTACATACTTCGTTCCCGGAGTGACCGGCAGAAAGAAGCCGCGCGGCACCGCGAAGTCAAGAATTTTTGCCAGCGACACTCCCGCCTCGGCGGTCAGGATTCCTGTCTCGGGGTCGAAGTTGAGCAGGCGGTCCATTCCCGTCGTCTGCAGCAGATTGCCGTCCTTCAGCAGGCAAACGTCGCCGTAACTGCGGCCCAATCCCACCGGCAATGCGCCGCCGTGCAGCCCGGCCATCACACCGGGAAAATCACCCTGCCAGTTCAGGGGAACGATCGTTGCGTCATACCTGGGATACCGGCCCCACGACTCGAACGCGGGAGGCGCGGTCTTTGCTGGTTGCGGATCCGTTACAGGGTGAGGCATGACTGTAGGATACAACCTGCTTGGAGGAAGCAGCCCGGAAGCTCATCGGGAATCAATAACAAAAGGAGGAACGCTGTGTCAAACGGACACGCCCAGATGGCCGTGTCCGTTTGCCATTCTCCGAACGAAACGTCAGACCGTGTATTCAATGCCGTTCAACCAGTTCTCAATAGTGCGTGTGGTTGGCGATGAGTTTGCGGCACTCGGCATCGCATTTCTTTGGATGCGGGACGACGTTGGCGTTGCCGTAAACGCGCAGCGTCTGGCTGCCGCCCCCGCCAGGGCCGCCGCCACCGCCCTCCAGCGTGATCACCTGGTCCGCTCCGGTGTGGTCGAAGTCGAACATGTGGTAGACCTCGCCCTTGAAGAACAGCGTGCCGTTGCCGTCGGGTTCGAGCTTGAAGCGGAACCAGAAGAAGGTGCGCTTTCCGTTGCCGTACCAGTTGCCGCGCACGAAGTTGGGGTTGCCGTTCAGCGGGTTCGATGGCCAGCGCTCCAGCAGTCGGCCACGATTGTCGAACCAGTAGAGCTGCGCGGCCAGCCCGCCGCTAATGGCGATTTGGTCGGCGGGGCCCTGTTGCCGCCCGAAGCCCGGCTGCGGGGCTGCGCCTGCACCTGCCGCCGCGCCGGCGAGCCGCGCGCCGGGTTGGAGTGCGGCGGGGCGCGGGGTCGGCGCGCCATACGTCCGTCCGTTGGCTACAGCCTGCGGTGTGGGCGAGTTGGCCAGAATGTAGCCGGCGGTGATCTGCTGCGTGTGGTCCGATTGGTTCTGCCACAGGATGGCGCCGGTCTGCGCGTTGTACTCCATCGTTCCCGCGTCGCTCTGCCCGACGACCAGCTCCGGCTTGCCGTCGCCGTTCATGTCGAAGAACTCCATCGCGTCCATGTGGTCGTGGTTGTCTTCAAAGTACTTGGCGTCGTTCCATATCTCCTTGCCGTTCGCGTCCAGGCAAAGATGGCTGATCATCACCTCGTCAATGCCGTCGCCGTTGATGTCGTACGGATAGATGTAGTGACCGAAGTAGTCCTTCAAGCGGTGTTCGGCGTGCTGCCATAGCTGGTTGAGGTCCTTATCGTACGCCGTCAGTCCGATCCAGCCGCCGGTGTCCGCAAACACCAGCAGAGTGTCCGGCCCATCCGAGTCCTTGTGGAACTTTGCCACCGCCATCCGATAATTGTTATCGACATGGGGCAAGGGCGGTGCCGGCCATGGCACCTGCTTGATGACGTTGCCGGTACGCCCGTCCGCCAGCACCAGCCACTCCTTGCCATCACTGCTCTCGCGCCATTGCGCCAGTTCGTCGCGGCCGGTGTGGTGGAAGTCCCACAGAATTCCCGCCGCTTCGTTGCCCCGCGGGTCGTCGCGCGAGGTAGGCGGCGCATCCCAGCGCCACAGCTCGTGCCCGTCGTTGGCATACATGATGGTCGAGTAGTCGTTGGTAATGTCGAGGATCGCGTACTTGCCGCTGCCGTCCACGTCGCCAAACTTCACAATGTTCGACGGCGCAATCGTGTACTCGTGCAGCAGCTTGACCTCGGGCGGCAGCTCCAGCGCCTTCAGGTCGTCTTCCTTGAAGGCTGCGTTCCTGGTCAGCACCAGCACGTTGAGCGAGGGCCGCGGGTGAATCGATGTAAGCCGCACCTCAACCTCGCCTCCGCCCTTCAGCGCAAAGTCGCCGCCGCGCTGCCACGCCAGCTTGCCTTGGCCGTAGGTGCCGGAGTCTTCCTTGCCGCCGATCTTGACGTGGAAGGAACTGGTGGGCGTGCCGATGCTGCGCACAAACAGGTGATACACGCCGGATTCCTTCACTGGAATCTTCGTCGCAACATCGTCGACAACTCCCAGGTTGATGGTGTTGTTGTTGAAGAACCACGTGCCGGCGGGAAAGCGCCCATCGTTCGAATCGCCTTCGGGGATGTTGAGGTAGAAGTCTGACGCAGGAATAACGATGGTGCCGGGAGGCTGGTGCGCAGCGTTGTGGTGGTGCAGCACAAGCGGCTTCTGCGCAAGAGTCATCGAGCCAGACAGAGCGAGAACCATCGAAGCGGGCAACGCGAAGAGCAGTGCCACAGAGGGAAGCGAAAGATTTTTCATGGGCGGGCCTCGCTGGAGAGCGCAAACACTGGAGAAATGTCGATGGGAATGTCGCGAGTGGATTCGAGCGCCTGGGACAGAGACTGCGGCATCACATCGTATTTGGCGAACCACGCCTCGACGCCGGCGCGATCTCCCTTCGCTTCGAAGAGCAGAAGTTGCTTGTCCAGCGCCGCAATCGCCGCGGGCATCGCCGCGTAGCCGATAGTGAACCTGCCGTCGGCCCCCGGCGAGATCGCCTTCTGCTCCAGCAGGACGTTGAACTCCATCAGCTCCGCGCGACCGTGCGCCTCTGCCGTGCCGAAGCGCAGCGTGCGAAAGATTCCCGCCACGTACGACGCGTAGATGCCGTTCAACTCGGCGGCAGGAAGCAGCTTTTGCTCGACCAGCCACTTGGCCAGAAAGATTCCTGTCACGTCGGCCTTGGCCTCTTCCAGCCCGCTGTACGCCGGCCCGATCGCCTCGTTGATTGCGACCTGCTTGCTGTCGATCTGCGCGTAGGCGGGACCGAGGCCGTGCGAGATCTCGTGCAGAATTACAGCGGTCAGATAGCCCTCGCCGCTCACGTCCTTGGTCTGCTCCGCCGACAGCATCTTGCCCGCGATGGGCAGAACCACGTTGTTCACGCGCGCGTCCATGAAGTTCTTGAAGAAGATCTTCTTCGATCCCTTCTCCGCGTGGATGCGCGGATCGTTGGGCAGATTGTCCGCCACGGCTTGGTAGCCGTAGTGCAGATCGCCCGCGCGCAGCGGCGCATCGACCACCTCCATCGGCGTCGCCTGACCCTCCTTCGACGGCCTGTCATCCGCTGGAATCGGCAACGCCTGCTGCATTGCCGCCTCCTGCTTGCGATACAGGTAGAGCTTGCGGCTCTCCGCCTCGTTGCGGACCAGAATTGCTCCGCCGTACGAGGTCTTCACGCCCAGCACACCGTCGAGGTACGTCTCATATGGCGCGAAGATCAGGTCGACCTTTGGATTTTTCAGGTCGAGCCACGCCACATCGCTCGCGTAGTAATCGTCGGTCAGCAGTGCCTGGGCGCGCAGGTTCAGATAGTGAGCAAAGGCCGCGTCATCGCTTAGCTTCGCTGCCGCGCGCAGGTCAGCCGCCATGGGCCGCAGCCACCGGGCGTACGCCTCGTGATAAGGGTAGGTATAAAGATGCTCGGCAACGCTTGCCACCGGCTGGCTCAAAGCAGGCGCAAGGTCAATCGGCGCCGATCGGACCACCGTCCACGGATTGTATAGAGCAGCCTTCAGCTCCGGATGTGACGCGGCGTATTTCTCAATCACAGCGCTGGTGGTCCCGAAGGGATACAGCTCGTGCCCGGGAACCAGCGGCTCTTCGCCGAGGATGGGCGAGTTCCGGTCGGCCAGGTCCCAGCGGCTTCCATTGATTGCGAAGAGCTGCTCCATCAGCGGATTCGCCGTGACGTGATAGACGGCCCATCCGCCCAGATCGCTCTGGTGCCAGTAGAGCGTGTCCATCAGATGACAGGCATCGGCGAGCTTGGCGATCATCTGCTGCTGGCGCGCGGTAAGCCCGGCCCGCATGTAGGGCATCGCGACAGCCTTCCAGCGGGCCACGCGCTCAGCCTCATTGTGTACCGGACGACCGCCGCTGTTTCGTCCAGTCGCAGGCTGGCCTACAGGCCGCGCCGCCCCCTGAGCAGAACCCGCAATAGAGCCAGCGGCAGAACGCTGAGCAGATCGAGCAGCCGAGCTTGGAGCGGCGGCTGGAGCAGGGCTTGCAACGGCAGACCCAGAGGCCTGTGCCAGCGCTCCCGTCGGAAGCAGAAGCGCGAAAGAGAGGAATAGACCAAACGAACCGGATCGCACCACAGAGTGACCTCGCTAGGACGCACACTACTATCTCACCGCAAAACCACTCCGCACAAGCGGCCCCGCCAACGCGCCCGCGCGCTTCCTCCCCGACAATCCAACCCCAGCGCGCCTGTCCATTTACAATCGGCTCTGTGGACACCTCAACCATCGTCATCCTGGACTTCGGCTCGCAGTACACCCAACTGATCGCTCGCCGCATCCGCGAGTTCAACGTCTTCTCCGTGGTCCTCCCCTGCATGGCGCCCATCGACCAGATTCGCGCGCTCAAGCCGCTGGGGTTGATCCTCTCCGGCGGCCCCAGTTCGGTCTACGATGCGGACGCGCCCGCCGCCGATCCCGCGCTGCTTGCGATGGGCGTGCCCGTGCTCGGCATCTGCTACGGGCTGCACTTCATCGTGCATCACCTGGGCGGGCGGATCGAGCCTGCTCCCGCGCGCGAGTACGGCCACGCACAGGTGGAGGTGATCGCCGAAACGCAACTCTTTCGCGGCCTTCCCTCCACGCTCGACGTCTGGATGAGCCACGGCGACGAGGCGAAGGCGCTGCCCGCGGGCTTCATTCAGACCGCGAAGACCGCGAACGCGCTGGCCGGAATCGCCGACGAGGTGCGGCGCATCTGGGCTGTGCAGTTCCATCCCGAGGTGGTGCACACCCGTCAGGGAATGGAGCTGCTGCGCAACTTCGTGCTCGGCATCTGCGGTGCCAAAGCTGACTGGACGCCGGAGCACTTCATCCACACCACCGTGGAGCGCGTGCGCGCGCAGGTGGGCGAAGGGCACGCGATCTGCGGACTGAGCGGCGGCGTGGATTCGTCGGTCGCGGCGGTGCTGGTGGCGCGGGCGATTGGCGACCGGCTGACCTGCATCTTCGTCAACAACGGCGTGCTGCGCAAGGATGAGTTCGCCAAGGTGCAGAAGACGATGCGCGAGCAGCTTGGCCTGCGTGTGGTCGCAGTCGATGCCAGTGAGCGATTTCTCGCCCGGCTTGCCGGCGTCACCGAGCCGGAGAAGAAACGCAAGGCGATTGGCGGCGAGTTCATCGCCGTCTTCGACGACGAGGCGAAAAAAATCTTCGCGTCGGAGAAGGGCGCGACCCGCTCCGGCGGCGAGGAGATCGCATGGCTGGTGCAGGGCACGCTCTACCCTGACGTGATCGAGTCGTCCAGTGTCAAAGGGCCGTCGCAGACCATCAAGAGCCACCACAACGTCGGTGGCCTGCCGGCGAATATGAAGCTCAAGCTGATCGAACCGCTGCGCGACCTCTTCAAGGACGAGGTACGGCGCATCGGCCGCGACCTCGGAATGCCCGAAGAGATCATCGAACGCCAGCCCTTCCCCGGGCCGGGACTCGCCGTGCGCATCCTGGGTGAGGTGACGGCGGAGCGCGTTGCGTTGTTACAAGAGGCCGACGCAATCGTGGTCGACGAGATCAAAGCCGCGGGACTGTATCGCAAGATATGGCAGTCGTTCGCCGTGCTGCTACCGGTCAAGACCGTCGGCGTGATGGGCGACCAGCGGACCTACGCCTATACCTGCTGCGTGCGCGCGGTGCACTCCGAGGACGGCATGACCGCCGACTGGGCGCCGCTGCCGTACGAGGTGCTGCGCGCCATCTCCGGCCGGATCGTCAGCGAAGTGCGCGGGATCAACCGCGTGGTGTACGACATCACCTCCAAGCCGCCCGGCACCATCGAGTGGGAGTAGGGTTCTGGGCACCAAACCTGCTGGCGATGGAGCGTCCATTGCCCGGTCCGCATTCCTCCGAAATATTTCCCCTTGACACGCGTCATGGCTGGCATTGCAACATTCCACAATCAGCGTCGCACGAGCCGGCGGTGTAGCGGGCGTCAAAGTCGTGACATCAGTCTCAATATCGATTTGAAACAGATTTTGATCGTCGAAGCGCTGCACACGATCCGGTAGGATGCGCCTCCAGCTAGGGAATGTAGTAGAAGGGATTCGGCAGCTTAACCGAGAACTCGGCTTGTGGATTTCCGTTCAGGTCGCTCATCTGGTCTCCCATATTGAGAATGATGCGATAGCCGGCCGCCACGATCTTTGCGCGCTCCCCGGACTTATACTCAGCAACCTTTTGCGTCAGAGGATGCGGCCCGCGAAGAGCGAGCCCGGCCCAGTCGTGATAGCCTGCCGCCTTTAGGTTCTCGGCTGTCGCAGCTTCTTGCGACTGCGGCCGCCCAGTGATAAAGAAGACCGAGACCCCGTGTTTTACCGCATCGTTATAGAGACGCAGCGTTCCCTCGATCGCCGGTGCCTGCTTCTTATCCACCCAGTCATTCCAGTCCTTCGCGATGTAGCCAAAGTCGTCCTGGATCTCCTCACCCCAATTGGAAAGTGAGGTCTCATCGATATCGAGAACCAGTGCCAGCTTCTCCCCATGTTTGGCCTTCGCCACCCTTCGTTGCAGGTAAGCGATTGCCAAACTGCTTTGGCGATTCACTTCCGGCGTGTAACACCCGTGGATGCGCTGGCAGTCGTGGTACGCGATCAGACGCGTTTTGAGCTGCCCAAGATTGGGTGTTGGCTCTTGAGGAATAAGCGGGCTAGTGCGCGGCGCTGGCTGTGCGGTCAGCAACACCGAAGACAAAACGACCGCGGTTAGAGTCAACAGCCGTGGGCAACGTCGCATAGTATCCTCCAGGCAGTAGATGGCCAAGTTTACCGCAGCCAGGCCCGCATCGCATCGTCAATAACGACAGGCCATTCCTTGACAATCGATGCTGCACGGTATCAACTGTTGTTATTGGTTGTGGTGAGGGAGTTCACCCTTAACCGCTGTCCTGCCGCACAGGCTGGATGGATGATGACTCCTGACAGGGAACCCTGTCGCGGAGTTATGTCCCGACCGTTCTCTGAATGACAAATTGGGAGTTAATGTTCATGGGGAACACTTGGGCTTTGTCTGCGCTATGGGTGGGATTGGCGCTGGCTGCAACGCTGCTGGCGATCTGGTTCAGAATCTCAACCGCACTCTCTGAGATTGTGGTGGGCACGGTGGCCCAACTGGTCCTCGTCGCGTTTCTGGCCCATGGCGGACTGCTCGGCAACACCCAGTGGATCACGTTTCTGGCCGGCACCGGGGCCATCGTCCTCACCTTTCTCGCTGGCGCGGAACTCGATCCCGCGATCTTCAGAATGAAGTGGCGCGAAGCTCTGGTGATTGGGCTGGCTGGGTTCTTCGGCCCCTTTCTCGGATGCACGGCGATCGCGCATTATGTGCTGCACTGGGCTATTATGCCCAGTTGGCTGTGCGGCGTCGCACTCTCGACAACCTCGGTCGCCGTGGTCTATGCGGTGATGCTGGAGCTGGGCTTCAACGTCACGGAATACGGCAAAGCGATCCTCGCCTCCTGCTTTATCAACGACCTCGGAACCGTGATTGCACTGGGAATGATCTTCTCTCCGTTCACCGTCAAAACGCTGATCTTCGTCGCGGTCTCGGTCGCGGTCTTCGTCTTGCTGCCTTTTGTTACGCCGCGGTTCTTCCGCAAATACGGCGGGCGCGTCTCCGAACTTGAAGCCAAGTACGTCCTCTTTCTCCTCTTCGCCATGGGAGGACTGGCTGTCTGGTCTGGAAGCGAGGCCGTGCTTCCGGCATACATGATCGGCATGGTTTTGGCGGGAACGGTAGGCAAGGACCACTCGCTCATCCGCCGTTTGCGAACGCTCACCTTTGGCCTGCTCACGCCGTTCTACTTCATTCGTGCCGGATCGTTTGTGCTGGTGCCCGTGCTGATTGCTGCTCCCGTCACGATGCTGGTCCTCTTTTCCGCGAAGATGCTTACCAAGGCGGTTGCGGTGTTTCCCGCCGTGCGGGCGCACCGCTACGAAGGCAACTCCGGTACCTACTACACGCTGATGATGTCGACCGGCCTGACCTTCGGCACCATCAGCGCGCTCTTCGGCCTCAACCACCAGATCATCACGCAGACGCAGTACTCTTACATCGTGGGCACGGTCATCGCGAGCGCCGTGATTCCAACCATGATTGCGAACAGGTTCTTTCTGCCTAGGCATCTTCTTCCGCACGCCTCGGCGGGCAGAAAATCAGAGCAGGCAATTCAGCGGCCCGCAACCGCGGAACAGGCATAGGTCATCCCATGGGAAGCCCAGTCTTTATCGGATTTCAAACCATCCTGGTTGCATACGACGCGTCTCCGCACTCGGAGCACGCCGTGGATGTTGCTCTGTCGATGGCGGAGGACCGCAAGGCCAAGGTCTGCATCCTGTCCGTGATTGTGCCGCCGGAGCCGGCCGCCTCGCGCGCCGAACTCAACGCGGTCCTGGAAGATACCACGGAGCGCTATGAGCGCAGCTTTGCCTCCATCCGCGAGCGGGCCGGGCAAAAAGGGATTGAACTGGAGACGGAGATCGCCGTGGGCCATCCGGCGGAACAGATCATCCACCGGGCGGAGACGCTCCAGGCCAGCCTGATCGTAATGGGCAAGCGCAGCCACACCATCCTTCATCGCTGGATGCTGGGCTCCAACACGGAGCGCGTGCTGAAGTATGCACACTGCCCGGTGATGATCGTGCATTGATGGGAGATTTCGAGGGGCCATGAGCGAGCCGGAACCGGAGATGAAAGCAACGCGACAGCCTGGAGAGCTGAACGAGACGCAGCAGCGGCGGCTCCTGGTTACCTGCCAGTACATCGACAAGCTGCTCAGCGATATTGAACATGCTCTCCACTCCGCAACATCGCAGTCTCCGTTTCCGCGTTATGTCATGGACATCACACCCACGCAGGCCGCATCGCTGGAAGACCACATCCGCGTCCTTCGCGCTCAACTGCTGCGCACACTGGCATGGCAACACATGGAGCCAAACCAGCCGGAGATTCCGGTGACGCGATTGGTGATGACAAACCTGGCATTTGTGAATATCGCGATTGAGGAACTCAGGCCCCGCTATATGCGAGGCTCCGGGGCTGTCCCGGAGGATGCGATCGACGAACTCGATGGGGCGCTGCACAAACTCAAATCACTGGTTGACAGCATGGAACGCTATGTTCACCAGGAGCTAGGCGCAGATCGGCAAGATCGTCCGTGAGCATTCCAAAGAGTGGACCGGCAGAACTCAGCTCAATCGAGTTCCGGCCCTTTTGAGAGACCAGGATGAAAAGCTCTTTACATCGCGAGCGCGGCGCCCTCCCGGAAGATCGCCAGGTTGTTATTTCATCTGGACGCCATGGTCGAAGAGGGACTGATCGCCATGTCGGATGTCGAGGTTATCCGATACGTTCATCAGGAAGGTGTTCGGTCGCAAGGGTGATAACAGATGCAGGAATATAACAGCAGTTCGACAGTGCAGGATTGCGGCAGCCTTCCGACTGAGACATCCGTGTCTATGGACGGCGCCTCCCGTCTGTTGCGACTCGGCAGACTGGCTCAGGAACTTGAGTCTGGGTCTGTCGCCGAGGAAGCACGTGAGCTCGCGGCGCGGGTCTCCGAAGGACGTTTCTATGTAGCTTGTGTCGGTCAGTTTAAGCGGGGCAAATCCACCCTGCTCAACGCTCTGGTCGGCCACGCAGTTGTTCCGACCGGGTTTGTTCCGGTAACGGCGGTGCCTACCGTGATTCGGTTTGGCGACGAACTTCATGCATTCGTTCGCATGCGAGACGGGGCCTGGCGGGACATTGCCATGTCCGACTTGAAGGAATACGTGACCGAGGAACTAAATCCCGAAAACAAAAAGGCCGTGGAGGGCGCGGAAGTATTCGTGCCCAGCCCGTTGTTGTCCTCCGGCATGTGTTTTGTGGACACACCGGGTTTGGGCTCGGTCTTCACCGGAAATACGGCAACCACGCAGGCGTTCATTCCTCACATTGATGCAGCATTGGTTGTGGTCGGGGCCGATCCGCCCATTGCGGGCGAGGAGTTGGCACTGGTGGAATCAATCGGCAAGCAGGTTCAGGATTTAATCCTGGTGATCAACAAAGCCGACCGCACCAGCGATCCGGAGCGAGAGGCGGCGACTAAGTTCACGCGCGAGGTTCTGGAAAAGCGGCTGCATCGCCCGATGGGAGAGGTCTTTGAGGTGAGTGCCGCCGAACGGATGGAAAACCGCGGCCCGCTGCGGGATTGGGAAAAACTGCTGGCGAGTTTGCATCGCCTCGTTGCAGACTCGGGTAGAAATCTCGTTCGCGCCGCTGGCGACCGAGGTCTCCAGCGCTTAAGTGAACAACTGCTGGCTATTATCAGTGAGGACCGTGACGCGCTTCAGCGGCCAATCGAAGAATCCGAACGGCGCATCGAGCTAATGAAGGAAACCATCAACGAGGCTGAGCGCTCCATGCGCGAGCTGAATTTTCTGTTTATGGCGGAGCAGCAGCGGATTTCGGACCTCTTTGTCGAAAGGCACAAGCGGTTTTTCCATTTCGCGTGGACGGAATCTGAAGCCGAATTTGGTGAGGAGCTACCGTCCGTACCCCTCGGCTTTGGCCCGCACTATCGGCGTCGGCTGATGCGCCTCGCCCAGGAGATCTCGTGCCGCAAGGTTATGCCTTGGCTCAAACCCGAGCAGGAAGAGGGCGAGCGCCAATATAGCGCCGTGGCCCTTCGATTTGTGGAGATGGGAAACAGCTTTCTGAAAAAGCTCGCCGGTGCGGGCCTTAGCGAACTGACGCGGATGCCCCATGCGCTCAATCCTGAGAAAGGCTTGCGCGTGCGTTCCAGGTTCACTTTCGAAGACTTCATCGGAACTGCGCAACCCCCATCGCCGCTGCGCTGGCTCGCCGACATCTTTTTGCCATTTGTTGGTGGGCGCAAATTAATAACGAACGATGCTCGAGAATTTCTGCGGCATCTTTTGGAAGTGAACAGCTCGCGCGTACAAAACGATGTTCTCAATCGCATTCAGGAAAGCCGGGACCGCCTACAGGTCGAGATCCGCAAATTGCTGCACCAAGTCAGCCGCATTGCCGAACAGGCACTTGACCGGGCGCGGAAAGTCAAAGAAGAGGGAACTCCCGCCGTACAGTCGGCAATTGATCGGCTCGACCGATTAGAGCGGAATGTTTCGGCGCTCGTCCAACCCGTTCAGCGCTGATCGCCCTTCCCAATCGTGCGCATCCCCTTGAAAATTGACGAAAACGGGACCTGGTGCGGTGTACTGGCGTACCCGCCGGGTAACCAAATCCTGAGATTAGCCATCCTATTGGTATGAGCGCTCTTTCAGCCGGATGGCTGAGACGAGCGAAGACGGGACACCGCAGGTCCAACGCATCTACCAGGAGCCGCAGCCACCGTAAATGAGGTTCCAAATGCGTGGATCGAGAGTTCTACTTTGTGCAGCGGCTTTGCTTACTACCCTGGCTCTGGCTTCAGCGCCGGCGGCAAACGCACAGATTGCGATTGGCGTCCGTCTTCCATCGGTTGGCATTGGCATCGGGGTTCAGCCGGTCTGTTCCTACGGCTACTACGGCTATGCTCCCTATGCCTGCGCGCCCTACGGTTATTATGGGTCGGGCTACTTCTATAATGGCATTTTCCTGGGCATGGGCCCATGGGCCAACTGGGGCTATGGCCACGGCTGGGGTGACCATCGCTTCGTCGGCTACGGTGGAGGACGCTATTTCGGCGGTGACGGTAGAGGACGCTATTCAGGCGGCGGCGGTCGTGGATATGGCGGCGGCGCAGCAGTGCGCGGTGGCCGTGGGTATGGTGGCGGCGGTGCAGCACGCGGTGGCGGCGGTGCAGCACGAGGCGGCGGTGGTGGAGCACGAGGCGGCGCAGCAGTACGTGGCGGTGGCGCAGCACGCGGCGGTGGTGGTGGTGGAGCACGTGGCGGCGGTGGTGGAGCGCGAGGCGGCGGCGGTGGTGGAGCGCGAGGCGGCGGCGGTGGTGGACATCGCTAGCCGATTGGACGTTGCTTGAAGCAGCGCCTGGAATCAACTTTGCAATCAACTGCGGCGGAGCAAACCAGTTCCGCCGTTTTTGCACTCGAATCGCCGGTCGACAATCCCGGTCGAACAAACAGAGTCAACTCAGTCGTGGGATTCAAATTCCCTCGTCCATGCAACTTATTCCTTCGGGAGAATGTTGCACCGGGAACTTGAGCGCGCCCATCCTTCGCTGGTGTACGATGAGTTTGAATCCGGTTGAGTGGCCCCCTCGAAGTCTGCTCGGTTCTTCGTTCTTTCATGCGTCCCTATCGTCTAGTGGCCCAGGACTCCGCCTGTTCCCGGCGGCGACACAGGTTCGAATCCCGTTGGGGACGCCAATTTTACTTTTGCATCACTTAACATCTCCAAGGTGCTGAATAGGCATGTCTTAGAGCGGTTCAAAATTCCGTGTTCGGGTGAGTATGCCAACCCGCCGTCGAACAGCAGAGTTTGAATCCGGTGTCTCTGCTCCGGTGCAGCGAGCTTCCATGCACCCTCAATATCCATCAGGTGAATCTTCGTGAAGCGCAGGCATGTCTCCTGCGCTGACCGCTGGGACGATATTTCTAGCAGCTCTTCCTCCGTTCGGGCGATCTCCGAAGAGAACTCTATGTTGGCCTCGCTATACATCTCCTGCGAGATAGTCCCGTCCAACATGGATTCGAGCAACTTGCGCTTGCGCCTCTTCTGCTCTTCGAGTCGAGCCTTCAGCCGCTTAACCTCTTTCTCCGAATTGCCCTCCTGGGCGGCCCACTCTTCCGCCACAGTATTCTGGAACGACGCGAGGTCCTGTGTTCCCGGACGCAGACCTCGGACCAAAGCCAAGAATTCCGCTTCCATCTGCTCACCCCTCAGCTTTACGGCGCGACAATTCCGGTTTCTACACCAGTAATAGGCATAGCTCTTCGTTCTCCCTGAGCAAAAGCCTCCGGTGAGTGGAAGGCCGCACGAGTCGCACTTGATGAAGCACTTCAGCGGGAAAGCGGGGTTAGTCACGATCAATGTCAAGCGATGCAGGTCCTTCTTGACCAAAGGAGGAAGCTACGGATTGATCCGCTAAGTACATGATGATTGCCCTACTGTCACCGAAAACGTGATGAACAACAGCAAGACAGTTGAGGATTGGAAGCAGGCGAGTGTCAAACAAAGCGCAGCTTTCATTGGGATACGGTCCGGACGAGCGGAAACACCAGGGGATCGGCTACAAGTTCGCTCATACAGTCTCGCAGGGCGATGTCATTCTGATCGCGCGACGGTAGGCAGGAGTGCTGGGAACGCTCGATCTCTATTCTGCTTCTACAGGGACCAGCGTCAGCCGTGCAGTCAGGACCACCAGCGCAACCCAGAGCGAGTCGGCGGCCAGCAGATGCGCTACCTGGGCCCACACCGGAGCCAGCAGGGTTACATCCAGCACGCCGAGTAGATAGACGGCAGCGAGCAGCGCCAGCACCAAAGCGGAGAGGCCGCGATGGCTGTTCTGCGCCGCCCGCATCAGGATCCAGATCAGAAAAACGCCGGCGGCGAGGGCGGCCATCGGATGGATCCAGCGCCAGCGCACCAGCCAGCCGCTGGTCGTGGAAAAATCCTGATGCAGGGCCCCGGCCAGCGAAGTCACAGGAAAAAGCGTGTCGCCCAGCGCCGCCAGCGAACCGGTTACAGCCACCGCCAGAGCCACGAAAATACCAGCCACTGCGGCCAGCGGATTTACCAGGCGAATGCTCTCCCAGCGATACCCTGTGCGGCGGCACAGCAAGTGCGCGGTCACGGTCAGCGCCGCCAGCAGCAGCAGCGTATTGGTCAGATGCAGTGCCAGAAAGAGGGGACGCAGCGGCGACTGGCTCTGCGCGGTCAGCCCCAGGGCAACCAGCAAAGCTCCCAGAATCGCCTCCATCACCGTCAGCGCCACCGCGGCCACGGCGGCTCCCCTGGCCAGATCTCCCCGCACGGTGGAGCGGAAGGTCCACAGCAGCAGCCCCAGAACCGCAACCAGCGAGAGCCCGCTGGTGATGCGGTGGGTGAACTCGATGAGGGTATTCAGGCTGGCGGAGTGCTGCAAGACGGTCCCGTTGCACAGCGGCCAGTGGTTCCCGCAGCCGGCTCCAGCCCCGGCGGCGCGGACCAGTGTTCCCCACAGGATTACGGCAACAAAGTACGCCAAAACGGCCCAGGCAAAGCGCCGCAAGGCAGCAGAAGGCGCCTTATGCGCATTCTTTGAAGCAGCCGAGATCGTCATGGAAGCTTCCAGACCCCCCCCCAGTGTAAATCAGAGAATCCACCGCCAACTGCCGCGCATCACAAACAATACAAGCCCCTTATTATTGTCCAGACGCGCAAAGGACAAACGGCAGGTGCGGCAGCCCACGGCAGGTGATTGGAGAGTAGGATGAGTTTGGCCTTGTTTCTGGCGTTGCACGACATGGACGACATGCCTGCCGGACACGCAATGACTGCAATGCAAACGCACGAGTCCTGGTGGCGTCGGGCCATCCAATGGGTTACGGGCCTGTTCAGCACCCCCACCAGCATCTTCTCTCCGCAGGCTACGCCGGCACACACGATCTTCAGCCTGTCCATGCTGGTTCTGGCCATTACGCTGGCCATCTTTCTGGCCGTGGCGGGGTTGATGCTCTACGCCATCATCCGCTTCCGCCATCGCGCCGGCGACTCCAATGCCGATCCAACGCAGGTCTACGGCAGCAATCAGATCGAAGTGCTGTGGACGGTGATTCCGATTCTGATTCTGGTGGTGCTTTTTCTGTCCACCGCTCGCGTCATCTCCGTAAACGAGCAGGCGCGCAAGCCTGCCAACGCGCTGGACGTGGTGGTGATTGGCCATCAGTATTGGTGGGAATATCGCTATCCGGCCTCGGGCGTGGTTACGGCCAATGAACTGCATCTTCCCGCCAGCGACCCGAAGGCCCCCACGCCCACCTACATGACCATGTCCTCGGCCGACGTCGATCACAGCTTCTGGGTGCCGAATCTGGCCGGCAAGATGGATCTGATTCCCAACAAGGTCAATGTCATGTGGATCGATCCGCACAAACCGGGCCTCTATCTGGGCCAGTGCGCGCAGTATTGCGGCACGGCACACGCCAAGATGCTGATCCGCGTTTACGTGGACTCGCCGGCGGATTTCGCCAAGTGGATTGCCCATCAGAAAATGGCGGCGGAAGACGATCCGGCGGCAGCCGAGGGCAGGCTGGCCTTTGAACACACCGCCTGCGTCAACTGCCACACCGTGAACGGCACTTCGGCCAAAGGCAAATTCGGTCCCGATCTGACGCACTTGGCCAGCCGCGACACCATCGCTTCCGGCGCGATCAGGAACACGCCGCAAAACCTGCGCCAATGGATCGACGATCCCAACTCGATGAAGCCCGGATCGCTGATGCCGAAGATGAATCTGAGCAGCCACGAACTGGACGCGATCACGGCCTACATGGTCTCGTTGCGCTAAAGCACGCGTTGAACGCAAGAAGGAGAACCGGATGATGCCCCCGCAGACGGCCGGTGCGATGACCTTTGATTCCCCGCCCTCTCATCCGAAGCTGTGGCTCGACGCGGTGAATGAATGGTTCACCACCGTAGACCACAAGCGCATCGGGATGCTGTATATCGGCTACGCGCTGGTCTTCCTGCTCATCGCCGGGCTGGAAGCCGCCGTGATGCGCATCCAGTTGGCCGTGCCCAACAATCACTTCGTCTCGCCCCAGGTCTTCAATCGCATGTTTACCATGCACGGCACGACGATGGTCTTCTTCGTGGGCATGCCGATTCTCTTCGGCTTTGGCAACTACCTTATCCCGCTGATGATCGGCGCGCGCGACATGGCCTTTCCCCGCCTCAACGCCTTCAGCTTCTGGATCTCCGCCTTCGGTGGACTGCTGCTTTACTTCAGCTTCATTGGCGGCGATGGTTTGTATGGCGCGGGCACGGCGCCGGATGTGGGCTGGTTTGCTTATGCGCCGCTCACAGCCAAGCTCTTCTCGCCCGGTCACAGCACCGACTACTGGATTCTCGGCGTCTTCCTGAGCGGCATCGGCAGCGTGGGCACGGCGCTGAATATCGTGACCACCATTGTCTGCATGCGCTGCAAGGGCATGACCATGGCCAGAATGCCGTTGCTGCCCTGGCTCTATCTGGTCACCTCGGCGATGGTCTTCATCGCCATCGGCCCGCTCACCGCGGCGCAGATGATGCTGGGCTTCGACCGTTTTCTGGGCGCGCACTTCTTCGATGTGCAGGCCGGCGGGTCGGCTGTCTTGTGGATGCACTTCTTCTGGATCTTCGGCCATCCCGAGGTCTACATCCTGGTGCTCCCCGCCTTTGCCTTCGCCAACGAGATCATCCCCGTCTTCTCGCGCAAGCCCATCTTCGGCTACTCGGCGATGGTCGGCGCGACGGTGCTGATCGGCTTCATCAGCCTGGGCGTCTGGGCGCATCACATGTTCACCGTGGGCCTGGGTCCGGCGGGCAACACCTTCTTCACGCTGGCCACCATGATTATCTCCGTGCCCACCGGCATCAAGATCTTCAACTGGCTGGCCACGCTGTGGGGCGGCAAGATTCGCTTCGCCACGCCCATGATCTTCTCCATCGCCTTCCTCTTTCAATTTCTGATCGCGGGCCTGACCGGCATCATGCTCTCCGCCGCGCCCTTCGACTGGCAGTTGGGCAACTCCTACTTCGTGGTGGCGCACTTCCACTTCGTATTGGTCGGCGCGATTCTCTACATGATCTTCGCCGCCTTCTACTACTGGTTCCCCAAAATGTCTGGCAAAATGCTGAGCGAGACGCTGGGCAAGTGGCACTTCTGGCTCTTCACCATCGGCTTCCATCTCACCTTCGACTTCATGCATATCCCCGGCTTGATGGGAATGCCGCGCAGAATCTACACCTACGAGGCCGACCGCGGCTGGGCCGTGTGGAACATGATCGAGAGCATCGGCATGATCTTCCAGGCAGCGGCCATCCTCATCTTCGTATGGAATGTGGTTCGCTCCTATCGTCACGGCGAAGAAGCCGGCCCCGATCCGTGGGATGCGTGGACGCTGGAGTGGTCCACCGCATCGCCTCCGCCGCACTACAACTTTGCCGAGGAGCCGGTGGTGCATAGCCGCCGTCCCCTGTGGGACCTCAAACATCCCCAAGCACCCGACTCCGACTACGAGTAGACAGGCTTATGAGCGCACATACCGCGGTATTGACGCAATCCACCGGCGAATGGCAGTTGCCCGACAAAGGCAAGGTGGGAATGATTTGCCTCATCGTGGCCGAGGCGGCAATCTTCATCATCTTTGTCCTTGCCTACATCTTTTACCTCGGCAAAAGCCTCAGCGGCCCCACACCCGCCGAAGTGCTCAAGCTGCCGGTCCTGGGAACCGTGTGTTTGTTGTCCAGCAGTCTCACCGTACACTTCGCGGTGACTGCTTTAGAGAGAAACGCGGCGCGGTTGAGTGCCCTGTGGCTGGCGCTGACGGTGTTGCTGGGCGGCATCTTTCTCGCCGGCACCGCGGTGGAGTGGCATGAGCTGATCTACAAATACGGCTTGACCATTCGCACCAATCTCTTTGGCACAACCTTCTATTCGCTGGTTGGCCTGCATGCTTCGCACGTTATCGTGGGCCTGGGCATGTTGGGCCTGGCGCTGCTCTTCGCAGTGGCGGGCAAGCTGAACGGCAGCCACGCGCATCGACTGAACGTCCTCTCGTATTATTGGCATTTCGTGGACGCGGTGTGGGTGGTGGTCTTCATCGTCGTCTATGGACTGGGAAGGTAAGGTGAACGCAGTGCAAGAGCCGGGAAAAGGAATGCACGCAGAACACACCGCATCGCTGCATCTGCCCGCGCCCACGGTATGGCCCATGGTGCTGGGCCTGGGCATCACGCTGATTGCAGCCGGCCTCGTCACAAACGAGACCATCAGCGTGCTGGGCCTGGTCCTCTCTTCGATGGCCGCGGTCGGTTGGTTCCGCAACGTGCTGCCGCGCGAGAAGCAAGAGCAGATCACGGTGCCGGTCTCCGCCGAGGCCGCGGCCCAGGCGTCAGCGCAACCATTCCGTTCGCCGCACACGCCCGTCCTCGTGCGCCCCGCCTACAGCTTCGTCTCCGGCATCGAAGCCGGACTGGCGGGCGGCGCAGCCATGGCCATCATCGCAATCGTCTTCAGTTGGATCAAGTTTCACAGCCTCTGGTACGGCATCAATCTGCTGGCCGCGGGCAGCTTCATCGGATGGACAGATGCGCCCGACAGCTTCCTCAGCCAGTTCCATCCGCAGGGACTTTTGGCCGCGCTGGCCATTCACGCCCTGGTCTCCGTGCTGGTGGGCCTGCTCTATGGCGCGATGTTGCCAATCTTCCCGCGCAAGTCGCTGCTGACTGCCGGATTGATTGCTCCGCTGCTGTGGTCTGCCCTGGCCTGCTCCATGATGAAGGTCGTCAGCCCCATCCTCAGCGAACGCATGAATTGGTGGTGGTTTGTGCTCTCCCAGGTCGCCTATGGACTGGTTGCGGGAGCAGTGATCAATCTTCGCGTCAAGGTGCGCTCAGCCGAGTTTCAGGCGCTTCCTTTCGCCACGCGCGCGGGCTTGCATACCGATGCAAAGATCGGCAAAGACGAGGGCCGGCGATGAGCGGAACCACGCCAACAACTCCTCGCATCGCTCTCGTTCTAGCGGGCTGCATGATGCTCGTCCTCGCCGGATGCCGCGCTCCAGGCAAGCCCGGCCCTGCCGAACCAAGGCCCGATCGGGTGATGGAGTTTGCCAAACTCTACAAACAGAATTGCGCCGCCTGTCACGGAGAGGAGGGCAAGCGCGGCCTGGCTGTATCGCTTTCCAACCCCGTCTACATCGCCATCGCCGGTAAGGAGGCGGTCCTCAATGCAACGGCCAAAGGCGGACCCGGCAAGCTGATGCCGGCTTTCGCCAAAAGTTATGGTGGGACGCTGACCGATGCGCAGATTGAAGTGCTGGCCGACGGCATCGTGCGGCACTGGGGACAACCCCAACTGCTGGCCGGAAAAAACCCGCCTTCGTATGCAGCCACGCTGGCGGGCGATGCCGCGGCAGGCAACGCGGCTTACACGGCCTATTGCACGCGCTGCCACGCAGAGGAGGCAATCGACAAGACGCACATTGCAGGCCCCATTACCGATGCGAATTATCTGGCGCTGATCAGCGATCAGGGACTGCGCACCGCAATTCTTTCCGGCCGTCCCGAAGAAGGCATGCCGGACTGGCGCGGCATTGCACCCAGGCCCTTGACCGATCGGCAGGTCACCGACATCGTTGCGTGGCTGGCCTCGTTGCGCAAGACACCCGCTTCACCGAACACCGCCTCAAGCAAGGAGAAGAGCCATGAGTAAACCGACTGAAGAAACTCCGTTGCCTGCACCCTCGGAGTGGCTCGGCACGACCAAAGAGATCGAGGACGCGCACACCAGCGCAACCTCGCGGCGCAGATTTCTCTTCAAGATGGCGATTGGTCTGAACGCTGTGGTGGGCGCGATTCTGGCTGTGCCGATTGTCGGCTTTCTGCTGGGTCCAGCGATGAAGAAAGAAGGCGCGGAGGACAAATGGATTGCGCTCGGCGCGGTCGATTCCTTTCCGATTGGCGAGACGCGGCTGGCCGAGTACGTGAATCCCATCACCAGCCCCAGCGATGGCGACACCGCGAAGACGGTCGCGTGGGTTCGTCACGCCGACGATGGAACCTTTCAGGTATTCGCCATCAATTGCGCCCATCTGGGTTGCCCGGTGCGCTGGTTCGAGCAATCCAAGCTCTTCCTCTGCCCCTGCCACGGCGGCGCGTATTATGCCGACGGTTCGCGCGCATCGGGCCCACCGGAGCGTGGGCTCTTCGAGTACCTGCACCGCATCGAAGGCGGCAACTTGATGGTTCGCGCCGGGCAATTGCCCACGCTATCCACCCAGGCCTGCGCGGGCAAGGCTCCGCTGGTCGGGATTGCAGCGCAGCCGTCCACGCCGGGCTTGCTTGCCATTCAGGCGCCGGCCGCCGCGCCGCCAGAGAGGTCCTAGATGAAAGACCTGAAGCAGCGCGGGCTGCGCATCTTCCAGTGGTTCGAGAAACGCACCGGCCTGCTGAAGCCGCTTGAAGAGATGGCCCGGCATCCTACGCCGTCTTCTGCCGCCAGTTGGTGGTACGTCTTTGGCAGCGCGGCCATGGTGCTGTTGATCATGCAGGTGATGACCGGCATTCTGCTGGCCCTGGTCTATTCGCCCAGCGCGAGCAATGCCTACGCCAGCCTGCAATTCATCAATCACAACCTGCGGCTGGGCTGGTTTTTGCGCGCCATGCACGGATGGGGATCGGACTTCATGATCGCCATCGTGCTCATTCACATGATGCAGGTTTTTCTCTTTGGCGCATACAAATATCCGCGCGAGCTGACCTGGATCGCGGGCGTCTTTCTGCTCTTGCTCACCCTGGGCATGGCCTTCACCGGACAGGTGTTGCGCTTCGATCAGGACGCCTACTGGGGCCTGGGCATTGGCGCTTCCGTCACCAGCCGCATTCCGTTCATCGGCGCTCCCATGGTGCATCTCTTGCTGGGCGGACCGATCATCGGCGGCGCCACGCTTTCGCGCTTCTTTGCGCTGCACGTCTTCCTGATTCCCGCTCTGCTGCTGGCCTTCGTGGGACTGCACCTGCTGATGGTTCTGCGCCTGGGAATCAATGAATGGCCGATGCCGGGGCGTCTGGTGCGCAAGTCGGATTATGACCGCAATTACGTGGCTTTGACCAAATCCACCGGCGTTCCTTTCGTGCCGGATGCCGCGTGGAAAGACGCTGTCTTTGCGGCAGTCATCCTGCTTGCCGTGATGGCCTGCGCTTTCTTCTTCGGTCCCTTTGGCCCGGGCGGCCAGCCGGATCCGACCATCATTCAAACCGTGCCGCGTCCCGACTTCTTCTTCCTCTGGCTCTATGCCGTGCTGGCCTTCCTGCCGCCGGAGATGGAGACTCCAGCCCTGCTGATTGCTCCCGTGGCGATCGTCGGCGGACTGCTCTTGTTGCCGCTGATTGCAGGCGAGGGAGAGAAGCATTGGTCGCGCCGGCCGGTTGCGGTCCTCATGGTCACGCTGATCGCTGTCACGCTGGGCACATTCACTCACCTTGGCCTTCATACGCCGTGGAGTCCGGCGATGGATTCGTGGTCCAGCGATCCCGTGCCGGCGTCTTTTGTCGAGCATAGAACCCCGCTGGAACGGCGCGGCGCCTTGCTGCTGCAACAGAAGCAGTGCCGCAACTGCCATTCCATTGGAGGCGTGGGAGGAAGGCGCGGCCCCGCTCTGGATGCGGTTGCAACCGAGATGACCGGGGACCAGATCGTTCGCCAGATTCTGCAAGGCGGCGGCAATATGCCGGCCTACGGCAAGGCGCTCAGCCCGGAAGAAACCACCGCCATCACGCAGTACCTGCGAACGCTGCGCGGACCAGGATTGCGTCCGGCGGCCGATGCTTCGCAGGGCTTGCAGCCACAGAACGCCTCGCATCCGGTTGACTCAACCAAGGGTGCATCGGGTGCGCCATGAACGATGCCAATGCCTGGCAGGACCTCATGCGCGATTGGACCCTGCCGCTGCCTTTGACGTGCAGCATCGCGCTCTCGGCCGTTGTCTATTTCGTCGGATGGATGCGTATCCGGCGCACGCGGCCCAGGCAGTTTCCCGTGTGGCGGCTCTGCTGCTTTGAACTGGGCATGGCAGTCTTGTGGGGCGCGATTGCTTCGCCCATGGACGAGTTGGCCGACGCTCTGCTCAGCGCGCACATGATCGAGCATCTGCTGCTGATGTCGGTTGTTCCTCCGCTGGTTCTGTTGGCAGCGCCGGTAGTCCCCATGCTGCGCGGGCTGCCGCGGTGGGCTTTGTTTGTGCTGCGTCCGCTGCTCCGGGCGGCATGGTTGCGGCGCGCATTCGGTTTTTTATTGAAGCCCCTTCCAGCATGGCTGATGATGAACCTGACCTTCCTCGCCTGGCACGTGCCGGCGGCTTACGACTTTGCCTTGGAAAATGAGGCTTGGCACGACATCGAGCACCTGTGCTTTCTGCTCACGTCGCTGCTCTTCTGGAATTGCCTGATTCGTCCCTGGCCATCGCGCAAGCGGCACTTCGGATGGATGCTGTTGCCCTATCTGGTGGGCGCGGACCTGGTCAACACCATGCTCTCGGCTTCGCTGGCCTTCTGCGGACGCCCGGTGTATCTCTACTACGTCAAGAACCCGAATCCATTTGGCGTTTCGCTGCTCGACGATCAAGTGCTGGGCGCGATGCTGATGTGGGTCTTTGGTTCGATCGCCTTTCTGGGACCGGCCATGTGGATTACGGTACGGCTGCTCGATCAACGCAAGGAGCGTCTCGCATGAATCCTTCCTTACAAATAGCCGAAGAGCCGCTGGTTTCCATCGGCAGCCTGCCGCCATCGTCCCCCGCGCGCAACCAGCCGGTCCCGCATCCGATTCACATTCATGCGCCCAGTCCCGGGGCCACGGCAACGCTGCTGCACGACTGCTTTGTACTCTTCAAAGTGCGAGTTGTGACGCTTGTGCTGGTCACCGCGTGGGGCGGCTACTATCTGGGCGCGATGGACTCCGGCGTATCCAGCGTGCAGCGCGGCTTGCTCGGTGCATTGTTGGGCATCGGGCTGGTCTCCGCCGGCGCCGGAGCGCTCAATGAAGCCCTGGAACGCAAGACCGACGCGCGGATGAAACGCACCGCCGATCGCCCCCTCGCCGCTGGACGCTTCTCGCTTGCGCAGGGTGTGATGGCCGGCATGGGCGCGCTGTCCCTGGGCGCGTTGGACCTGCATTTCTTCGCCAATCCACTCACCACGCTGCTGGCGCTGCTGACCGCGTTTGCCTACGTTGCGGTGTACACGCCGCTCAAGCGCGTTACCCCTCTGGCCACTTTCATCGGTGCATTTCCCGGCGCCATGGGGCCGATGCTGGGATGGACAGCGGCGCGTGGACGCATCGAGTGGCCCGGCGTTGCGCTCTTCGCCATTCTCCTGGTCTGGCAATTTCCCCACTTCATGTCCATCGCCTGGCTCTATCGCGAAGACTATGCGCGCGCGGGCATTCGTATGCTTCCGGTTGTGCATCCGGATGGATGGTCCACCGTGGTTCAGGCCCTGGTCTTTGCCGTCCTGATGATTCCTGTAAGCCTCGCGCCGTGGCGGCTGGGCATGGCGAGCGGAACCTATGCGGTTCTGGCTGTCCTGCTCGGCTTGATCTATCTGGCATATACTCTTCGCTTCATGCGTATCCTGCTCCCTATCCCCGAGGCAGAAAGCCGCATGGTGGCCCGCGATCTCCTCAAGGTGAGCGTGCTCTATCTGCCGCTGCTCTTCACCATATTGATGCTGTGCGCTACGCGCAGTTTATGAGAAAGCGATGAAGACTGCTTCGTCCGGTCCAAGGATTCGTCCGCAAACTCCCCGCAACGTCCTCGCTGCCATTCTGGTGGTCAGCGGGGTTTTCGTCAGAATTGAAAACATTCAGACGGATTTTACGGTACTCGATGGCCGTCGCACCCAGCCCAGCATCAATTTTGTATTCGAAGCCACAGCGGCCTAGGATGCGCCGAGGAGGCATCCGATCGAGCCCGGCCAACGCTATGCCAGGTTCTTGTTGAGACCGCAGGAGATGTTCATCGAGACGGCGGTCGATCCGGCGAACTTGAAATCCTCGCGCAGTTGCCCATTCCTCGGCAAGACGTGTTTTTAGCAAGTTGTACCGGCCACGCTGCACGAGCACAAACGTACCCCAATTCTCACGCCCGACAATTTGATCGTCCTGAAGGAAGAGCATGACATCTTCAGGTCTGGAGTATGGCTGAAGTGCGAGGGACCAGAGGTAAGCCTGCCCCAAATTGCCTAGCCCAACCAACCAGAGACCGCCGGGCAGAAGAACTTGGTCGAAGCTTGGAGCATCCTGAATGTCATTGACGTCGCTTGCTTGGCCCGACCAGAGCGATAAATCTTGGGTGTTTCTGCCAGCTCGAAGGTCTCCTTGTTTGAACAAAAACGCCTGCCCGACGGCAAGCGCTCCTGCGGCAACACCAGCAAGGGGACAATCGCTGCGGCCTATGGCGCGTGGATTGTCGGCGGGAGTGGTTCCGGCGATCCAGCCATCCCAAACGGCCTGTACAGAAAGACCTTGATATCGTGTAGCACCATTCGAATTTGTGGACACCGATTCGACCCAAGCAACATGGTCGTGAGCAGGGTCTACATACACGCTATGCGGCGTTGGATTGTGGTCTTCGTAGATAGTGGGATCAATCTTGTTCAAGTCATCGGCATGTTGGGGCCAATTTGAGGCGTCACATTTCGCCTCCCTAAGCAACAGATCGAAACCTTGTGAAGGACTCTATGCTCACCAATGAGGCCTCCACACCACTTGACATACGCGGTATGCGATTACGAGGAGCGAGAGCGATAGCCAAGACCGCTCACACATCTATCACGACAACAGTCGCCGCAACGGGCCGCCGCGATCTAAGGCATTGGTCCTGAGTTCGAGCCCAACCCTCTCGCCTGTACCGCTCGTCGGAAGACTCCGCGACTTACTTCTTTTTGAGATGTTGGCCAGACCGCCCGTGAGGAGCGCGGCTCAGAATCTGAGGCCCATCCTCACCCCCCGGTCCCATCCGATGGCTCCACACGTTTCGCAGAATCAATTACATGGGAGCTCCTGCTCGAAATTAGAATAGAAGAAATCTCGGTGCTCAGGGCCTCAGCTTTGGAGACGTTCTCCGCAAATTGGTTCAAGTGGGGTAGCTGCCTTAGTACAGTAGCCACTACAGGTTGTGTTTTGAGGTCGTATGGGTGGCTCTTGATGGCCGATACCGCATCGGCTGTGTTGCCACAGCATTTTCCAGCAAGCGATAGAAGAGCATTCCCCGACGGCGTGATTTCCTGCGATTGAAGCGAAAGGCGAACTCATCCAGGTATGCATCCAGATGCGCGGCGGTGACCGAACCTTGATGCGTTCCCAGCAGCCAACGTTTCAGCAGCGATGCGATCTTATGGACCCCCGGCATGACCACATGCGCTGGATCGCCGCTACTGGAGATACTGACAGCATGATGCTGGTAGCCTTCCTTTGCCAACCCCGCATAGCCCTTCCAGCCATCGGTGCGCACCTGTGATCCCGGCTCAATTGCGAACTGCACAAAGGGAATCAGACTGCGTGAGGAAGCATCCACTACCCGCTTGAGCCGCACCCGCCCGAAGCCTATCGGTGAAAGCACTTCGATCGCGATGGCCACGATGAACTTACGTTCCGTGCCGCGTCCGCCTTGCTCGATGCCGCCCACATAGGTTTCGTCTACCTCAACTGAGCCTTGGAGTCGCTCGCGGCCAGGACGCACCATGGCGGCCCGCAACTTGCGCAGCATCGTCCAGGCCGTCTGATAGCTGCCCAGGCCGAGAAGTCGCTGTAGGCCCAACGCGCTGACGCCATACTTCTGGTTGGTCATGAACCAGATGGTGGTAAACCAGTCGGCCAGCGGTACGCGGCTGCGGTCGAAGATCGTTCCTGCCGTCACAGACACTTTGCGAGCACAGCCAGCACAGGTCCATCGCCCGTTGGGCAAGCGCCAACCCTTTTCACTGGAGCATTTTGGACATGTAAAACCATTCGGCCAGCGCAAGCGCTCCAAGTAGGCAATGCAGGCTTGTTCATCCGGGAACCAAGCTCGGAACTGCTGCCAAGTGGCCGGATAATCAAGCCCCAAATCGAGTTTTGCCTCGGAAACCACTACATATAGATCTTACTGTACTAAGGCAGCTACCCCACTTGGTTCAAACTCAGAGTGCCTGGGGACGCCAATCCAATCCATCCGCAAGAGACACCGTATGGAGCTGCTCGCAGGGGAATGCATCTGTCCGCCTCGCACGCCGTTGCGCTGATCGGCCCACAGGGGTGTGACTGGGGTCACCGACCACGCGGCGATCCGCCGATACTCTGGGATTGGGTTCCCGGAAATGAGGGAGCGGGCCGGCAGCAAATCGCCCGCGGAGATCAATCGGCCCATCCCTTGAAAGTGAGCGAGACCATGGCGTATGTAATTACCGATGCATGTGTGAAGGATTTTCTGTGCGCGACGGAGTGTCCCACTAACGCGGTTCATCCCACGAGCGATGAGGCCGGCGCAGACTCTGTGACGCAGTTGTTCATCAATCCCGACGAGTGCATCGACTGCGGCAACTGCATCTCGGTGTGCCCCTCGAATGCGATCTTCCCCATCGACGAACTCCCCGCCGACAAAGCGGCATTCACGGAGAAGAACGCCGCGCACTTCCAATAAATCCGGGAGTGCCTCGGGCTGCCCAGGCAGCCATAGACCGCGCCACTCTCCCAGGAAACGCCTGGGCCTCGTCGGTTCACGGGGTCCAGGCGTTTTGTCTCTAAGAACCTGTTTAAAAACTAGCAGAGGAACCAGGTAAGGAATATGCTTCTGGGCTTGTTTTTCATAGTTTGGAAGCATGTATGCTTAGTTTTAAACAGGTTCTAAGATATTCAGGCAAAATATTTCGACGCACCAATAGCTGTGCAAAACTCGGCACCTATGATGTATGCGCTGATCTTAGACTAACTCCGAGTCCAACCCGATAGCCTTCAATGCAGCCTGCATCCGTGCAGCCTTGGCCTCCACAAACAGATTCGCAGCGCGTTTTTTTGTGGAGACTGTAGGGAAGACCAGAAATTGTGGTCTCAGGATCAACGAATAAGTCTGCATTTGTTGTGGGCCCACCACCAATGTTTGGACCAACGAATCGACCTGCATAATCGCCGGATGTAATCTTGATTTTCTTCATAGATTATCCTGGCGCGCAAGGGCAGCACAGCACGATGGGATCTGCTATCACTGGTTCACATGCACGACCTTGGCCGGCGGAAAGCCGTTGAAGTATGTGCTGCTGGCGCTGGAATAGGCGCCTATGTTTTCGGAGTAGACCAGTTCGCCCATGTCCATGACCGGAAGCTGTTCGACCAGGCCGATGGTATCGAGCGCGTCGCAGGTGGGGCCGAAGACGGCGCAGAACTGAGTGGGACCGTCCTTGAAACTATTCAGGTGGTACTGGGCGTGATCAAAGATCTGGCCGCTATAGGTTTGATAGACGCCATCGTTGAGATAGTAACAAAGCTTGCCGCCGCGGACAGACTTGCCTATGATCTGGGCGACGGCGGTGACGGCGCTGGCGACCAGGAAACGCCCCGGCTCGGCAAGGATTTCGATTGGTTCGGGGAAAAGGCGGTCCAACTCGGAGTTCAACATTTTGGCGAGTTTCTTGAAGGAGGGGACCGTGTCGTCGTAGTGGGCGGGAAAACCACCGCCGATGTCGAGCAGCTTGAGATCGAAACCGCGCGCCCTGGCCTCTGCAAAGACGTCCACGGCCAGTTGCAGCGCCTGGCTGTAGTTCTTCAGGTTGGTGCACTGGCTGCCGACGTGGAAGCTCAGCCCCTCGACCTCGAGCTTGTTATTGTGGGCGAAGGAGATCAGGTCCACGGCCTCGCCGGGCATGGCGCCAAACTTGCTTGAGAGCTCCACCATCGATCCGGTGTTGGGAACGAGCAACCGCAGCACAAGGCCCGAGTGCGGCGCATGGCGGGCGATCTTGATCACCTCTTCGTAGTTATCGTAGGTGACCAGCGGCTTGTAGGGATCCAACCGCTGTAGCGTTTCGATCGCTTTGATCGGGTTCGCGTAAATGATGCGGTCCCAGATGAAAGCCTGCCTCTGTTCCGGCGGAAGATGCTCGATCTTTTCGTGAACGATCAAGAACTCGGCCATGCTGGCTACGTCGAAACTGGCTCCGGCATCGTAGAACGTCTGCACAATCGCGGGGTCGCTGTTGGCCTTGACCGCATAGTAGGCCTGCACGCGCGGCAGCAGCGTTCGGAATTGCTGGTAGTTTTCTCGCAGCACCTTATGGTCCACGACAACCAGCGGTGTGCCGTGCTGCTCAGCCAGTTGAAGCAGTGTCTTGGGATCCATAGCTCATGCTCCATCGCTTCCATGTTCTTGTCCATTGGAATCTTGCGGCGCGCGGGATGGGTCATGCGAGTCCCGCGGATTCCTATCGCGCCGCGCTGGAGTTCAAATGCCGTCTTCATCGGTGATGAGAAAATTCTTGAACTGCCACGGATCGGACCTGTCTAGCTGCGGCTGGTTATATCCGCTGAAGAAGTTGGAGTAGTGCTTCAACGGGTTCCAATCCGAGGCCACGGAGACAAACTTGCCCAGGTAGGGCTTGCTGATGTCCAGCACAAAGTCGTGGGGCAAGTCGTCCGGCACGCACAGCCCCCGGCGCGGGTTCTCCAGCATCCACATGCAGGCGGCGACAACCGAGATCGCTACCTGCATCGTGGTCGCGTTCTGATGCGGCACCATGCGGCGCGACTCCTCGATATCGAGGTCGGACCCGCACCACCACGATTGGTAAGGGTGCCCCATGACCAGCGCGCCCAGAATATCGGCCCCGCCGATGATTTCGTCGGTCATGATGCGGATGTTGGGTTGCAACCGGTAGTCGTAGCCGCGCAGCTCGTAGAGCGACGCAATGGCGGCGTCGCACGGACAATACGCGTAGTGCACCGTGGGGCGGTAGATCGCCTTGCCGTCTTCCCAAACGGTGAGCTTCTCGGTGATGGTGAACGCCTCGCCGTGGCGCACGATCATGCCGACGATGTCGTGATTGGGTGGCACCCAGGACGCGACCAGCGTGTTGATGCCCATCCGCGCCAGACAGATCTGGCTCTGGGGGCCGTCCGCATGTTTGAAGGCGAGGGCGGGCAACTCTTTTTCATGGGTGCCCCAGCCCATCTCGGTCGTGGTCGTCCCCTCCTCCCGGAATCCCTCAACGCTCCAGGTATTGACGAACTCGTTCACCTGTTTGGGCTGATCTGTGATCTGCGTGTCGCGCTCGCTGCAATGAATGACCTTGACGCCGAGTTGATGGGCAAGGTGGTTGAAGTTCCGCGCCTTGGCGTGGTGAGCGATCTTCTCCCGCTGGGCCCCACTGAATTTATCTTCCGCCAGCGCGCGCTGCGCGATGTCCAGCAGCGCCTGCTTGGTGAAATGGCTGATCAGTCCGGGGTTGGCTCCGTGTTCGATCACCGCCGTTGGCCCGGGCTCGCTCCACGCGGAGGTCATCCGCCGCAGGTTCATGTGGCGCCAGTAGAGGGTCCGCTCGGTGGGGTGCTTCTGGCCGGCTCCAGCGTAGGGGTCCCACAGCTCGACCGACGTGTTCACATAGAGGATGCCGTGGTCGTGGCACCACTGCACGAGTTCGCAGCAATCGATATTCCACGCCAGGTCGATGAGCAGGTCTCCGGCCGAAAGGTGCTGTCCCAGCAAGCTCCCCATGTTCTCCGCTGTCACGCGGTCCTTGACGAAGGTCATGCCCTGCTCGATCCAGGGCTTCAGGGCAGCATCGTTTGGCTCAAAGTCCATGATGGTGACCTGTTTGGGATCGATGCTGAGGTGTTTGACCAAAATGGGCAGCGTACAACGCGCCACCGCTCCAAAACCGACGAGCAAGACTCGTTTCGGAAATGCAACCATCGTTATGATTCCCCCCGCTGTGGTGCTGGAGCTAGGCAGGCCAACAGCCGGAAGAACCATACGACGGCCCTGGCAAACCAATCCGCTCCGCTTCGGCAAACAAAAGCAACTCATCTTATCATCCCATTCGGGTCGCCCGGCGGCGGAAAACAGTTTTGGCACTGGGAGATGCCCAATGCCAGGAGGGCCTCTCGTTTGACGACAAGTCGCCGAGGTTCAAATCGAAGAGAGGCACAGCGAGACAGAGCGAGCGGGTGACCGCGGACTCGTCGCCCAGGATCGGTCCCCTGAAACGACGATTTGTTCAGTAATCCAGCTCATGGTCTGCGCGATGGACCACCGGGCACGGCCTCAGCTACACCCCTCCCCAACCACCCCGTCACCGTCGAACTCGACCGCGTCATCACCGCCGCCACCAACGGCATCTCCGCCGGCCTCCGCAACACCGGCTGATACCCCATTCATCGCGCTTTTGCGATGAGTGGGTTCGCACCGCGCGCAGGTTCTCCGCAAGCGGTACCCAGCCCAGGCGATTATTCTGAATCTGTGACTACAAGACCAACCACACGCCGCAAGACCCCGCGCCGCAAAGGTCGTCTGCGGTCCTTCATCCGATGGCTTGTCATCGCCGCAGTGCTTCTTTGGTCGCTTGCCGCGCTGCTCCTTGTGGCCGCTCGGTGGATCGACCCGCCCACAACCGCGGTACACATCCAGCGCCGCTTGCAGGCCTGGATTCATAACAAGCCCTATCAGGAACGCTACAATTTCATTCCACTCAGCCAGATCTCGCCCGATCTCCAGCACGCTGTCATCGCCGCCGAGGACGCGCGCTTCTACCATCACCATGGCTTCGATTGGCAAGCAATCCAGCTCGCTGCCCAGGAGGACATGGAAGGCGACCGCATGCGCGGAGGCTCCACCCTCACGCAGCAACTCGTCAAAAACCTCTTCTTTGGCACCGGCCGCTCGTTCCTGCGCAAGGGCGCGGAGTCCGCACTGGTGCCGGTGGCCGAACTCGTCCTCGGCAAGCGGCGCATTCTCGAGCTCTACCTCAACGTCGTCGAATGGGGCCCCGGCATCTATGGCGCGGACGCGGCGTGCCGCACCGACTACCGCACCCCGGCCCGCAGTATCGGACGGCAATCGTCGGCCCGCCTTGCCGCCATTCTTCCAGCCCCCCTCAAGCGACGCCCCGAGCGCATGGACAGGTACAGCGCCATCATCCAGGAGCGCATGCGCCAGATGGGGTGGTAATCGCAAGCCAGGTGCCACATCCATCGCGCAAAGGCGTAAACGCTTCAAGGACAATCGCCTCTTGCAGTATTGCAATATTAGCTATATTATCTATATTAGCTATTCTCTCAAGCGAGGTGAAACCATGGTCTCCATGACCTCCGCGGCGGCACAAAACAGCTTCGGGAAGCTGCTCGATACGGTGCAGCGCGAGGCGGTCACCATCACCCGTCATGGGCGTCCCACGGCCTTCGTCGTCTCTCCGCAAGACATGGAGGAACTCCTTGATTCGCGGCGCAAACGCAGCCGGGCGGTAGCCGATCTGGAAGCATGGCGTGTGCAGTCCGCAAAGCGCACCACCGCGCCACAGTCCGCCGCCGCCGCGTTGACCGATCAGGACGTCAACCGCATGGTGCATCAGGCTCGATGAGCCGCATTCGGCGGGTCATTCTGGATACCAGCACACTGGTCAGTGCTGCGCTCCGCACCGGCTCCGTCCCCGCGCAAGTCCTGTTGCAGGCCTTGCGCACCTGCGAGGTCTGCGCCAGCGTGAAGACGTTGGACGAACTGGCACAGGTGATGGACCGCAAAAAGTTCGACCGCTATCTGGATCGTCAGTCGCGCCGCGCCTTTGTCTCGCTCATGCGCCGCCATGTACATCTCTTCACCGTGCAGCCAGCCGATCTAACGGCTGTCGATCCGCCCTGCCGCGATCACGGGGACGACAAATTCCTCGCACTGGCGCTCGCATCCGAAGCCGATGCCCTGGTCAGCAGCGATGATGATTTGTTGGTACTCCATCCCTGGCGCGGGATTCCGATCATGACGCCAGCAGATTTCCTCGACTCAAGAATGACCCCGTAAAGTCTCATTCAGCACCGATTTACCACCCTCCCGGAACCCCCCAAAAACGCCTATAATAGAGCCATAAACCATGGCTGACGAACTCTTTCCACCCGACCCGCAAAACCCCGAAAACACGCTCCCGCAGGACCCCGCCGCGACCACTCCGCCCTCCGGCGGCGGCCTTCCGCCCGACGGCCCATCCACCGTGCAGGGCCGCGGAGCCGCGTTCCTCTATCCCGTCAACATCGAAGACGAGATGCGGCGCAGTTATCTCGACTACTCCATGTCGGTCATCATCGGCCGCGCCCTGCCCGACGTCCGCGACGGCCTCAAGCCCGTCCATCGCCGCATCCTCTACGGCATGCAGGAGATGGGCCTGCAGTTCAACAAGAAGTACACCAAGTCCGCCAAGGTCGTCGGCCACGTCATGGGCAACTACCATCCCCACGGCGACTCCGCCATCTACGACACCATGGTCCGCCTGGCGCAGGACTTCTCCCTCCGTTATCCCATGGTCGATGGCCAGGGCAACTTCGGCTCCGTCGATGGCGACCCGCCCGCCGCCATGCGTTACACCGAGAGCCGCCTCACCCGCATCGCCGGCGAGATGCTCGCCGACATCGACTCCGACACCGTAGACTTCGCCCCCAACTACGACGAGTCCTCGCTCGAGCCCACGGTCCTCCCCGCCCGGATTCCCAACCTCCTCGTCAACGGCAGCTCCGGCATCGCTGTCGGCATGGCCACCAACATCCCGCCGCACAACCTCACCGAAGTCGTCAACGCCTGCATCGCGCTCATCGACAAATCGAAGGACGAGGCGCGCTCCGACCTCGACCTCTGCCTCGACCACGTCCTCGGCCCCGACTTCCCCACCGGCGGATACATCTTCGGCAAGACCACCATCCCCGGCGCGTACAAGACAGGCCGTGGCCGCTTCATCATGCGCGCCAAGTGCGCCATCGAGAACATCTCCGGCGG
>PLOU01000014.1 GCA_003142235.1 Granulicella sp.
GTCGAGATCCGCGCCGTCTTCCCCGAAGCGACTTTCAACCTCAAACCGCTGGGGTAATGACGCGGGGTATGAAGCGGACATCTAAGCGGACTTATCTAAGGACACCTTACCCTTATATTGTCATGTATATATATATGATATAAATAGTTATCTTGTACATGCAAGATGGCTATGGTAGAGGACATTGATATGACAGAAGATCGGGGCGAGCAGGTTTCACTGATGGAGCCCTTGCTGATTGGCGAAGGCTCCCGGCATCGCGGCGTCCTTACAGACCTTGTCCTGGATCTGGTGCAGAAGTCTGCCGGGTTCCGGCGGAGTCTGCCGGACAGCCTGCTGGTTTCCCTTGCCGATCTTGTGCGCGCAATGAACTGCTACTACAGCAACCTCATCGAAGGACACGACACTCACCCGGTCGATATCGAGCGCGCGTTGAAGAACGATTACAGCCATGATGCCGGAAAGCGCGACCTACAGCTCGAAGCGAAAGCACATATCACCGTCCAGAAATGGATCGACGGCGGCGGTCTGAAAGGCCACGCGGTCACAAGCGATGGCATCCGGGAAGTCCATCGCCGCTTCTGTGAGTTATTGCCTGAGGACCTGCTGTGGGTGGAGGACCCTGAAACGAAAGAACGGGTTCGGATCGTCCCCGGCGGGCTGCGCGTAAGCAATGTCAAGGTCGGCGCTCATATAGCAGTCAGCCCCGGCGCCGTGCCGCGTTTTCTGAAGCGGTTCGAGGAGGTATACAGCCGTCTCGGCAAAACGAATGCGATCCTGAGTGCGGCGACAGCACATCATCGCCTCGTTTGGATTCATCCGTTCGTTGACGGCAACGGCCGCGTCACTCGTTTGATGTCCCATGCGATGCTGTTGGGGACACTCGATACCGGTGCCATCTGGTCGGTGGCGCGAGGTCTGGCACGCAATGTGGATGACTATAAGAAGCACCTTGCTGCATGTGATGCCACGCGCCGTAACGATCTTGACGGACGTGGCGATTTAAGCGAGGAGGCTCTCTCGAGATTCACAGAGTTCTTTCTCAGAATCTGCATCGACCAGGTCGAATTCATGGAAGGCCTGATGCAGCCGGATCGCCTGCGAACTCGCATCCTGCTTTGGGCGGAGGAAGAAATCAGGCTCAATACCTTGCCGCCCAAGGCAGGCAGCATCCTCGAAGCCGTGCTTTACCGGGGAGAACTGCCACGTGGAGATGCCGCTGGCATTGTGGGAGTGGGTGAGCGCCATGCGCGCCGTATTGTCTCAGCGCTGGTCGAGCGTGGAGTGCTCGCCTCCGAGAGCTCGCGTGCTCCGCTATGCCTTGTCTTCTCGGCCGCGCTTGCGTCGCGATGGATGCCGGGATTGTTTCCTGAGAAGGTAAATATTCCTGTCTGAATACCCCTTATAGAGGTATTGTACTAACTAATAAACCTATATATGGGTATAATTGCCTTATGACAAGAGCGACTCGTGCATACCCAGCCATATCGGAGAACGTCGTCGATCAGCTCCAGAAGCTGGGGCGAGATATCGCTGTCGCGCGGAAACGGCGGCATATGTCAATGAGCGACATGGCGGAACGCATGATGGTGAACCTGAAAACTGTTCAGCGAATGGAGAAGGGCGACCCTGCCGTGGGAATCGGAATCGCAGCTACGGCACTCTGGGTGCTTGGCCTTCACCGGCGCCTCGGCGATCTGGTGGCGCCTGAAAGCGACCGAGTGGCCTTGCAGGAAGACATCAAGAATCTGCCGCGCGATTTTCGGAAGTCAAAGAAGCAGACGGACAAGTTTGATTTTTGAGTGAGCCATGCCAACTGCCTATGTTTACGTCTATCTCGAAGAGGGGCCGGTACCCGCCGGAATACTGGAAACTATCGGCGCTGGTCGTGAGGCAGCAGCTCGATTTCGGTATGGACGCCGCTACCTCCAGCGCAAAGACCGGCTAGCGCTCGATCCCGTTCAGTTGCCACTGACAGACCCGGACGATGAGCGAGAGTACATCACCGCAGAGGGTTTCGCTCTCTTCAATGGGATTCGTGATGCAGCTCCCGATGGTTGGGGCCGTCACCTGATGGAACGAGCCGCCGGAGGACAGGTGCTCTCTGAGTTCGACTACCTGGTTGCGACAGGAGACTCTCGCGTTGGCGCGCTTGCATTCGGCACAGATCTGTCCGGGCCACGTCGGATCGTGCCGTGGGCCAAAACAGAAGGAGCCGAGGATGATGAAGCCGGCGAGGACCTCGATCTCGCAGGGATGATTGAAGCCGTCCGTGAGTTGAATACCGCCCAGGACCTGCCCATGAAGCACCGGCGCTTCCTCATGCTGGGCTCCTCGCTCGGTGGGGCAAGGCCTAAGGCAACCACGGAGTATGACGGCAGGCAATGGATTGCGAAGTTTGGACGCGCCGATGATCGTAGCCCGATGTGCCGTATTGAATACATGACCATGAAACTCGCTCAGAAGGCAGGGATCACGGTCCCTCCGGTACGACTTGAAAGAGTGCTCGGGCAGGACATTTACCTGGTAGAGCGCTTCGATCGAGTGCCCAACGAGGACGGCTGCCGGCGCGTTCCGTTTATCTCAGGACTGACGATTCTCGGAGCACACGAGAGTGAATCTTCGCGGCAGAGTTACCGTGGGCTGGCTGATCAGTTGCGGCGGCTTGGATCGGAGCCCACCAAGGATGCCACGCAGCTGTGGCGCAGAATGGTGTTCAATATTCTNNGACATCGTCTCGTTTCCTCAGATCGGAACGGAACGGGATCTCGCCATCGGTGTCGGCCGCAATGGCCGCCGGGCCACAATCGAGAACGCTTTGACCAATGTTGCCAGTTTTGGTCTGTCGCGAGCTGAGGGCGTTTCGATAGCAAAGACGATGCAAATGACCGTCAAGACGAACTGGGAGAAGTTGTGCGGACAAAATAGATTCACGGCACTCGAAATCGAACGGCTGCGCACCTGCTTTATCGCCTGTGACGAGATCATTAAGTAAGAGCAGACACCAGGTTCACCCTCTGGCAATACGTGGGTCCAACCGTGGGGCCATTGTGCGTTCATTGACATCCTCCCCTCCCTAAAGGAAGAGGATTCCTACGGCGCTCAAGCAAAAACTGTTTGAGTCGCTTCGGTGGGTTCCTGCTTCGCGGAGCGGCCTGACTGCGCCGGCTCTCCACAGGCTAACAAGCGGTATCCCCGCTCTAAAACATTGATCGCGCCAACGACATCGGCGTTATTTTCATAGCCACAATCGACGCACAGAAATCTTGCCTGGGTGGGCCGGTTGTCTTTCGACACATGGCCGCAGCACGGGCAAGTGCGACTGGTATTGTGCGGCGGAACGGCGAGCAGCATGCCGCCGTTCCACAATAGCTTGTAATCCAGTTGCCGCCTGAACTCGCCCCAGCCCTGATCGAGGATGGAACGGTTCAAGCCAGACTTCTGTTTCACCATTTTGCCGTGCTGTTCGCTATTGCCCTTGGAAGACCTGGACATGTTCCGTACCTGCAAATCCTCAATGCATACGAGAGCGTGGTTTTGGCTGACCGTCGTTGTGGTTTTGTGCAGGAAGTCTTTTCGGGCGTTGGCAATTCCCGTGTGAATCTTCTGGACTTTGGCTTTCGCTTTTTTCCAGTTGCTGCTGAATTTGATCTTGCGGTTCATGCGGCGTTGATAGCGTGCAAGACGCTGCTGATGCTTCTTGAAGCTGTTGAGTGGCGCAATGAAGCTCGCGTCGCTCATGGTGGCGAATCTGGCGATGCCGACATCGATGCCGATAGCGCTTGTAGCTGTCGGCACCGGTTGCTCAACCTCGCGTTGTGTTTGAATGCTGACAAACCACTTACCGCTCGACTGGCTCACGGTCACGTTGCGCAACTCGCCCAGCACGTCCCGGCTGTTGCGGTAGCGCAGCCAGCCCAGCTTGGGGAGAAAAAGGCGGTCATTGGACTGATCGAGTTTGATCTGCTTCGGGTCGGGATAACGGAACGCATCGCACCTGCCCTTGCGCTTGAAGCGCGGGAAGTCGGCGCGCTTGGCAAAGAAATTCTTGTATGCCTTCTCCATGTCCTTCAGGGCATGTTGCAAAGGGTGACAGGGCGCGTCTTTGAGCCACGCCATTCCCTCGCCGTTGCGCCAGCCAGTTAAGTGTTTCGCCATCGCCTCGTAGCGTATGAACTTGTTTCCTGCTTCATGGTTGGCATTTTGCAGCGCCAGGGCCTTGTTGTAGACGAACCTGCACGACCCGGCAAAGCGGCGCATATCGCGCTGCTGGTTGCCGTCGGGCATGAGTTCGTATTTGAAGGCTTGAAGCCGCTGCATCGAATAGAGTATAGTCTTGGCCTATGAAGAAAAGCAACGATATCCGTCACGGCAGACACTGTGTCTTTATGATGCATGTTCACTTGGTCTTCGTGACAAAATACAGGCGCGAAGTTTTCACCAAAGAGATCCTCGCCGATCTCCACGGCATCTTCTCCAGCGTCTGTAATGACTTTGAGGCTAAACTGGTCGAGTTCGATGGCGAGGACGATCACGTTCATCTGCTCGTGAACTATCCGCCCAAGGTATCCGCTTCCAATCTGGTCAACAGCTTGAAAGGCGTTTCTAGCCGGATGATTCGGAAAAATAACTATCCAAGCATCCGAAAGAAACTCTGGGCCGGCGCGCTTTGGTCGCCCAGCTACTTCGCCGGAAGCTGCGGCGGAGCACCCATCGCAGTCATCCGCCAATACATCGAACAGCAGCAGACTCCCCATTAATTCAAACCCCTGGACGGCTTCACCGTCCGCGCTCTTGACCCCGCCCTGAACGGCGAGGTTTGCCGCGCTACCGATCAAAAACATCATTCGTGCAAGGTGAATCAGCGGTAGGCTTCGCGGCGGTGACGGACGCCGATGACTTCGATGGTGGCCTCGTTCTTGACTTCAAAGAAGAGCCGGTAGTCGCCGCAGCGGAGGCGAAAGCCGGTCTGGGGCGGCTTGAGCTTCTTCACGTCACCATTTCGGGTGGCGAGGTATCGGTCGGCGCAGTGGAGGATATCGAGGGCGGTCTGACGGTCGATGCGGCGCAGATCTGCGCGGGCTTCGTCAGACCAAACGATGGACAGGCGCGAGAGGGATTGCTCCTCACTCACAGATCGAACTCGCGGAGGACTTCTTCGTGTGGAATGCCCTCACCACGAGCCAGCGATGCGCGGGCGCGATCCAACGCCGTGACGGTCTCCGGGGTGAGGTCTTCTTCCTCGACCGGGGCCATCGCCAGGGAGCGCGACAGCGGCTCGACCATGACCTCCAGGAGGCTACGCACGACCGGGACTTTCTCCTCGGGCAATGCGTCGAGTAGAAAATGTGCCTGCTGGCGCTCTGATTGGAAATTGGTTTCCGGCATAGTCAATTCCTGCACGATCTCCAGTGTAGTCGATTTTGTAACGGTCGAAGCACACAAAAGCCACAGGGATCAAAAACATCATTCGTGCAAAGTAAATCAGCGGTAAGCTTCGCGGCGATGCTTGACGGCGAGGACTAGGATGGAGTCTCCGAGGTCGTGGAAACGGAGGCGGTAGTCGCCGACGCGGAGCCGGAACTCTGGCGGGACGATGTCCTGGAGGCGCTTCACGTCGCCTTCGCCAGTGGCGAGATAACGGGTCACGGTGTGCAGGATGCGGAGGGCTGTAACCTAATCGATGGCGCGGAGGTCGGACTTGCCTTGGTCAGTCCAGGCGATCTTCTTGGTCATGATTACTGGCCCGCACCGTGAGCTTCGAGTGGAGTTCGTCCCATGCGGTCGAAGTCCTCTTGGGTGAGTCCGAACTCAGCAAGAACCTCTTCATTGGGAATGGGCTCGTGATCCTTGAGCCATTCCTTGGATGCGGCGACGGCACGGGTCTCTTCCTCGCTGATCGCTTCGTCCTCATAGGGGGCGTTAGCGAGGCTGCGGGCCACCGGATCGAGCATGACTTTAAGCAGACCGACAACGGCGGAGACTTGGCCGGGAGCCATGCGGTCAATCAACTCGTACGCTTGCTGCTTCGTATCTCTGGATGCAAGAGCCATATTGGTGCCTCACGGGATTTTGCCGTGGCTAAATATGAGTGTAGTCGATTTTGTAACGATCAAAGCACCCAGAAGCCACAAAAATCAACAAGGATTGGCAGGCGCATGGTAAGTGATTCAATCGAAATCACCTAAGCCTGCTCAGTTTCAACGACTTCCATAGTCGGCCTGACCTGCTTTGAGAGCGGGTCAGGGATTCAAATCCCACCGCCCGTCCGTCTACAGTTCGCTAGAATGACAGCGTGAGCGGGGCAGTCAGAACTCCTAATACATGAAAAGTTCGAAAATCGTCCACCAGGGCCGACCATTATTTTCAATAACTTAACTCTTGTCGATGTTCCTCGTGGGACTAACCGTGGGTTGAAATCCTAGCACATGAAAGCCTCGCTCGGTCCGGAGCGCCACCAGGTCAGTCTGGTTGAACAGTACCGGCCGCAGTCCGACAAACTCAGGTCGCCTGCAATAATGCTAAACAGCTGTGGCAATTCATCGAGGGTTGTCCCCTGAAGCTCCTTCAGCAAGCGTCTCCAGCACGAGGGAGAGTGCAACTTCCCAAGGCGGCATCATGATCCCGAATGTCTCTGCCACTCGTTGGCACGACAAACGTGAGTTGGCCGGGCGTTTGGCGGAACGAGGATAGTCGCTGGTCTTGATTGGAATCAGGTTGGGGACCGTAAAACCGTAGGTCGCAGCGGATTGGGTCAACAACGCCTTGGCAAATTCGCACCAGGAGGTCTCTCCCGTACTGGTCAGGTTGTAGATGCCGCTGCGTCCATCGAGTCCACCGCCAGCAGGCGCAAGCAACTGCGCCAGAATACCGGCGGTAGCCTGAGCGATGCATTCGCTTGAGGTGGGCGCGCCGATCTGGTCGTCCACAATCCGCAGCTCCGTCCGTTCCCGAGCCAGGCGCAACATGGTCAGCAGGAAGTTGCTTCCGCGCGCGCCATACACCCAACTGGTGCGCAGGATCAGGTACTTTACCTCTTCCCGAAGTTGGACAAGAGTAGGGTGATTTTACTTTGGCGGGGGTTGGACAATAATAGCCAAGAAGCAGGCGGCATTCTTCTGAGCCGCCTCACTTTATGGGTGATTCCGTCTTCACCGGAAGATCGAGCAGGCGGCGCAGCGCATTGATATCCGGACGCACAATACCCGCGCTCCCCGGCGCTTCGTTCTGGCGTTCCCAGCCTTGCAGCAGGGCCTCGGCCATTTCTCTGCCGTCCGGATCGGCGACCGCCTGCAACGGAGTGCACCCGCCCAAGGCGGGAATCTTGGTACGAACCCATCCCTCGACCTGCTTCTGCACCTCCGCCTCGATCTGACGGCGGATTTCTGGATCGCGCATCAGGTCGTCCTGATCGATCTCCTCTTCCGCGCCGTGCAGGGCCTTCCGTCGCTTCGCCTGCTTGATTATCTGCTCCGGCGTCTCAGTTTCCGTGCCGACGTGCGTCGCCTGGGAGCCAAGGCGCTTCTCGATCTCTTCCCGAATCCGCTTGGCTCGGTTGGCCGAGTTCACTTCCACCAGCAACGTCTTGCCGAATATCTTCAGATGGCCCAGGACGGTGCTCTCCCAGGTCGGGTGCATCTTGTTTCCTTTCTTGAGCCAGGCAAATTTGATACTCCGCAGCGAGTCGTCAGGGTTTCGCTCCGCCTCTTCGAGCAATGCCTCCTTGTCCACACCCCAAGCCAGTGGAGCGAGTGCGTCAAAGGTCGACTGCGCCGATTGGGTGTTGAAATGGATCTTGTGAGAGAGAAACGGTTCCCCATCGGTATTCTGCAACTTCGGCGGTTTGCTCAGGGCATCGCGAATATCGAGGTAGACGGCGCGAATCTCGTCGGCGTACCGCGTCAGGTCGGCGACGGCAAGTTCGCGGTTTTGCCTCTTGATCTTGCGTTGTAACTGCGCGCGCAACTTGATGATCTCAACCTTCCTGTCCGGAGGGATGGGAATCGGCGCCAATCTGCCCGATGTGGCAACTTCGGGCAAGATCCAGATCTGTGCATAGAGCACGTCTCCAGACCGCATCATCTCGCTTCCCGAGTGCTCCTCAATCTCGGTCTCTTCGCCGATCAGAAGGTCTCGCAGCACTGCACCATACCCGGGATGGACGCGGACAATCTCATAGAAACTGACCGGCCGCGCGATGGCCTGTTCCAAAATCAAATGCTCCAGGGCAGAGAGGCGGTTTGCGGATTTCTTCAGATAAGCTTGGACAACCACGCCGCCCTTCGGCTTCTGCGCACTTCGGCGGAGAGGCCTTTCCGGGTCCCACTCAAACAGAACATACGGGCTGAAGATGCTGACTTCATGCGGCATTTCGTTCAAGGGGACGGGGTCATCATCCTGGTTGAAGTCCGCCCAGGCATCGAGAGTGGCGTCACCGAAGTCGCGTTTCAAAACCCGCAATAAATCCGCCGTGATGCGGTCAGAAGCGTCGCGTTGCCTGCTCCATGGGGTGTCAAGCGTCTTCGGACCAGGGAAAGCGAGGTCTGTATTCGATAGACAGCACTGCTTGTACTTCTTGCCGCTGCCGCAGGGACAGGGATCGTTTCTGCCGCTTTTCTCGCGAGGATGAGAGCGCATACCGCCAGCATATCGCGACTGACAATTGTGCGGGTAGATCAGGAAACCAGACAGAGCTCTCCGACCAAGAAGGCACATTCGCTTATGCTTCGGCGCTACGAAAGAGTTACCCAGTATCGCTTGTCAAAAGTTACCCACACGGGGAACATGATTTGGCGCAGAGCAAGGGAGAGAGAAGCGATAATCGGCATAGGGGGCAGCGT
>PLOU01000011.1 GCA_003142235.1 Granulicella sp.
GACGACTGTTCGCGGGTTCTCCACCTTTGGTGGATCGGAAATCCCTTTGAAGGCCGCGCTGGCCTTCCACGGGTTCAGTGCGTACATCCGAGAATCACGCAGATGGTTCACTCCGTCGTGCCGGACTTTCCTACCTCGACGAAGCTCATCTCCATTCCGAGAACAGCGAGGGCAGCCAGCAGCTTCCGGGAACCAAATTCTGTTAGCTGCCCTCGCTCAAAGCGCACAAGGGATTCCCTCGTCAGGCCAGAGCGTGCCGCAACCTCGCTTTGGTGCAGCTTGAGGGCTCTTCGCCGTGCCGCAACTGCTTCCCCGAGTTCCATTAGCGTTCTCATAAGTGAGTTATATCTCACTCATAAGCGATATGCAACGATTGTGTGACATATATCGCACTTTTAATCATGCACTTTCTGAGCTTCTGGATACGCCGCCTGACCGACTCACACCGCTGCTGTGTAGAAATCCAAGTACAAGGCAATTCAATAACTTACAGGCTATCCGGGACTGCCAAAGTCAGCACTAATCCGTCATAATCAGCACCAATAGCGGAACCGGTGCGGTGACGAAGAGCGACGCGACCGTGCGCCTATGAGCCCGATCCACGACCGCATGCCCGCCATTCTCAGTCCGCAGGATTACGACGCGTGGCTCGACCGCGGCGAGGTGGAAAGTGCGCCCATACACTTGCTCCGTCCCTTTTCTTAAACCACACTGCAGATCCACGCCGCCAATCCAGGGGTCGGCAATGTGCCCAACCAGGACGCCGCCTTGCTCGACCCGCAGTAAGAAATGGAAGCTACCCAAGCGTCTCCAGCACGAGGGAGAGTGCAATTTCCCGAGGTGGCATCATGATCCCGAATGTCTCCGCCAGCCGTTGGCAGTTCAATAGTGAGTTGGCTGGGCGCCTGGCGGGACGAGGATAGTCGCTGGTCTTGATGGGAATCAATTCGGGAACGGTAAATCCATAGATCACAGCCGACTTCGTCAAGATCGCCTTCGTAAATCCGCACCACGATGCTGGAGATCGCCCAGCAGATGGCAGCCCACGAGTCGACCAGAACGACGGGCTTGTACGACCGGCGCAGCGACGAGATTTCGCTGGATGAAGTTGAGAGAATCGGGATCGAGAAAGTTCTATGTGTTGGTATGCTTTCGGAGGTCCTTGAGCAAGACAAACAGGTGCAGCGGATCGGTGGGCGAAGGAGCGAAGTCAAACTGCTCGTAGTACCGCTTTGCTCCATCATCCTTTGCATGGACAGCCAAAGCCCGAATGCCAGCAATATCGGCGGCCTGCAAAGTGCGCAAGATAGCATCACGCAGGAGAGCGCGGCCAATTCCCTTCCGCTGCCAGTCTTTGTGAACCGCGAGGCGGGCCAGCAGCATGATTGGAACAGGATGCCGCGCCAGTCCCTTCTGGAGGCGTTCCGGGGCATCCAAGTATTCGATCTGGCCTACAACGAGGCTGTAATACCCAACGATGGCACCGTCTACAAGCCCGAGATAGGTTTGAGCTGCATTTGAACCTTGACTCTGCAAGGCGTGCTTGACGAGCCAACTGTTGAGGTCAGGCTGCCCGCAATCGAACGTGTCGACCGCGTGCTCGCGCCGGAGCTTCTCTATGGTGTGAGTTTTATTCAACGCTCAAAACCTGAATCGAAAATCCCCGCCTCATCCAATAAGGTTCTCATTCTAGGTAAGAATTGTGGCGGAGCATCGAGGGCGGTCTGGAAGGCTGTCCAACTCTCTGCATTTAAAGCGAAGATGCGTCGCTCCGCAAGCGTCTCCTCCGCTTTTGCAAGGGCGCTCTCAATTACAAAGTCGCTCATCGAGCGATGCGAGGTGGACGCGGCAGCCTGTAGCTTCGCTTTTGCCGAGGGAGAAACCCTTACGTCCAGTTTTACCGTGCGTCGCTCCGTCACCATGGGTTGAGTTGCCATTGTTCAGTCCTCTTTTCCAAGTATAGCCCACCATGTAATGACATTGTCAAGACATAATTTACTGTCGTACTGAAGGCCAACACGGTTTGGTATCTCCGAGGAGAAGACACGAAACGGAATTTGGCCGAACGCTGCTGGGGTAGATAAGGGTCATCCTCGTCGATAAGTGGCAGTCAACCGTGGACGAAACCTTGCGCCGCCAGTTCGTCAAGCAGCGGTAAGCGTAATACTTAGCCCCAGACCAGCGCGAGATCGTTGAGATGCTCGACTCCATCCAAAGAATGAGTCGGTCGGCTATCTGGCAGGATCTGGTCGATGGGCACGCGTTTGCGGGGGCGGCTACCAGAGCGTCAAGCGTTTCGTGCGCAAGCTGCGCGGAGCGGTATCGCCGGAAGCGCGGGTGATCATCGAGACGCGACCAGGTGAAGAATGCCAGGTTGATTACGGCACTGGGCCGCATCGACCGGCTTCGCTACCACCCAAACCATCAGACCCTCATCCGCAAACTGGAGGAGCTTCTCATTCGCGAAGCTCTCAGCTAGCCACAGCCGCAACCCTGCGGCGTCCGCCCAACGACTTCTGGCCTGTAGCGCGACGTTTGGATGAGATGGAGACGGACGCTGGCGTCGGCACGATCTCGCCCGTCAAGAGCGGTTCGAGGTTGAACGTCGCTTCCGGAAAGACGGCACGGATCTCGACGTCCCCGCCCAGGGCACGGACATACTTAGCTAGTGTGCTCAGCAGCAGGTTCGAACGGTTCTCGATTGCCGATACGCTCGCCTGGTCAATTCCGAGCTTGTCAGCGAGCTCCGCCTGCGTCTGCTGGCGGGCCTTGCGAAGAGATGCAAAGCCCATCCGATCAAGTTCCGCCACAGCTTCGCGCTTCAGCTGCTCCCGGCGCTCTAGGGGAACTTTGTGATTCAGATCGTTCCATGCAGTAGTTTTCACGGGTCTATCCTTTCAAAAAGAGGCGCAGGCCTCAGTAACCTAAGCCACGTAGGTACTCGCTGAAAAGCTTATCGGCGAGCCTGATTGCTTTCTCGTACCAACGGCTGTCTCCCGTCTTGTCTCCGCCCACAAGCAGAATGGCTTGGCGGATCGGGTCGAAGGCATACAGGATGCGGTAGGGGTGCCCCACATGCTGAATCCGCAATTCGCGCATACCCGTGACCTTGGAACCTTTGATGCCACTGCTGAATGGAAACTCCAGAGTGACACCGCGTTCCTGTAGCAAACCGACGACGCGATCAATTGCTTCCTGCTCCGACTCATTCAGGCCTTCAAACCATAGCTTGAACTCGTCTGTAACGATGATCTCCGTCGCCATGTATATAAATATAGACGCGACTCCATTATAGAGTCAAGTCTATTTTCATGGAAACTCCGAATGTCATCCGCCAAATAGGAATAAAGTGGACACGTCTTTCAGATTCGTCGCCGGGGACCGCATGTGAACTTCTGTTGTTTTGATGTTGAAACAGCCAATGAGTCCGCCTCAAGTATTTGCCAGATAGAGATCGCAACCTTCATTGAAGGCAGGCAAACCTACCCAATGCACAATTATCCCGCCACCCACTACACTCCAATCTCGCCGCCTGAATCGGCGCGATCTGGACTGGCAATCAGATCGAGTTCTCGAAGTCGGACCTGGCTTTTGCGAACTTGCTCAAAAGGAACATTGCAGGCAGTTCGATCTGGTCCCGCACTTTCAGTGAGTGTGGAATTCGAGGCCGTGCTCGACATTCGCACCTCTGCTACCATCGAGGCCAAGTTACCCAGCCGGGCAACAGCCCTCGTGCTGGGAGCGGGTTGAGCTACACCGCACGAACTCATTGAGGACTGGGAGCTATGCGTACAGAATCACATCCCCGAGAAGATTCAACTGCTGCCCTAGTCACACCGGAATCCGCCCCCCGGTCGCCATGGAGCGTGACCGAAGTCGAAGCCCTTTCAGGGTTCCGACTGCGGGTTGCATTCGCCGATGGCATTGCCGGTGTGGTTGACGTGTCCGCCCTGGTGCATTCTCCAGAGGCTGGGGTCTTCGCTGCGCTCCGTGACCCGTCTCTGTTCGCGCAGGTCGCACTCGATTACGGTGCCGTGTCCTGGCCCGGCGAGTTGGACCTGGCCCCCGACGCCATGCATGCGGCAATCCAGGAGCGGGGAGAATGGCGGCTGTAGAGGAGTTGGCATACTTGAGCAACCAATTGGCGTTCGAACGAGAGGCCCCTCGAACTTGGTCAAAAGCCGATTTTACGGGCACAACAAAACGTTGTAACGGAGCCAGTGCCTTGGGGTCGAGCTTGCCGATGCGGCCGTGGGCTCTGACGACGAACGGGAGCGAGAGGCTGTTCCAGTGTTGGTCGGCGTCGGGCGGCTCGTGGAGCGCGGGGTTGGCTACAACTCCAAGCTGGACATGACCGGGC
>PLOU01000133.1 GCA_003142235.1 Granulicella sp.
ATCGGCTCGCCTCCGGGTTACGTCGGCTACGAGGAGGGCGGCCAGCTCACCGAGCGCGTCAAGCGCTCGCCCTACTCCGTCGTTCTGCTCGACGAAATCGAAAAAGCGCACCCCGACGTCTTCAACATTCTCCTTCAGGTCTTCGAGGACGGCCAGCTCACCGACGGCCTCGGCAACACCGTCGACTTCAAGAACACCATCATCGTCATGACCTCCAACATCGGTGCCAAGCACCTTCAGAAGCGCGAGGGCCTCGGCTTCCAGAGCAGCAACGAGAACATGGTCCTCGACAAGATGGAGGAGCTGGTCAAGGGAGAGGTCAAGCGCACCTTCAACCCCGAGTTCCTCAATCGCCTCGACGAGGTCATCATCTTCACCTCGCTCACCAACACCGACCTCATGCAGATCATGGAGCTGCTGGTGCAGCAGATGAACGCCAACCTCGTCCACAAGGCCATCACGCTCTCTGTCACCGACACCGCCAAGCAGTGGATCATCGACAAGACCGCATCCGAGCGGACCTACGGCGCGCGTCCCCTGCGCCGCGCCCTGCAGCGCTTCGTCGAGGACCCGCTCTCCGAAGCCCTCATCGCCGGCGGCATCGTGCAGCGCCCCGCCTTCCTCGAGGTCTACATGGAGAACAACCAGCTCTTCTACCGCACCATCTCCCCCGACGCCCTCGACGACAGCGAGGAAAAATCCGCCGGCCTCGCCCTCACCACAGCCTAACGACAGTCGTCAGTTGTTAGTTTTCAATTGTTCATTGTGAGTTGTTCGTTGCTAAACCGCATCGACAATTTGGTAATGCTTATTATCGGATCAATATGCGGATTGTCATCCTGAGCTGCGTGACTCACGGTTTCATCGTGAGTCACGCAGTCGAAGAACCCCGATGAACTTTCGTCGGCCCATGCCGCTCGACCCTTTCTTCCTGAAATTTTCACCGGATGCCCCACTCCTCGCCCACCATGCGATCAGGCTACCGCCAGCTTCGCTGGTGGGGTGAGGACAGCGGGGCATTCGCGCGTAGCGCAGGAGCGGTACAATTCAAGCGAATCGGTGCCGTATAAGGAGATTGCGAATAATGCCCTTGAGCGCTAACACTGTTAGGCGAATTGACTAAAGGATAGATGCGCATGAAGAGCAGATGCGACGATCCTTTTCGTCGGCAGATCAGGCAGACCCTAGATAAGCAGACGGCAGGGTCCAGTCCGTTAACGGCGGACGAACTGTTTGCGAAGGCCGTGGCCCACCACGGAGCTGGGCAGCTGCCTCAGGCGGAAGCGCTCTATCGGCAAATCCTGCAAGACAATCCCGGCCACGCGGGCGCGTTGCAATTTCTTGGAGTGCTGAAGTATCAGGTTGGACAGTATGCACCCGCGCTTGAACTCATCGACCGGGCGATTCATGTGAATCCAGCCGATGCAGGCGCCCACTTCAGCCGTGGCAATGTTTTGTATAGCCTGCAGCAACACCAGGCAGCGGTGGAGTGCTATGACAAAGCCATCCAACTCAGGCCCGATTATGCGGAGGCCCACTACAGCCGAGGCAATGCGCTGCTTGATCTATTGCAGTACCAAGCGGCTGTAGAGAGCTACGACAAGACGATACTGCTGCAACCGAAGTTTGCGGATGTCCACTACAACCGAGGCAATGCACTGCATGCTCTTCAGCAGTACCAGGCTGCCCTGCAGAGCTTTGACAGGGCGATTACTCTCATGCCGGATTATGCGCAGGCACACAACAATCGGGGCTGCGTGCTGAATATTCTGTTGCACTACCAGGCGGCGTTGGAGAGTTTTGACAAGGCCATCGCTCTTAGGCCGGATTATGCGGAGGCCCACAATAATCGAGGCGGCATGTTGAATACCCTGCTTCAGTACGAGACGGCCCTGGAGAACTTTGACCGGGCCATCCAGCTGAAGCCGGATTACGCGGGGGCCTTCGACAACCGGGGCAACGCTCTGTTGATCCTGAAACGGTATCAGGAGGCTCTGGAGAGCTATAGCAGGGCACTCCAACTCTGTCCGGACCATGATTATTTACACGGGATGTGGCTGCATACGCGGAGGCATCTGTGCGATTGGGAGGACAGCGATAGGGAGTGCCAGGAGTTGGAAGCACAGATCGAGCGCGGATTGAAAGCTGCTCTGCCTTTCCCGATGCTGGCCATCAGCGATTCACCTGCGGTGCAGAGGCAGGCGGCGGAGATATATGTACGCGACAAGTATCCGGAACGTTACCCCGGCGCGGCAATTGCCCGCCAGCCCAGACCAGAGAAGATTCGCATCGGATATTATTCGGCGGATTTTTACAGCCACGCAGTCAGCAATTTGATCGCGGAGGTCTTTGAGCTGCATGATCGCAGCCAGTTCGAGATTCTGGGGTTCGCCTATGGGCCGGAGAAGAAGGATGCGATGAGCCAGCGGCTGTCTGCGGCAATGGACCGGTTTGTGGATGTGCGGTCGATGTCGGATCGAGAGGCCGCGGAACTGAGCCGGAGACTCGAAGTGGACATTGCTGTGAACCTAAGCGGGTTTACGGAAGGCAATCGTACCGGCATCTTTGCCGAGCGGGCCGCTCCCATCCAGATCAACTACCTTGGCTATCCCGGAACCATGGGCGCCGGCTACATGGACTATCTGATTGCCGACCCTACGCTGATCCCCGAAGCCAGCAGGCAGCATTACTCGGAGAAGATTGTCTATCTGCCAGACAGCTACCAGCCAAATGACTCGCGGCGCGCCATCTCTGCAAGGCCATGCTTCAGGGCGGATGAGGGCCTACCCGACACGGCCTTCGTGTTCTGCTGCTTCAATGGCGCATACAAGATTACGCCGGCTGTCTTCGCTAGCTGGATGCGCATCCTGGGGCGGGTGGAGGGCAGCGTTTTGTGGTTGCTCGAGGGCAATCCAGGGGCCGTCGAAAATCTTCGCAAGGAAGCCGAGCTGCGCGGTATCTCGGAGAAGAGGCTCGTCTTTGCCGGATCGCTGTCTCCAGACGAGCATCTGGCGCGGCTCAGGCTGGCGGACCTGTTTCTGGATACCTTCCCCTACAACGCGCACACCACGGCCAGCGATGCTCTGTGGATCGGGCTGCCGGTCTTGACCCGCATGGGCGAGAGCTTTGCCAGTCGGGTCGCGGCAAGCCTGTTGCGCGCCGTCGGTCTGCCCGAACTCATCACTGCAACGAAGGCAGAATTTGAGGAACTGGCAGTCGAGTTGGCGCACGATCCCCAACGACTCCAGGCGCTTCGCCAGCACCTGCAACAAAACCACCTCACCGCTCCGCTCTTCGATTGCCAAACCTTTACCCGCCATCTGGAGACTGCCTACAGCGCGATGATGGAGCGGTATGAGGCAGGCCTGCCGCCAGAGCATATCCAGATCGCCAGACTTCCCTCCCGACCTTAATACCACTCGTCTAACACGAGCAGGCGAGCCAGCTTTTGCTGTTGAGCCTCGACAAAATGGTAATCAGACTGCCCCACAACCCGTAGCGCCCATCACAATGCCAACCCCGCCCGCAATCTGCTATCGTTTCTGCGACCCCATGCGCGCCCAATCCCTCACTCTCTCGCTCGCCCTCCTGCTCTCGCCGGCCCTCGCCCAAACACCCACGCCCCAGCCCGCCCAGCCCGCCACGCCGCAACCCGCGCCCTCCTCCGGTCCCGTCCAGCTCACCGCCGCCCAGGACCACCAGCGCCTGCTCGACCTCCTCCAGATCACCGCGCTGCGTCCCGGCGTCGCGCAGAACGGCTCCGGCCCCAACCCCGTCAACTGGGACGAGTCGAAGGCCAATCCCTGGCCCAACCTGCCCAACCCGCTCCTGCTCAACAACGGCAAGCCCGTCACCTCCGCCAAAGTCTGGACCACCAAGCGCCGTCCCGAGCTGGTCGAGATCTTCGACCGCGAAATCATCGGTCGCGTCCCCGCCAACGTCCCCGCCGTCCACTGGCAGGTCACCTCCACCACCCCCGGCTCCGACCACGGCGTCGCCATCATCACCAAACACCTCATCGGCCACGTCGACAACTCCGCCTACCCGTCCATCACCGTCGACATCGCAGCCGACCTCATCCTCCCCGCCGATGCGCGCGGTCCCATCCCCGTCGTCATGGAACTCAACGGAGGATATCCCGCCGGCTACCCTGTTCCGCCGCCGCGTCCGCGCCCGGCCGCGCCCGCCACCGCTCCCACCCCCGCTCTCGCCGCCGCGCCCCGGCCGCCCGCGCCCAATTTCGACCCGCCCATTCAGCAGCAGGTCCTCGCCAAGGGTTGGGGCTTCGCTCTGCTCTACCACAGCACCTTCCAGGCCGACAACGGCGCCGGCATCACCCAGGGAATCATCGGCCTCTGCAACCACGGCCAGCCGCGCAAGCTGGACGACTGGGGAGCACTCCGCGCATGGGCCTGGGGGGCCTCGCGCCTGATGGACTACCTTGAGACCGACCCCTCCGTCGACGCGCATCACGTTGCCATCGAGGGCCACTCGCGCCGCGGCAAGGCCGCGCTCATCGCCATGGCCTACGAGCCGCGCTTCGCCGTCGCCTACATCAGCTCCTCCGGCGCGGGCGGTGCCTCGCTCGCCCGCCACCGCTACGGCGAGCAGCTCGAGAACATCGCCGGCACAGGCGAGTATCACTGGATGGCCGGCAATTATCTCAAGTACGCCGAACTCTCGCCCACCCTCGTCATCCCCGCAGAAATGCCCGTCGACATGCACGAGCTCATCGCCCTCTGCGCCCCCCGCCCGCTCCTCATCGACGGTGGCACCCTCGAAGGCGGAGACGGCTGGGCAGACACGCGCGGCACCTTCATCGCCGAGGTCGCCGCCGGCCCCGTCTACCGTCTGCTCGGCAAAAAGTCCCTCGGCAACGACTCCGGCCCCACCGACGCCTTCCCACCCGTCGGCGCCCCGCTGCTCGCCGGCGACCTCGCCTTCGTCCAGCATCCCGGCGGCCACAACCCCCAGCCCAGCTTCGCCACCTTCGTCACCTTCGCCACCCGCTACATGACGCCAGCCAAGTAGATCGCTACTTCACCCCAATCTCGTACACCTCAATCGAGTAGCCCGGCACCGTCCGCGTAAACGTCTTCGCCACGCCGGTCACCGTGCTCTCCACCGGCACAACCCGCTTCGGATCGTTGATCGTATTCGTCGCTGCGGTCGAGCCCGCGCTCAGCCGCACCAGCTTCGCCGTTGCCTTCACGGTCTTCGCGCCGTCCAGCGTGATCTTCAGCTCCTGCGCCGCCGACGAAGCATTCACCAGCTTCAAATACACAATCCCCTTCGCCGCATCTTTTGTTACGGAATAAAACAGCTGGTCGCCCGCGCCTTGCAGCTCCGCCGCCACAATCTCCGTCCCAATGTGTCCCGCAAACATCGCCTGCGCGTAGTAGCTTGGGCTGCCGTAGCTGTTCAGCGCGTCGTACCCGATCAGGTTGGATTGCCACTGCATCCCGTTCGGGTCCACATTCACCAGCAGCGGCGCGTAGCTCGCAATCAGGATCAGGTCGCTGTTCCGCTCCATCCCCGTCATCCACGCCGCATCGCCCAGCGCCGCGCCGAAGTTCGTCGTCGGCATTCCCTCCCGCGTCGCCCACTCGCCAACAAAGATCTTCGGCCCCGTGCGGTCGGCCTTGTCGTAGTGGTGTACGTCCTTGAAGAACTCCTCCGCGCGCTTGTAGTAGTGGTCGTCGATCAAGTCCGGCGTCACGCTCTTCACCACATTTCCCCTCGCATTCGACGACGAAATCAGTTGCAACGCGGGATACTTCGCCTTGATCGCCTTGTAGAACTGCGTGTAGCGTCCGTCGTAGCTCTGCGACTTGTCGAAGAAGTCCTCGTTCCCGATCTCCACATACGTCAGCGGAAACGCCGCCGGATGTCCGTCCTTCGCCCGCTCCGCGCCCCACTTCGTTGTAACGTCGCCCGTTACATACTCAATCTCATCCAGCGCGTCCTGCACATACGGCTCCAGGTCAGGCCCCGGCGTCACATGCTCTCCGCCCAGCGAGTAGCCCGCATACACGGCCAGCACCGGCTGCATCTTCAAGTCCTCGCACCACTCCAGAAACTCCAGCATCCCCATCCCGTCGGTCGAGTGGTATCGCCACGGGCTGGCGTGTCCGGGCCGGTCCACCAGCGGCCCAATCGTCTTCTTCCAGTTGAAGCGGTCGGCAATCGTCTGCCCCTCCAAATAATTCCCTCCGGGAAAGCGCAGGAACGCCGG